>NZ_JBDVOT010000074.1:0-23106 GCF_039968975.1 Maribacter sp. | reverse complement strand
CTAAAATCAAAGCCTAAATTACTGGTCATGGTCAGTGTCAACATAATAACACCACCAATTATTGGGCCTATATAGGGTATGATATTAAAAAGGGCGCAGAGAAATGCGATAACTACGGCATTTTCAATACCAACTATTAATAAAACTATTGTGTAGATTACAAATAGAATAAAAATTTGAAGTAGAAGACCAACAAAGTATCTTGACAATAATCCATTAATTTTTCCAATTGAATTGGTGGTGCCTTTCTTTTTGTCAACCGGTACAAATATCAATAAACCATGTTCAAATAATTTACTGTCTTTTAAAAAGAAAAATGAAATAAAGAGCACTGAGAACAATCCAATACTTGCCGTGCTCAAGATATTTAAAAAGGAATTTAAAAAATTTGGAATAAAGCCTATATCTAAGCCTTGTAGTATATTTTGTTCTAAACCAGAATCATCAATTACATCTTCAACTATATGTGATGAAAGCCCTAGGTAATTTGTTATTTGATGATATAATGTGTTTAAGCTTTTTTGTAATTCATCAATGTCAAGTAAAGATAGGTTTTTGCCTTGCTCCGTTAACAATGGTATAAACAAGGCTACAATACCCACTAACAACCCAACCATTAAAAGCATTGTGATAATAACGGCTAGAATATTTGGTAGTTTAAGTCGTAATCTAAAAAAACGAACTAAAGGGCTGCCTATTAACGCCGTAACAGCGGCAATTGCCAAGTATGCTATAACAGATTGTATAGTGTATAAGAAGTATAATAAAAGAGTAATACCAACTAGTACTCCTATTGCTCTTAGTATGCCTTGCGATATGGTTTTTGAGGTCATCGATTAATATTTAAAGGCATAAGTTATAATATTAGCTCCCATTTGTAGTGCCTTTTCTCTAATCTCTACAGGATCGTTATGTACCGTAGGGTCCTCCCAGCCATCACCTAAATCTGATTCTGATGTAAATAATAATACGATTCTATTGTTTATTGATATAGCAAATGCTTGCGGGCGCTGCCCATCATGCTCATGAATTTTTGGTAATCCTTTAGGGAAAGAATACGTGTTTTTAAAAATCTGATGCTCTGCACCTAACTCTTCTAATTCTGTATCTGGAAAAAGCCTTTTAATTTCTCTGGTGATATAAGGCTTCATACCATAATTGTCATCAATATGTAAAAAACCGCCAGATAAAAGGTAATTTCTTAAGTTGTCTAATTCCTCATCTGAAAAGACAACATTGCCATGCCCGGTCATATGCAAGAAAGGATATTGAAAAATGGAACTACTGCCAACTTCTACAGTTTCAGGTTTACTGTTAATAGTTGTGTTAATATTATTATTGCAAAATTTAATTAAGTTAGGTAATGCAGTTGGGTTGGCATACCAATCTCCACCACCTTGATATTTTAAAATAGCTAATTCTTGTGATGACATCTGAAAACAGAAGAACAACAAGGTTAAAGCAAGATAAATTGTAAGTTTTTTCATTTTAATTCGAATAATAGAATACTTAATTATACTATTATGTTACATAAAAAAATAATTGTTCTATTGTTTATGGGGGCAGGTCTTTTATTAACCTCCTTTATTAAATCTCAACCGAGTAAAGATAATAAAGTTGATGATGCTTTTTCTTCAAAGTATTCAGAAAATGTATTGAACGGAATGGTAGTGTTAGAGCTCTTTACTTCACAGGGATGTTCTAGTTGTCCGCCAGCCGATGATTTGTTGCAGGAAGTAAAGATTAAGTATCCTGAAAATGTATTTGTACTTAGTTATCATGTTGATTATTGGAATTATATAGGTTGGACTGATCCATTTAGCAATAAAGAGTTTACCGAAAAGCAAAGCAGTTACAATAGAAAGTTTGGATATAGAGGTAATTATACGCCAGAACTGGTGGTTAATGGGAAAGAACATTTGGTAGGTTCAAATAGGGGCAAGGTAATAAACGCTATCAATAAATATTCTGCTGTGAAATCAGAAAATCAATTTATTGTTCAAAATTTAAAAAGGGGAATTGATAAAGTAAATTTTGATTATAATATTGTTGGGAATACATCAGGTAAAACTGCGCGAGCTGTTTTGGTATTAAACGAAAGAACTACACAAGTAAAAAGAGGTGAGAACAGGCAAAGAACATTAGTGAATTCTAACATTGTGGTAGCAGAAAAGAGTATGAAAATTGAGGATAATAGTCTTGTTGGGGCCATAAATATTCCTTCAATTGTTAAAAACAAAGAAGAGCTTATTCTCATGTTGCTTATAGAAAACAGAAATGGTGATATTATAGGTGCGGTTAATGCAGTTATATAAAGTTAGCCATTATTTATTGTCGCTATAATGGTGCAGGCTACAATTGCAGCTGTTTCTGTTCTTAATCTTGTTTTGCCCATGGCAACAGGTGCGTAGCCTTTTTGCATAGCATTCTTTATCTCTTCAGGAGAAAAATCACCTTCAGGACCTATTAAGATGGTAACATTTTTATCTGTAGAAACCCTTTTTTTTAGTTCATGCCGCTCTGTGTCTTCGCAATGCGCAATAAATTGTAGTTCAGTTGTTGGTTTTTCTAAAAATTCAGAGAAACTAATGGGTTCGTTTAGTTTGGGTAAATATGTTTGTAAAGATTGCTTCATCGCTGATTCTAGTACACGTTGCATACGCTCTAGTTTTAATACTTTGCGTTCTGATCTTTCACAAATAATGGGTGTAATCTCATCAATGCCTATTTCAGTAGCTTTTTCTAAAAACCACTCAAAACGATCATTCATTTTTGTTGGTGCAACTGCTATGTGTAACCAATGCGATTTTGGATGAGTTTTCTTTGAGGATACAAGTTCAACTTCACATTTTTTTAAATTATCGCCAATTATTTTTGCTTCAAATAAGTAGCCATTTCCATTTGTAATCCACAACTGATCACCATGTTTTTTTCTCAAAACTTTTATGATGTGCTTACTTTCATTACTATCAAAAATGAAAGTAGGATCTGTGGGTTTAATATCTGAATTGTAAAATAATTGCATGTGGGTTGTTTTAAAAACTATGATATAACATATCTGGCTTTGGCAGTTACATCTTGTTGAGAAAATTTCTCGTTTTTATATTTTTGATAGCCTACAATACCTATCATAGCGGCATTATCAGTGCAATACTCAAATTTTGGGATGTAAGTTTTCCATCCGTACTTTGATTGTGCTTCAGTTAGCGCATTTCTAATTCCAGAATTTGCCGATACTCCACCGCCAATGGCAATTTCTTTTATGCCTGTTTGCTTTACGGCTTTTTTCAGTTTTCTCATCAATATAGTGATGATGGTATACTGAATAGAGGCACAAATATCTTCAAGATTGTCCTTTATAAAATCTGGATTTTCTTTCGTTTGTCTTTGTATAAAATATAAAATATTGGTTTTTAATCCACTGAAACTAAAATCTAAATCTTTAACATTTGGTATGGTAAATTCAAATTTATTCGGGTTGCCTGTTGCTGCATATTTGTCTATCAAGGGGCCGCCAGGGTAGGGTAGACCTAAAATTTTTGCACTTTTATCAAATGCTTCGCCAACCGCATCATCTAATGTTTGTCCAATAATTTTCATATCAAAAAAATCGTTGACTTGAACAATCTGTGTGTGACCTCCACTTATGGTCAACGCCAAAAAAGGAAATGACGGTGCCTTCATAGTTTTGTCATCTATAAAATGAGCTAAAATATGGGCTTTCATGTGGTTAACTTCAATAAGTGGTATTTGTAAACCTAATGATAAAGATTTTGCAAATGAGGTACCTACAAGTAATGAGCCCATTAGTCCAGGTCCACGTGTAAATGCTATGGCTGATAATTGTTTTTTATCGATATTTGCTTTGGCTATGGCTTGATGAACGACAGGGACTATATTTTGTTGATGCGCTCTTGAAGCAAGTTCTGGTACAACCCCTCCGTATTCTTCGTGAATAGCTTGGGTAGCCACAACATTACTGAGCACTTTATCGTTCATTAAAACTGCCGCAGAAGTGTCGTCACATGAAGATTCTATAGCAAGTATATAAATTGTATCGTGTTCAGACATATTTGGAATAAAATTTGAGCAACAAAGGTAAAACATAAAGACCTATCAAAAAACTGAGAAAAATATTGGTGAGAACATTATTGGTGCTAGTGCTGATATGTGTTTTAGGTACCATCATTTTTTCACTCCCAGTGGTTCAGACCTTGCTGGCGCAGTTTGCTACGAAAAAAATTAACGATCAGTATGGTACGCATATCAATATTGAGCGATTAAAGGTTTCTTTGATTTCATGGAAAACAGGTTTGGAAGGTGTTTTTATAGAAGATTACAAACAAGACACTTTATTCTATGTAAATGAGCTTAAAACATCTGTTTTAAGTATTAATAATTTAGTACAAGGAAATTTAGAATTTGGCGATATTGAAGTTGATAAATTAAACTTTAAGCTTAAAAGGTATTTCGGTGAAACCAATACTAATTTAGAGGTTTTTGTAGATAAACTTGATAATGGTAATCCTAGAGCTCCTGGTGCGCCACCTTTTAGACTTTCATCATCCAAGGTTGATATTGAAAATAGCAGGTTTAAGTATATTGATGAAAATTTAAATAACGCAAATGTTTTAAATTTTGATAGTCTTAATATCAATGCAGGAGATTTTTTAATTCTAGGTCCTGAGGTTTCTGCAGATATTCAAGAAATGTCTTTCTTTAGTAATAGAGGATTAAAAGTTGATAGGTTAGCTACAAATTTTAAGTATACGAAACAGCAAATGCGTTTTGATTCTTTAAAAATTGAAACACCTCTTTCTGCTTTAGATGGAAACTTGGTATTTAACTATGATCGTAAAGATTTTGCAGATTTTTTGAACAAGGTTAATATTGTAGCGGAGTTTAAGGAATCTAGGGTGGCTTTTGATGAAGTCAATTTGTTGTACAATGAATTTGGTAAGGGAAAAGAGGTAACATTCAATGCCAATGTAAACGGAGTGCTAAATGATCTTAATACTGATGATCTCTTTCTTTTTTCTGATGATACCGGTATACGTGGCGATTTTAATTTTAAAAATTTATTCAATAAGCAAAAGCCTTTTAGCTTAAATGCTGAAATGAAGAATGTTACCAGTAGCTATTATCAGTTAAATGCTTTGTTACCTAATTTAATTGGTAAGTCATTACCATCGTCTTTTAGTAAACTTGGACAATTTACAATTCGTGGAAACACCTTTATTACTAAATCTTCTATAGATGCAAAAATCAATTTAAATACTGCTGTTGGTAGTAGTTATGCTGATATCGTGTTAAGTGATTTTAATAATATCGATAATGCGACATATAAAGGATTTATTTCTTTGATAGACTTTGATTTGGGTGATTTTGCTGAGAATAAAAACCTTGGTAAAATAACTCTAGATTTTAATGTAGAAGGTAAGGGGTTTGTTAAAGAAAAATTGAATACCGAGGTTATAGGACAAATATATTCTATAGAATTTAATAGGTATAACTACCAAGATTTGCGCGTTTCAGGTATAATTAAAGACCAGTTGTTCGATGGTTCTTTGATCAGTAACGATGAGAATTTCAAATTTGATTTTAAAGGTCTTGCGAATATTGCAGAAACTAGAAATAATTTCAACTTTATTGCCTCTGTAGACTATGCTGATTTAAAGAAACTGAATATTATCAATGATAGCGTTTCAGTTTTTAAGGGTAATGTTAGTATGGATATTACGGGTAACACTCTAGACAACATTATTGGAGATATAAATTTTACAAAAACAAGCTATCAAAACGTAAACGACACATATTATTTTGATGATTTTGCAGTGACTTCTAGCTTTGGTGAAAATCGCGAGCGGACTATAAATATAAACTCACCAGATATCATTACCGGTTTTATGAAAGGTAATTTTAAAGTTAAAGAGTTAGGTAAACTTGTTCAAAACTCTTTAGGTAGTATCTATACTAATTACAGACCTTTTCAAGTTTCTGATGGTCAAAATCTTTCCTTTAATTTTAAAATATATAATAAGATTGTTGATGTGTTTTTTCCAGAGGTGCGTTTTGATCCAAACACTTTTATAAAAGGAAATATCGTGGCTGATGATGGTGATTTTAAGCTCAATTTTGCTTCTCCAAGCATAGAGGCTTTTGGTACGGCTGCCGATAGTATTGAGATTAGAATTGATAATAAGAACCCGTTGTTCAATACTTATGTTTCGGTAGGCGAGCTAGATACACCCTATTATAATTTCAAAGATTTCAACCTGATAAATACAACTTTAAAAGATACATTGTTTTTTAGGTCTGAATTTAAGGGTGGTAGTGAGTTTAACGATTCTTACAATTTAAACTTTTACCACACTTTTAATAAGGATAACAAATCGGTTATAGGTCTTAAAACATCTGATGTAAATTTTAAAGGCAATAAATGGGTATTGAATAAAGATGGCGATAGAAAGAATAAGGTTATATTAAATAGATCTTTAGATAGTATTACAATTCAAGAAATTGTAATGAATAATGAAGAAAAAGAGCAAATTAGATTAAAAGGTCGATTGGCAGATTCAACGTACAAGGATCTACAGCTTCAGTTCAAAATTGTATCCTTAGATAAAATAACGCCTGTAATAGATAGCTTAAAATTACAGGGGGAAGTTAACGGTACCTTGAATGTGCTTCAAAAAGACGGGATCTATTTACCGTCATCAAATTTGAACATTGTTGATTTCGGAATTAACAGTATTCCTTTAGGAGATTTAGCAATTAATATTATTGGCAATAAAGATTTATCTGAGTTTCAAGTAAATTCACAATTGTCAGACAATAACGTAGAAAAATTCAGCGTAGTAGGTAGTATTGAAAATAAAGGGGAAATACCTAAAGCTGACCTGATAGCCAATTTTAGTAACTTTAGTTTAGAGCCGTTTAGTCCATTGGGTGAAGGGGTTATAGATAATATACGTGGTGATATTGATGGTAGGGTTAAGATAGAAGGAAATGTTGATAATCCTAATTTTAATGGATTGCTGACTTTAGATAATGCAGGTATTGCTGTGCCCTATTTAAATGTTGATTATGGTTTTGCTCCACGATCTAGAGTTATTCTGAAAAACCAAACTTTCGACTTTGAAAATATAGCTTTAGAAGATGTGGCAAAAGGTACACATGCCAATTTGGATGGTACTATTACCCATAGTTTTTTTAAAAATTGGGTTTTGGACCTAAATGTAGATACCCAGAATGATAGATTCTTAATTTTAAATACAGAATTTGAGGAAGGTGATTTGTATTATGGTACAGGTTATTTAAATGGTACAGGTCGTATTTATGGACCTACTACTGCTTTAAATATAACTGTAGATGGGGCTACGGCAAAAGGAACTTCTTTAAAAATACCTTTAAGTGATGTGGCAAGTGTTGGTGATTATTCATTTATTAATTTTTTAGAAAAAAAGGATAAAAAGCGAATTGAAAGCCAGCTCCAATTAAAAGATTACCAAGGTCTAGAATTAGAATTTAACCTTGATGTAACTCCAGATGCAGAAGTTGAAATTGTGACCGATACCAAGACGGGAAGCTCTCTGAAAGGTACAGGGGTGGGTATTATATTAATACAGATCAACACTAATGGCAAATTTGAAATGTACGGTGATTATGTTGTGGTTACAGGTGAATTCAATTATAAGTTTGGTGGTATCATTGATAAGAAATTTAAGGTGGAACCCGGTGGTACTATAAATTGGGATCAAAAGCCATTAGAGGCTATTTTAGATATGGAGGCGGTATATTCCCTAAATGCGAATCCTGCACCTTTACTTGATGATGCAGGATTTACGAGAAGAATCCCTACTGATGTAATAATCAGTTTAACAGGGCAGCTTCAAAAACCCGATATCGATTTTGGTATTGATTTTCCGGGTACGAACTCTATTGTTAAATCAGAATTAGAATATCGTTTGCAGGATCCAACCGTAGAAGAGAAAAATGCTATATTCCTATTGGCTCAAGGTACTTTCGTAAATTCTCAGAGCGGTATTAACCAACAGGCAATTACAGGTAATTTGGTACAAAGTGCATCCAGTATTTTAAATTCTATCTTAAGTGGCGGTAACGATAAGTTTAACCTTGGTCTATCTTATGAGCAGGGTATATTGGATCGATCAGCAGATATAGAAACAGATGATAGAATAGGGGTGACGGTATCTACGCAGATATCAGATAGAATACTGTTCAATGGTAAGGTAGGTGTTCCGGTTGGTGCATCTAGTGAAACTTTAGTGGCGGGTGATTTTGAAATACAGGTCTTATTAAATGAAGAAGGTACTTTAAGTGCCAATTTCTTTAGTAGGCAAAGTGAGATACAAGCATATTTGTCTGATCAGCAAGGCTCCACTCAAGGTGCGGGAATTTCTTATGAGGTAGATTTCAATAATTTTAAGGAACTCTTTCAAAAGATTTTGGCGACTAAACCAGAGGTTGAAGAAGAGCCTGTAAAAGAAATTCAAAACCCATCTTCGGTCATGGGTAATGATAGTTTAATTCGTTTTTATCCTAAACCAAAATCATTAGATTAATAAACAAGTCCTTATCTTTTTATTAATAAATATCAAATTTTAATAATTTGACTATTAATCTGTTACAGCGAAATCCTTTTCGTTGATTTTTTCTTAAAATGCGACTCAGTTTTATTCCGTTTTTGACGAAGATTTATTAATTTCGTTGGCTTAAATTTTTCCATGTCTTCAGAAATAAAAAAAATAGCAGTATTGACTTCGGGTGGTGATTCGCCAGGTATGAATGCAGCCATAAGATCAGTTGTTCGTACGTGTGCCTATATGAAGGTAGATTGTGTTGCAGTCTATAGAGGGTATCAAGGTATGATTGAGGGGGATTTTAAACCTATGGATGCTCGAAGCGTAAATAATATTATCAATAAAGGAGGAACTATTCTAAAATCTGCACGTTGTGATGATTTTAGAACTCCCGAAGGTAGGAAAACAGCTCATGACCAGCTCGTGAAGGCTGGTATAGATGCATTCGTAGTTATTGGAGGTGATGGTAGTTTTACAGGTGGTATGATATTCAATAGAGAATATAACTTTCCGGTAATTGGTATTCCCGGTACTATTGATAACGATATTTTTGGAACTACGTTTACCTTAGGGTTTGATACAGCATTAAATACCGTGGTAGAATGTATTGATAAAATCAGAGATACGGCAAGTTCTCACAACAGACTTTTCTTTGTAGAAGTTATGGGAAGAGATGTTGGGCATATAGCACTAAATGCAGGCGTTGGTGCGGGTGCTGAAGAAATTTTGATTCCTGAAGAGAATTTAGGATTGGACAGATTACTTGAGTCTTTGAAAAGAAGTAAAGAGTCTGGTAAGTCTTCAAGTATCGTAATTGTTGCAGAAGGTGATAAATCTGGTAAAAATGTATTTGAACTTAAAGAATATGTAGAAGAGCATTTACCAATATATGATGTTCGTGTTTCTGTACTAGGTCATATGCAAAGAGGTGGTGCGCCATCTTGTTACGATCGCGTGTTAGCTAGTAGAATGGGAGTAAAGGCGGTAGAAGCTTTATTAGAAGGTAAGACCAATCTAATGGTAGGTATTCAAGATAACAAGCTTACTTTAACGCCTATCAATAAAGCGATTAAAGGACATACAAAAATTGATAAGGAACTTATACGAGTTTCAGAAATAATGACAACTTAATAATAAACGATAAAAATAGAAAAATGTCAAATATGAAAATAGGAATAAACGGATTTGGTAGAATTGGTAGATTGGTCTTCAGAACAACAGTTAAACGTGGTGATGTTGATGTAGTTGCAATCAATGATTTGTTAGATGTGGAGCACTTAGCTTACTTGTTAAAGTATGATTCTGTTCACGGTAAATTTGATGGTACTGTAGAGGTTAAAGATGGTAACTTGGTAGTAAATGGTAAAACCGTACGTATTACTGCAGAAAGAGATCCAAAAAATATTAAGTGGGATGCTGTAGGTGCAGATACTGTTGCAGAATGTACAGGGATTTTCACAACTTTAGAAACGGCTCAATACCATATAGATGGTGGTGCTAAAAAGGTTGTTATTTCTGCTCCTTCTAAAGATGCGCCAATGTTCGTAATGGGTGTAAACCATAAAGAGGTGAAAGCATCAGATGTTATTGTATCTAATGCATCATGTACTACAAACTGTTTGGCTCCTGTTGCTAAGGTGTTAAACGATAATTTTGGTATTGAAGAGGCGTTAATGACAACAATACACGCTAGTACTTCTACTCAGTTTACTGTAGATTCACCTTCTAGAAAAAACTACCGTTTAGGTCGTTCTGCAATGTTGAACATTATACCTTCAACTACAGGTGCTGCTATCGCGGTTACTAAAGTTATACCTGCTTTAACGGGTAAGCTTACAGGTATGGCGTTTAGAGTGCCAACTGCAGATGTATCTGTAGTAGATTTAACGGTAAGAACTAAAAAGGAAACATCTTTAGATGAAATTAAAAAAGCTTTTAAAGCTGCCTCTGAAGGAGAGCTTAACGGTGTGTTAGGTTATACTGACGAAGCTGTTGTTTCTCAAGATTTCGTAACTGACCCAAGAACTAGTATTTTTGATGCAGAGGCTTGTATAGAGCTTAACTCTGGTTTCTTTAAATTAATTTCTTGGTATGATAACGAAGCTGGTTTCTCCAATAAAATGGTAGACTTAATGCAGCACGTTAATACACTATAACCTTCATTTTAGTATAACAAAGATATATCCTGAAAATGAGGCGGTTTTTCCTTGTTTTCAGGATTGTTTTTTAAAGACATTCGGTATATGATTTTAATAGTAGATAGTGGTGCAACCAAGTCAGATTGGATTGCATTGGATGACAATGGCGAACAGCTTTTTTTAACACAGACCTTAGGGCTAAGCCCTGAAGTATTGACAAAAGATGTTATTGAAGATCGTTTAGCGAATAATTTTGAAATTTCTAAAAATAGGGAGAAAGTAACCCATCTTTATTTTTATGGTGCTGGTTGTGGAACTGATCGTATGAAATTGTTCTTGAAAGCAATCTTCAAAGACTTTTTTCCTAATGCAAAAGCAGATGTAAAAGAAGATACCTATGCAGCTATATTTGCTACAACAAAAGTTGGTCATCAAGGTATTGTTTGTATTTTAGGTACTGGCTCTAATTGTAGTTATTATGATGGTAACCAATTATTTCAAAAAGTAACATCATTAGGTTATATACCTATGGATGATGGTAGTGGGAACTTTTTTGGCCGTAAATTAATACGTGACTATTACTTTCATAAAATGCCTGCAGACTTAGCGCATAAATTTGCTAAACAGCATGATTTGGATGCTGACGTTATTAAAGAGAATCTATACAAGCAACCTAATCCAAATACCTATTTAGCAACCTTTGCTCGTTTTTTAATCGAGAATAAAGACCATCCTTATTCTAAGGGGGTTATTGATAAGGGCTTTCAGCAGTTTATCAATAACTATGTAATGCAGTTTGAATTGGCAACAAAAGTGCCTATCAATTTTGTTGGTAGTGTTGCATATTACTTAAGGGAAGAATTAACCACTGTTTTGTTAAGAAACGATTTAATAGTCGGTGTAATTAGACAGAAGCCTATTGAAGGTTTGGTAGAGTTTCATAAAGCTAATATGTAAAATGCTATTTTACGGCAATCATAGAAATTTCAACATTTACAAACTTAGGTAAATTTGCAACTTCTACAGTTTCTCTCGCTGGAGCAGTTTCTGCATCAAAATAAGAAGCATATACTTCGTTAACTTCAGTGAACTGATTCATATCACTAAGAAAAATAGAAGATTTAACAACATTTTCAAAGGTCATTTCAGCTTCGGTTAAAATGGCCTTTAAATTTTCCATAGATTGTTTAGTCTCAAGTTTAATGTCTCCAGAAACCAATTCTCCAGTCATAGGGTTTAAAGGAATTTGACCTGAAATATATAAAGTACCATTACTTAATGTTGCTTGGTTATAAGGTCCTATAGGTGCTGGGGCGTTCTCTGTATTTATTATTTTTTTCATTTTTGCTAAAATTTAGTTATTAGTTTTGGCTTCTGTTTTCCCACTTAAGGTCTTTAAGTATAGATGAGTCTATACCTATGAAGAAGTACCATCTTTTGTATGTTCCAAACGGTGTCCAATTAAAGCGCATGGTAAAACTCTTTAGATCTCGTTGAAAACGTAGTTGTGTTAATGTGAATCCTTGATTTTTGAAATCGTAACCAGAAGAGCCGCCTATAGACCAGCGTGGTGCAAGTTCTATATCTCCAGAAAACATTAAAGAGTGACTACTAAATTCATTTTGCCGTGCAGAATTGCTGTAGTTTGCAGAATAGGCAAGCCTAAAGTTCCAAGGTATTTTGGTTCCAAATATTGGGTTTTCAACATCAGAATTCTTGTCGTCTTTTTTTACAGGGTTTGAATTGAAATCATCGGCACGACCGAATAGGTCATCTTCTCTACCGCCACTTTGTGCAACATAATCAAAAGGGTCTAATTCTTCTTCTTCATCTCTACCTTTGTCATCTTTTTTGCCAAACATTTCACTGCTAATCGAGTATGATACATTCGCATTTGCTCTCGTTAACCTAAAAAGACTACCACCATTGTCGATATTCCAAGTGTCTATCCTGGTTCCGTTATTGTCAATGGCATACGGGTCTAAACCTGCAGAGAAGTTTATGGACATTTTGTTGTCAAGAATATTTGTTCCCCCATTAATACTTAATGGGTTTATGCGTAGAGAGTCAGATTCAAAATTATATCCGGTAGAAATATTAAAATTACTTAAAAGTGATATTTTCTTTGGTTCTGTTTTAGTTGAATCCTTGTCTCTGACCTTTGCTTCTAAAGTATTGGCCAACGAAAAGCTTAAGCTGTTTGATTGTCCTAGAGATGGTGCTCCGTTCAGTGTACCTGTAAAACGACTGTATTGTACTTCAACACCGTCTTCACCAAGATATTCGTCATAGAACTGCTCAAAAGATGGGGCATAACCATAGCTTATAGATGGTCTTGCCGTATGTCTTATAGCTTGAATTTTTTTGTCTTCACCGAAATCAAATGTTCCGTATAGTGTGGTACCTATGCTTGCACTAAAATTATAAGTGTTGTAACGGTCAAAACCGCTAATAGTATCTATAACCACTTCTTCTAAATCATTGTCATAGCTTCTGTTGTAGGTTTCTAAAGACCAAACATCTTCATAATTACCGCCAACACTGACACTGAAAAATTTTGCCACTTTAAAGTTGGTAGCTACCGGTATGCTATGGCTTGCGCCTACTCTTGCGTTATCGAACATTTTTGAAGTGAAAAAATCTTCATCGTTTGTGGTTAAACTGTTCTGGGCATTGACACTATATTGAAAATTAATATTATCGATAATTCCCTTTTTGACACCATCTTTTTTTACAAAAGGATAAATACGCTCAACGCTTGCTTGAAATGTAGGTAGGGTCATGTTGATATTGTCGTCATCATCGTCATCATCTGTTGCTGCGGTTGTTAGCTGTGAATGAGTGGCGGTTAAACTCATGTTTACCGACGGATAATTTGGAAACGTCTTTGAGTAAGAAATGGATGAAGATAAGGTGTTGTTTTGTGTATTAGGTAAATTACTCTGTTGTAATGAATTTTGATAATAATCGCTGCTACCTAAATTCACAGATGCAGAGAACCTAGAGTTAGGGCTTGCTTTAGTGTCTTGTGAGTGCGAAAATTGAATATTATAATTCCGTGATAAGCTATAGTCGCTAAATCCTTTTTGGCTATTGACTATATTCTCAAATCTTAAATTAACATTTCCTCTATATTTATATCGTTTTGTATATATAGATGCCGTTCTGAATCCATAGCTGCCATTTGTGTAAAAATCACCTGAAAGGGTGATGTCTGCATAATCACCTAATGGAACATAGTACCCCATATCTTGAAGAAAATAACCTTGATCTGGGTCATTACCAAAAGAAGGCATTAATATACCTGCAGATCTTCCTTGTGAGAGAGGAAAATATGCGAAAGGCATGGCTATAGGCGTGGGTACATCTGCAATGTATAAATTGCTAAACCCGGCAATCACTTTCTTTTTAGGAACAAATTTTGCCTTTCGTACACGTATGTAGTAATCAGGGTTTATAGTGTCTGTAGAAGTGGTTAATTTTCCTTCACTTAAAAAGTACACTGAGTCATTTTCTTTCTTTGTAATCTCTGCATACACTTTCATGGCATCACTACCTAGTGCTCCAGCAGCTGCTTGTTGCTCTGTTCTTGAGTTCCAGATTAGAGCTTTCTGCGTGTCAAAATTAAAACGAATAGAATCTGGTATAACAATATTCTCACCTTGTTTAAAATAAGGTAGCTGACTGTAGTTGCCCAAAGAATCTACCATTCTACCTGCGTAGACTTCATTTTTAATGTAATCCATAATGATGATACCTGCCTTAAGTTCGGTATCTTGATAATAGATTTCTGCTTCGTTGTACAGATATATTTTATTTTCTTTTTGACTTAATTTTACGTAATCTTTTGCCTTGTATTTTATCTTATCTAAAAGTAAAGGAGGCTTTTGATTAAGGGAATCGGCAACTAAAGAATCATTAGTTATAGAGTCTCTGAGTGCTGTTGGAGGGAATAATGGTGCTATTATTGAATCTCTATCTGCTTTGATATTAAGAGTCGTAATTTTGCCTTCTTGACCAGTGGCGTAAAAAGCACTGGCAAAAACCACGAATAGGAAAAGTAAGTATTGTTTGTTTGATTGCAAGGCTATATATCCTATTTTTGTAAAGGTTTGGCGGTCCAATGAGCCGTTATTTAAGATGTCAAACTTACATATATTTTTTAATCCGTATGTAGGGTCTTACAATAAATTTAACCATTATAAGGGCGATATAATCCCCAAGACATATGAAAATAAAATTGTTTAGCATTTCTTTAGTATTAGCAATAGCGTTATTACTACTGTCTTTTACACCATCTGACGAGAAAATTCAATCAGATGATCCATTTATTGTTGTTCTTGATGCCGGGCACGGTGGTCATGATCCTGGTAATTTAGGTAATGGATATTTAGAAAAGAAAATAGCCTTGAATATAGTTTTAAAAGTAGGTGAAATTCTTTCCAAGAACAAAGATATCAAAGTCATTTACACTCGTAAAGACGATACATTTATAGATTTGTATGTGAGGGGAGAAGTTGCAAATAAAGCCAATGCAGATTTATTTGTATCTGTACATTGCGATTCTCATACCTCTGATGCCCACGGTGCGGGAACCTTTGTTTTAGGACTTCATGCCAATAAGCAGAATTTTGAGATTGCTAAGAAAGAAAACTCGGTAATTTATTTAGAGGATAATTACGAGAATAGATATGCTGATTACGATATTAATTCACCGGAATCTGTTATAGGACTTACTATAATGCAAGAAGAATTTTTAGATCAAAGTGTAGCGTTGGCTTCTATGATTCAAGAAAATTTCTCTAGTCAACTTAAAAGAACAGATAGAAAAGTAAAGCAAGCGGGGTTTATAGTTTTACATCAAACCTTTATGCCTAGTGTTTTAGTAGAAACGGGCTTTTTGACCAATAAAGATGAGGGTGCTTATTTAAATTCTACAAAAGGTCAGAATGAAATGGGCGATGCAATAGCTAAGGCAATTTTACATTATAAAGAAGGTGTTCAGCCAACAGTACAAGAAGTTGAAACAGTAGTGACAAAACCAACGGCCCCACCAATTAAAGAAGAAATTGTAGAAAAGGAAGAAGCAAAAAAGGAAATTGTTATTGAACCAGTAAAAGAGACTGTTGTTGAGTCGGTTAAAAACGTAGTCGATGATGTTGTAAAACCAAAAGAAGTTAGTTCGCCACCAATAAAACAAGAAGTAAAAGAAGTGGTTGATGTACCTGTGGTAAAGGAGAAGCAAGCAATCAATGAAAAGGAAGTGGCAGATTCTATTGTCTTTAAAATTCAATTAATGGCAAGTAGTAAGAATGTTGCACTTAATTCTAGTAACTTTAAAGGATTGTCAAACTTATCACAAGAGCCTTATAAAAATTTGTATCGTTATATGTATGGGGAGACAAGGTCGTATAGGGAAGCTAAAATGATGCAGACCCAAGCGAAAGAAAAAGGATACGCAACTGCATATATTGTTGCTTATAAACTTGGGGAGAGAATTCCTATTAAAAACGCAATTGACGAGGTTTCTAGTTTTAGACCATAAAGTGTCAATATTATTCATAATTTTGAGAAGACTAAAAATATTTTTGCTTGAAACTATCTAGAGAATTAAAAACAGGAATTATTGTAATTGGTGGTATATTACTTTTTATCATGGGATTCAGCTATTTGAAGTCGACTCCTATTTTTGATAATAGTAAGACGTTTTATGCCGTTTACCCTAATGTTGGTGGGTTACAATCTGGTACTAATGTTTCTATAAATGGGTTCAGTGTTGGTAAGGTTAATGATATCAGATTTTTAGATGAGAGAGGAAATCTATTGGTAACGTTTACAGTTGGTAATGAGTTTGAGTTTTCAAAAAATAGTACTGTTGAGCTATATGATACCGGTATTATTGGTGGTAAAGGATTACAGATTAAACCCATTTTTGACCAAGCATTAGCACAATCTGGCGATACATTACAAACCGAAACTAGACCGGGAATTACTGATTTGGCTCAGCAGAAGTTAAATCCTTTAGTACGTAAGGTTGAATCTGCTATTTCTGGAGCGGACTCTGTTTTGGTCAATGTGAATTCTGTTTTAGATGAAAAGACTAAAAAGGAATTGAAAGAGGTTATTGGAGGATTAAATACTTTAATTACCAGTCTTAACGGTAGTGCAATGCAACTTAATTCCGTTTTAGATACAAATAAGGATAAGTTGAATAACTCTTTTGAGAATTTTGAACAGTTGACAGCTAATTTTGCAAAGCTTTCAGATTCCTTAAATTCTGCCGGTCTAGGAAGAACTTTAGCAAGTTTAGAATCTACAATGGCTAGCTTGGATCAGGTTACTGCAAAAATAGAAAATGGTGATGGGTCACTTGGTTTACTTATGAATGATAAGGAACTATATCATAACTTAAATAATGCATCTCGTGAGTTAGACTTACTGTTACAAGATTTTCGTTTAAACCCAAAAAGGTATGTAAATGTTTCTGTTTTTGGTAAAAAGCAGAAAGATTACGAGTTGCCAGAAAATGATCCGGCAACAAATACTATAGAGAACTAAATAAACTCGAGGCAAGTCCACGAGAGATTGAATAGAAAACATAGTTATAATTTCGGCGCAAGCGTCGGGGTATTTAAATCTCGATTATCGAGTAAAGAAGACTTAATTATATGCAATATCTCCCTAATGTAATTTTTGTTATACTGCTTTTAGCAGGTATAGGTTTTTTTGTAAAAAATGTTTCTAAGTTGAAAAGAAATATTTTTTTAGGAAAAGAAGAGTCATTAACGGATGACAAACCGCAACGTTGGAAAAACATGGCAAAGATTGCCTTAGGACAATCAAAAATGGTAGTGCGACCTATTGCAGGAGCTCTACATATCATTGTTTATGTAGGTTTTGTGATTATAAACATTGAAGTTTTAGAAATTATTTTAGATGGCATTTTTGGAACCCACAGAATGTTTGCGGCATTAGGACCGGTGTATGATTTTTTAATTGGTTCTTTTGAAGTTCTTGCGCTATTGGTTATCGTTGCTGTAGTTATATTCTGGATAAGACGAAATGTAATTAAGTTACAGAGATTTTTTAAACCGGAAATGGAAGGCTGGCCAAAGAATGATGGTAACCTAATTCTTTATATTGAACTGGTCTTGATGATTCTTTTTTTAACAATGAACGGTGCGGATTATCAGTTGCAACAAATGGGAGCTGATCATTATGCAGAGGCAGGTGCATTTCCAATTAGTAGTATAATAGCCCCTGTTTTTGAAGGTATGTCAATTTCTAGTTTGGTATTATTAGAGCGTACAGCTTGGTGGCTGCATATTGCTGGAATCTTATTTTTTCTTAATTATCTATATTACTCAAAGCATTTACATATTTTACTTGCATTCCCAAATACATATTATGGTAAGTTGACACCAAAAGGACAATTCAAGAACTTGCAATCTGTTACTGATGAAGTAAAAATGATGATGGATCCTGATGCTGACCCTTATGCAGAACCTTCTGAAGATGCAGCTGTTCCAGATAAGTTTGGTGCATCAGATGTGCAAGATTTAAGTTGGGTACAATTGTTAAACGCTTATACATGTACAGAATGTGGGCGTTGCACAAGTGAATGTCCCGCAAATCAGACCGGAAAAAAATTATCTCCTCGTAAAATTATGATGGATACTCGTGACCGACTAGAAGAAGTTGGTAAGAATATCGATGCTAATAAAGGCGAGTTTAAAGACGACGGCAAGCAATTGTTGAACGATTATATTACCCCAGAAGAATTATGGGCATGTACATCTTGTAATGCCTGTGTTCAAGCCTGTCCAATTAGTATTGATCCTCTTTCAATTATTATGGATATGAGACAATATTTGGTGATGGAACAATCTGCTGCTCCTACAGATTTAAATAACATGATGGGTAATATAGAGAATAATGGAGCGCCTTGGCCATTTAACCAAATGGACCGTTTAAATTGGAGTAAAGAATCTTAAAGATAGATATGGCAAGTGAATTAAAAGTGCCTACAATGGCAGAATTTTTTGCATCGGGGACTGTACCTGAAGTTTTATTTTGGGTAGGTTGTGCTGGTAGTTTTGATGATAGGGCAAAAAAGATAACAAAGGCTTTCGTTAAGATTTTAAATAAGGCTAATGTGTCATTTGCGGTATTAGGGACCGAAGAAAGCTGTACCGGTGACCCTGCAAAGCGTGCTGGTAATGAGTTTTTGTTTCAAATGCAGGCAGTAACCAATATAGAGGTGCTGAACGCTTATGAAATTAAGAAAATAGTAACGGCATGTCCTCATTGTTTTAATACCATTAAAAATGAGTACCCTGGTTTGGGCGGTAGCTATGAAGTGGTACACCATACACAGTTTCTGAAAGATTTGCTTTCCGATGGTAGGATTTCTATGGAAGGTGGAACCTTTAAAGGAAAGCGTATTACTTTTCATGATCCTTGTTACTTAGGTAGGGCAAACGGAGTATATGAAGCTCCTAGAGATTTAATTAGAAAATTGGATGCTGAGCTAATAGAAATGAAAAGCTGTAAGCAAAGAGGTCTTTGCTGTGGAGCTGGTGGTGCGCAAATGTTCAAGGAACCAGAGAAGGGTGATAAAGATGTGAACATTGAACGTACCGAGCAGGCTTTAGAAACCAAACCTGAAATTATAGCAGCGGGTTGCCCATTCTGTAATACAATGATGACAGATGGAGTAAAGAATAAGGAAAAGGAAGATGATGTTGCAGTAATGGATATCGCTGAAATGATTGCGGCTGCAGAAGATTTATAATTTAAAAAAGTATGATTTGTTAGTAGAATTTAACACATTACCAGAGACTGCAAGAGTTTGGATATACCAATGTAATCGATCGTTTTCTGAAAAGGAAATCACTGAAATTAGAACAGATTTAGATACTTTTTTAACTTCATGGACCGCACACGGTAATGACCTAAATGCAGGTTATGAAATTAAATATAGACGATTTATAGTAATTGCTCTTGATCAAACTACACAAGGTGCTACGGGTTGTTCTATAGATGCGTCAGTACACTTTATTCAAGCTCTAGAAAAGAAATATGATGTTCTGTTACTTGATAAAATGAATGTTTCTTATAAGCAAGGACAATTTGTAGCTTATAAAAGTTTAATTGATTTTAAGGCAATGGCAAAGCAAAAAGCAATCTCAAAGAACACGATTGTGTTTAATAATCTGGTAGCCAACAAGGGAGAGTATTTAGAGCACTGGGAAGTACCTGCTTCAGAAAGTTGGCATGCTCGTTTTCTTTAACATAAATTCTTCTTAAGTATCATAATTTATTGGGTTTTATCGATGAAATGCAATAATTTCAATCCATAATAGTTATCTCAGTACATTTATATTTATGCGCTATTTTCTTATTCTTTTTTGTGGTTTATTTTGCTGTACCAGTATACTAGCTCAAAATCCTCTAGTTACTCAAGACAGCATTAGTCAACTGCGATGGGTAGATACCCAATATGATCAAATGAGTTTAGACCAAAAGCTGGGTCAACTTTTTATGGTGAGTGTTGCTTCTAACCAGAATAAGCAAGCAACAGATCAGATTAAGAATTTAATACTGCAGGAGCATTTAGGAGGAGTTATTTTTTCTAAAGGCGGACCTGTAAGACAAGCAAAACTTACCAATGATTATCAGGCAGCATCAAAGTTACCGTTACTTATTGGTATGGACGCCGAATGGGGTCTTTCTATGCGATTAGATTCTACGTATGCCTTTCCTTGGAATATGACCTTGGGTGCCATTCAAGACAATTCAATTGTTGAAAAAGTAGGCTATCAAATAGGTAAGCATGCAAAACGATTGGGTGTTCATATAAATTTTGCGCCAGATTTGGATATCAATACAAACCCAAAAAATCCAATTATAGGAAATCGTTCTTTTGGTGAGGACAGAGATAATGTTGTAGATAAAGGAACTGCTTTTGTACGTGGTATGGAGCGTGCCGGTGTATTGGCAAATGGAAAACATTTTCCTGGCCATGGTGATACAGAAGTAGATTCTCATCATAATTTACCAGTAATACCATTCTCAAGAGAACGACTGGATAGTTTAGAACTTTATCCATTTAAAAAATTAATTAATTCAGGTTTAAGCAGTATTATGGTAGCTCACTTAGAGGTGCCTGCACTTGAAATTAAGTCTGGGTTGCCTTCTTCTTTATCAGAACAAATAATTTCTGGTATTTTAAAAGATGAACTAGGTTATGAAGGCTTAATTTTTACCGATGCCCTTAATATGAAAGGTGTTTCAACTAAAGGTAAAGATGGTAGTGTTGAGTTAGATGCGTTTATGGCTGGTAATGATATGTTATTAATGCCAGAAAATATCGTTAGTGCCAAAGCAAAATTGGCAAAGGCTTATGAAAAAGGTAAGTTGACCGAAGAGCGATTAGCTTACTCCGTTAAAAAGATTTTAATGGCAAAATACAAAGCAGGGTTAAGTAAGTTGAAACCTATTGATTTAAATAATCTATACGAAGATTTAAATAGTCTTGAGGATGATATTATTTATGAGCAAGCTATAGAAAATGCGATTACGGTTGTAAAAAATAAGCTAGATATATTATCTATCAAAAATTTAGACAATAAGAAAATCGCTTATGTGAAAATGGGTGATTCAGATAACGAAGCATTTATAAAAGGTTTAAAGAACTATGCGGACGTTACAGTAGTTGAAGCAAATGATATTAACACCCTGAAAATTAAATTAAAAGAATTCAATTTGGTTATTGTAGGGCATCATAAGAGTAATGAAAGTCCGTGGAAATCTTATAAATTTTCAACTAAAGAATTAAACTGGCTGCAAGCAATTGGTAGCGAGCGTACTTCTAATCTTATACTTTGTGTTTTTGCCAAGCCATATGCGTTATCAGATATCAAATCATATGATACAATCGATGCTGTGGTAATGTCTTATCAAAATAGTGATATAGCGCAAGAGAAAACAGCAGAAATCTTATTTGGAGCTGTTAGTGCTACAGGGAAATTACCTGTTACTGCCCATCAAGAATTTCCGGTAGGTACAGGTACACA
Organism: Maribacter sp.; assembly: GCF_039968975.1. Classification (GTDB taxonomy): domain Bacteria; phylum Bacteroidota; class Bacteroidia; order Flavobacteriales; family Flavobacteriaceae; genus Maribacter. Next base: position 1,287 of record NZ_JBDVOT010000074.1, on the reverse strand, counting down.
AGTTAAATCTCTAAGTAGATTGGGGTATAGTATACCTGAACGCGTAGGTATGAGCTCTAAAGGACTTAGGGAAATAGATGAATTAATGAGCCATGGGTTAGATAGTTTAATGTTTCCGGGGGCTCAGGTTTTAGTAGCCAGAAAAGGAAAGGTTATTTATCAGAAAAGTTTTGGTAAACCTACCTATGATAGTAAAGAAAAAATCACGAACGATTACATTTATGATCTTGCTTCATTGACTAAAATATTGGCCACCTTGCCCATTGTTATGAAGATGGAGGAAGAAGGAAGAATAGGTTTGAATAATACTTTTGAAGAATTGGTGCCAAATTATTCTAATACCGAAATTAAGAATGTTACGGTTTTAAAAGCGCTTTCTCATTACGGTCGTTTGCCAGCGTGGATTCCATTTTATATTAACACATTAGACGAGAATAAAAAACCTTCGGGTGAATTTTATAGAAATAAACCACTGCCTGGTTTTTCAACAAAAGTATATGATAATCTCTATTTAACAGATGCATATAAAGATTCAATTTATAACAGAATAGGTAGACAAGATTTAAAGTCCAATAGATACCGTTACAGTGACGTTTCTTATTATGTAATGAAAAAAGTTGTTGAAGAAAGTTACGGTCAAAGATTAGACGGATTAACGAATAATTTTCTATATAGTAGAATAGGAGCAAATCATACTTCATATAATCCATTAGAGAAGTTTGATAAAAATATGATAGTACCTTCAGAAGAAGATAATTATTATAGGTACGGTACGGTGCAGGGGTACGTTCATGATATGGGCGCAGCAATGCAAGCAGGAGTTGGTGGTCATGCGGGACTCTTTAGTAATTCTAATGATATAGCCAAGATTATGCAGATGTATCTTCAAGATGGCTATTATGGTGGTACTAAGTTTTTTGATTCTAGAACCATTAAAAAATTCAATACCTGTTATTTTTGTGATGACAATGTGCGTAGGGGTGTAGGGTTTGATAAACCTCAGCTTCAGCATAGCGGACCTACATGTGGCTGTGTGTCAAGAAAAAGCTTTGGACATAGTGGTTTCACAGGAACATATACTTGGGCTGATCCCGAAGAAGAAATTGTCTACGTATTTTTATCCAATAGAACATATCCATCTGCATCTAACACGCTTTTAGTTAAATCTGGGTTAAGAACAAGAATTCAACAAGTCATTTACGATTCAATTCTGAATTAAAAAAGGTAATTTTGTTGTAATGAAAATAGCAATAGTATGTTACCCTACCTTTGGTGGTAGTGGTGTTG
>NZ_JBDVOT010000073.1:0-9274 GCF_039968975.1 Maribacter sp. | reverse complement strand
TTTAAGAGCTGGTTCAATGCAGGTATACTATCTAAAGCACGTTTGTATTCCTCATCTGTAAAATCATCTAATAATTCAAAACCTTCACCTTGAAAAAACCAATGCAATAGTTCATCATAAACGGTTTCTTCATCTTTACGTTCCAACTTATTAATTTTAGGGAAATACTTTGGAAATAGAGTTTTTACGGCATCATCTATTAATATAGCCGCTACCCCGTCTGCACCCTCCTGCTCTCCTTCATATACCAATTCTATTTTACCGGTAATAGCAGGAATAATCCCCAAGAAATCACTTAAACGAACCATAGTACTATCACCACCATTAAGCAACGATCTGCGTTCTGCAGTGCTTAACAAGTTTTCAAAAGCAGTAATACTGGTACGTGCACTTACACCACTTTTAGCATCTACATACTCACTATCTCTAGCTTCAAAAATAATTTGCTCTAATAAGTCTTTTGCTAAATCTGGCACACAAACAGCATCTGTTTGGCGAACATCTAATTTTGCTTCTTGCTCGGTGATTTTTCTAGCAATTTCAATATCATCTGGGTAATGTGTTAATATCTGAGACCCAATTCTATCTTTTAGCGGAGTAACTATACTACCTCTATTGGTATAATCTTCAGGGTTTGCCGTAAATACAAACTGTATATCTAAAGGCAGCCTCAATTTAAACCCACGAATTTGTATATCACCTTCTTCCAATATATTGAATAATGACACTTGTATACGTGCCTGTAAATCGGGCAACTCGTTAATTACAAAAATACAACGGTTGGCACGCGGTATCATACCAAAGTGGATTACTCTATCATCTGCATAAGACAATTTTAAGTTAGCCGCTTTTATTGGATCTACATCACCAATTAAATCAGCCACGGTAACGTCTGGTGTAGCTAATTTTTCAGCAAAACGTTCGTCTTTATGCATCCAAGAAACAGGAGTATCATCGCCTTTCTCCTTAATTAATTCCATAGCATATCTAGACATTGGATTCATAGGATCGTCATTGATATCTGAACCTGCTACTACCGGAATATATTCATCTAATAGATTCACCATTAAATGCGCCAAACGGGTTTTCGCCTGACCACGAAGTCCTAATAAATTAATGTTATGACGAGAAAGAATAGCACGCTCTAATTCAGGTATTACAGAATCTTCATAACCCCATACTCCTGTAAAAGCATCTTCACCTTTTTTAATCTTTTCTATAAGATTGTCACGTAATTCGTCTTTTACGCTTTTTGATTGGTATCCGGCAGCCTTAAGCTCCCCTAACGTATGTATATTTTTATAATCTAATTTCATAAAATTTTCTTATTCTTATTTCAATCTTTTTTTTCTGTTCGCTTCGTAATCTTCAAATATCATTTCTCCCAATCCTTTTAATCCCGTAAAGAATGCCTTGCCTTTATTTGCCTCTGTAAAATGGCGAATAAACTGCATTAGATAAGGATCTTGAGCTATCATAAATGTGGTGATAGGTATGTGTAATTTACGTGCCTGGCGTGCCATGTTGTAACATTTCTCCACAATAAAATCATCTAAACCAACACTGTTCTTATAATACGTACCATCTGGCATACGAAGACAACTTGGCTTACCGTCGGTGATCATAAAAATCTGTTTGTTGGTATTACGCTTTCTACGCAGCATATCCATAGCCAATTGTAGACCGGCAACGGTATTGGTATGATACGGACCTACTTTTAAATACGGTAAATCTTTAATAGGTATTGGCCAGGCATCATTACCAAATACCAGAATATCTAAAGTATCCTTTGGGTATCTAGTCGTAATCAATTCTGCCAACGCCATAGCCACTTTTTTAGCGGGAGTTATACGATCTTCACCATACAAAATCATACTATGACTAATATCTATCATTAGAATAGTACTCATCTGCGCTTTGTGCTGCGTATCTTCTACAACTAGGTCTTCTTCACTTAATTGAAAACTACCCATACCATGATTAATTTGAGCATTTTTAATACTCTCTGTCATAGATATGTTTTCTAGACCATCGCCATAACGGTATTCTCTAAGGTCTCCTGTATGTTCATCTCCTTGACCTGATTTACCAGTTTTATGGTTACCGGCTCCACTTCTCTTTAGTTTACCAAAAATTTGGTCTAACGCGCGCTGACGAATTATCCGTTCCATTTTTGCCGTAATGGAAATGTCTCCGCCACCAGAACCCTCTTCACCATCTTGACCGTCACCACCGCCATCCTTAAATTCTTCGCGTATGTAGCCCTTAGCTTTTAAATCTTCAATAAAGTCATCAATAGTATAATCTTCAGTTGTAAGTTCATATTCCTTATCCAATTCACGTAACCAATCTATAGCCTCGTCAAAGTCTCCAGAAGTATGTGTAATAAGCTCTTGAAAAATATCAAACAGCTTATCAAAAATCGATTGTTCGGGTGCTTCGTAAGTTTTAAAGCGAAACCCTTTTCTTTCATTCATAGCCATCTTATAAAATTAACACTTTTACGTGGTATGCAGTGGGTATTTAAGAAATGTTAACGTTGTTGTTTAAGTTTGGTTGTTGGTTTTTCGTTAATTGTTGTTGGTTGTTCGTGTTGAGTTGGACGCTAGACTCTGGTCGCTGGTCGCAATACGCTGTGCGCTTCTCTCTTTAGGATAGCTCCTGAAGAAAAGTGAAAGGCAAACGGCGATTGGCGAAAAGCGCTCCGCGCATTGCGTTTTGCGCATAGCGCTATAATGAAGTAACTTCGGCTACGCTCAGTCACCGAATATTGGCACAATTTAATTTTCGAACAACTAATAACTAACGAGCAACGAGCAACAATTAACGAAAAATCGACAACCATTAACTAAACAAAAGATCATCAATAAAGAACAAACAACTATCAACCAACTCAAAAGCTTTTTAGCTACGCCACCAATTTGGAAAGGTGTAAAGTTTGGCGTTAGGCAATTTGAATTTCCTGAGGTGGACTTGAATGAGATTACTCCGATAGCTATTCCAGAGAAATTACGGTTGGGGCATCAAATGGAATATGTATGTAAGCAATTATTAGATGAAAGTGATGCATATGAGGTGTTATTACATAATATGCCTATTAGAGACGGAAAACAGACAATTGGAGAGATAGATTTTATACTTAACGAGGCAGCCACGCAACAACTGATTCATGTTGAACTCACTTATAAGTTTTACTTGATTGACACCACAATTGAAAACCCTATTCATCAATTGGTTGGTCCAAATAGAAGTGATGCTTTTTACAAAAAGTTAGAGAAAATTAAGAACAACCAATTTTCACTGATACATACCAAAATTGGTAGTGCTGCACTCTTAGATAAAGGAATAGATGCTACACAAGTAAAACAACAGGTTTGTTATAAAGCGCAATTGTTTCAGCCCTATAAAACCGCATCATTAGCTATATCACCAATAAACTCCCATTGCATTATGGGCTACTGGCTACGAATGAAGGATTTTAACGCTGCTGAATTTATGGGTCATAAATTCTATATGCCTACTAAAAGTGAGTGGGTTTTTAATCCTTTTAAAGAAGTAGTATGGGTTTCACATAGTACCATTATTAATGCAATAAAAGAACGCCTACAAAACAACAGTTCGCCTATGATTTGGATGAAGAAAAGTGCTAGTGAATTTGAGAAGTTTTTTGTTGTTTGGTGGTGAATTTAAAATTTGAAGAAAGACCGTTAACTATTTGTTTATAACTGTGAAGAATTAGGTTTTATATTGGGTACGAATTAGATTACTTTTAAAATGGGAATATGTGTAATTGTGCACATATACAATTGTTGGCAAACATTTTGAATGACTCAAAACAAGCAAGAAACAAAGGGAGTCATTTTTGACAGTTTGTCCAAAATTGTTAATAGTAATTATCGAATTTGTAGAATCTCGAGTATGCTATTGGACCATTTTTTAATGGGTTTTCTAATAATTCCGCCAGCAATTATTTTATCAATTATTTCAGAAAATATTGGTTTAGAATTAAATAATCGAATGGAAACATTTGTCTTTTTCTTAATAGTTTTTGTATACCTAAACAAAGACTTCTTAAATGGAAAAAGTCCCGCAAAACGTATTCTTGGTTATCAAGTGGTCAATCAGAAAACCAAAAAACCCGCAACGGAATTACAATGTTTCATACGGAATCTTACTATTGTTATAGGTTTCCCTATTGAAGTTGTAGTCGGATTTATAAATCCTGAAAGACGGATTGGGGATTTTATTGCCAACACTAAGGTTGTCGTATCAGAAAAAGCGAAATTAAAAACCATATGGACTGACCTAAAGAAAACTAAACTAAAATCTAATTTTATTGGAATAATATTAATTGGCGGAATTTACTTTTATGCACTAAGTCTTATACTATAGACCATGAATAAAAAAAACGATTTGCCAACAAAACCTAAAATTAATGCGGTGGTTGGGTGTTTATTCAAAAAGCCTGTGTAATTTTATAAGGTCGTCAAATCTGTTTGATTTGTCATTTTAACAATAAAAAAATAACGCAAACAAAAAGTTTTGTCTTAGCGCGAAGACGGAAACTTTATAGTTTCCTTGGTTCCGCACTAACCTTAGCTCAGGCGTTGTGGTGCATACTTAAAATGAATAGTATATTAATAATCTTAGGAGTTTTAATTGGACTAATCGGACTGATTTTCCTTGCTCTTTATATTGCTGCGTACAGAAGACGTCCAAAATTCAATAATAAAGGGTTTACTGAATTAGAAAAGAGACTACTAATTGAACTTTATGGATTATTTGATACAGAAACCCAAACTAAATTAAAAGCTCAAATCGAATATTTTCGACCAAAAAGAAAGTGGAGACAGTATTGGGAAAAAAGTATGTCAATTGAACTTTACGGAGATAACGAAAACCCGCTTTCTGATGATTTCAAATATATAAGAAAAGATGAAAGTAAGTTAGCGACAATTAGATTTAAGGCAAACGATGAGAAATTTTATATAGAATTCGATAACTATGATGGACGTTTATGGGGTTGGAAAATTAGACCGAATCCAAAAAGGATTATGAAAACAACTTCTATTAAAGTTACAAGTAAAAAAATAAATAATGACCCCAATAGCTTTGCTCAAACTACATTCAAGAAAAAGAAAATTAAACCTATTCCAATATTCGAAGGGTTACTCGGAGAACTAAACAATGTAAAATCCATAAATCAAGTTTTTCAACCGATTGGAAAAAAATTCTTAAAAAATTACACAAAAAGAATTGACTCAAAATTACCCGCTGAATATCTCCAAATTATTGAAAAATCAGAAAGTGTCGATTTTGGCTACTTTAAAATACTGGGAGTTTCTGAAATATATACAACTGGACTTGATGATGGGAATTATTATCATTTGGCTGAATTCGATGATGGAGTAATAGCTATAAAAGAAGAAGATAATAGCGGAACTATTTTTTACTGCCACTATTCTGGACTTTTGGACAATTTAGGAACGGATTTTAGAGCAGTAATGTTAAGTTGTGCAAAAAGTACGATACCACAACAAAACCCATAAACAATACTGACTTTGAGCTTAATGGAAAGGTTTGTGTATTTTTATAAAGTCCGCGAAATTTTCAATTTGGCGTTTTAAAAGAAAAAAATTAAAACAAAATATATAAATTCGTCTCTGTGTTTATCCGAAAAGTTAGTGTCTTTTTGTACGCTACGTTTCATACACTGAGCCGCTAATCAAAATTAAACCATAATTAAAAGCACTTAGTTTTCTATCCCAATACTTTAACCTATCAATTCTACTTACAAATCAGTAAATTTTATACAACAAGAGTAAAAATTTAAGCCTCCTTAAAACCTGTATTTAGCTCTCTTTGTAGATCATGCTCTTTATCTAATACATTAGTGAAAAATCTCAATTATTAGCAGGTAAAAGTTAAATTCAAATTTGTTTTTAAAAAACATTCCCCTGTTTTTAATTAAAACGGTAAATTTCGATTCTAACTCTAAAAACTCAGCTTATCCAATGAAAAGCTTAAACAACATTACATTACTATTTTTTATTTTATTCGGTATTTCAATAACTGCACAAGAAACTACATATGCAGATTTACTACAGAATATAGATGCTAGGGAAAAAACGTCTTTAAACGGAAAATGGGATATTATCGTTGATCCATTAGAAAACGGATTCTATAATCATAGACTGCAAGAATATGATAAAGGATATTTTAAGAATGCTAAAATGCAATCACCATCAGACCTAATAGAATATAATTTTGACACCAGTTTACAATTAGACGTACCAGGAGATTGGAACACCCAAATGGATAAATTGTACTATTATGAAGGTACGTTATGGTACAAGAAAGATTTTAACTTCACTCCTACTCCAAATCAAGAAAGCTTTTTATATTTTGAAGCCGTAAACTACGAAGCAATCGTTTATTTAAATGGCGAAAAAATAGGAAAACATATTGGAGGCTACACTCCGTTTCAATTCAATGTCACCGATAAGCTTATTGAAGGTAACAACTTTGTTGTCGTAAAAGTGGATAACAAACGTAAAAAAGAAAATGTACCAACCGTAAACCAAGATTGGTGGAACTACGGTGGTATTACAAGGTCTGTTCACTTAATAAATGTACCTAAAACACATATTGATGATTACGCCATTCAATTAGCAAAAGGCACTACCAATACTATTAACGGATGGGTAACAGTAGCAAATGCCAAAGATGGCGCAACTGTTAATGTAAAAATACCTGAGCTAAAGAAATCTGTAAAAGCAACTGTAAAAGATGGCAAAGCATCATTTACCATTAATGCAAAACCAAAATTATGGTCGCCAGATTCTCCTAAGTTATATGAAGTACTTGTAGAAACGACCAGTGAAAAGCTGGTTGATCAAATAGGGTTTAGAACGGTAACAACAGACGGTTCTAAAATATTGATTAATGGAAAGGAAACCTTTCTAAAAGGTATCAGTATTCATGAAGAAGCAGCATTTAAAACAGGTCGTGTAGTATCGATCGAAGAATGTAAGGTATTATTGAATTGGGCAAAAGAATTGGGCTGTAATTTTTTACGATTGGCACATTACCCACATTCTGAGGCAATGGTAAAAGAAGCTGAAAAAATGGGCTTTTTAATCTGGTCAGAAATTCCTGTGTATTGGACTATTCAGTTCGATAATGAAGATACCTACGCCAATGCTGAAAATCAGCTTACCGAGATGATCTCTCGTGATAAAAACAGAGCATCTGTAGTATTATGGTCTATGGCAAACGAAACACCGGAAAGTGAACCACGACTATCATTTATAGGTAATTTGGCAAAGAAAGCGCGTCAGTTGGATAACACAAGGCTAATAACCGCTGCTTTAGATACACAAGGCAAAGGTGATGATGGTAATTTAATAGAAGACCCTTTAGGTGAAGTTGTTGATGTTATCGGTATTAATAATTACTGCGGCTGGTACTATGGCGATGTGGATTCATGTAGTAGCATTAAATGGGCAAGTGCTTACAATAAACCAATGATCATGAGTGAAATTGGTGGAGGTGCTTTATACGGATTACATGGTGATAAAAATGAAAGATGGACAGAAGAATATCAAGATGCATTATTTAAATCTAACATTAAAATGATGAAGAACATTGATTTTATGGCTGGTCTATCTCCTTGGATTCTTATGGATTTCCGTTCCTCAAGGCGTCCACTACGTAGAATACAAGATGATTTTAACCGAAAAGGATTAATCTCTGAACAAGGCATGAAAAAGAAAGCTTTTTTCACGTTACAAGAGTATTATCTAGATATGGATAAGAAGTAATACTAATAATTATGCTAACTGAAAAAATATAATTTTCAGTTAGCATATTTCCCTTCTGCATAAGAAGATAAAATACTACTGTTGGGTGTTTTACAATTCCTTGGAAAATCATAGAAATAGATACACTTAGGTAGTCCATTTTTAAAAGTAATACGCACAGATCCTTTACTATTTCCACTAAACCCAGAAAAGCTATAATTAGCACTTATTTCCATTGGTCTTCCTTCACTATCTCGCGATGATGTTGTTACACTAGATATACTACCTGTTGTATATCTATTAAAAGACCATGTTTTAGATTGGTCATATACCAAATCATCAATAAGCTTATGATAGTTCTGGTCACCAGTTGGTCCGCCAGAATTTTTCATAGTGGTGTACTTACTAGCCTTCTCCATTCGTATGCTAGGTTTGTCGAGCGCAAAGAGTTTCAAGTTTTCTTCAAATCGTTCTAAACCCGGACTACCACAAGCATTAAGTTTAAAAATTTTAAGCATATCACCTTTAAGTCCGTTGATTTTATGAATCATATCTACCGAATTCCCCATACTATTGGGATCGGTAATCATTTCCATCATGGTACCTAGTCCTTTTGACCGTTGTAATTGATCAATCTCTTTATACGCCTCATACAATGCAGGTTTTGCATAAAGTCCGCTACCTACCCAAACGTACTTAATACACACGCTACTGATAACATCTCCCCATCCATTTTTTGTCACCTCTTCCGTAGCACATTCTTCATTCATTATTTCCACTTTATTCGCGGGTAAAGAACCAGAACATTGTGCTCCATAAGCTCTTAAGTACTGATCAAAAAGCATCAAAAATTGCATATCACCTCTATTGATATCAATCTCTTCAAAATGACCACGAAAAATATAATCATAGAACTCGGCGTAATAAAGACCGTCCGTCTTTAATTCTAAAACTTCTGAATAATCTTCTTCCGTTATAGGTTGAGAATTTGATAATTTAAAAAATGAAGTAAAAATTAGCCATATGAGACCTAATAAGAAAATTCTAAAAAAAACAGCAGATAATTTCATGGTATAGTGGTGGTTAATAATGAAACAGTCTGAGGGAAGTTTAAATATATAAAAATTTATATACATCTAGAAATGAATATGTTAAATTAAAAAAGCGATTAATGTTTAATTTAACACTAATCGCTTTTTTAGCTTTGTATTTAAAACTTATCCGGTATAAGCACCAGAAGAATAAGTTAATTCATAACTGTGTGTGTATACTTCAAACACAATACCAAAAGGATCTTCTACATAACACATTTTGTATGGCTTGTCTTTTGGGTAATACTCACGAATAGGCATTCTTTGTTTACCACCAAAAGCTACTATTTTAGCCACTAATTCTTCTATATTTGGGTCTTGTATACAAAAGTGGAACAACCCAGTATTAAAGGGATTAAACTCCGGAGCTTCTTTTACTCC
>NZ_JBDVOT010000072.1:0-16655 GCF_039968975.1 Maribacter sp. | reverse complement strand
ATCTATTCAAGATATTTCTTGTGACAACCCTGGGTTAATAGAAATTGCAAATCCATTAGGTGGAGGCGGCACTTATGAATATACTGTTACTGGTCCTATTACCATTACAGCAACAGGAGATAACCCTATAGAAATCCCTGCTGGTTCACCGGCTGGTACATATACGGTAACTGTAGAAGACCAATATGGTTGTTCATACATACTTGGCGATGTACCAATGAGCTTTACTGCTGCCCCTACAATTGACGATGTTGAAATCGATAATTGTGAAAATACAGCAACGGTTGAAATTGATGCTAGAGGTTCTGGTACTATTTTATATTCTTTAGATAATGGAAGTACTTTCCAAAACAACAGTGGTATTTACAATAACGTAGCAGCAGGTACTTATGATGTAGTTATTAAAGACGAAACAGGTTGTACCGATACCATTAATATTATGGTACATTCAAGCTTACAGGCAACTGCCGATTTGGACCAACAATTAGGTTGCGGCGCTGGTTACGAAGCAGAAATTGCTATTGAAGTATTTACCGGTTCTGGAAATTATGAGTTTGAAATATTAAATAGTGATGGTACAGATAAAATTGCTCGTCAAGCATTAACAACACCAAGCACTACATTACATAATGCACTTATAGATGTTGCAGGTACGTACACTGTAAATGTTTTTGATACCGATACCACAACTCCAGAATGTTTTAGAAGTTTTACTGTTGTTGTACCAGATGCTATTCAACCAGATTTCACCCCCACTCCTAACCCAGTTAGTTGTAATGGCGCCGATGATGGTAGTATAGAATTAGTTCAAGTAAATAATGGAAATAATCCGTTGACGTATGACTTAAATCCGGTGCCAGCTATCGCAGGTTGGAATGCTGCTTCGCATTGGGATGCTGCGACTGAATCTTATATCGATTTACCAGGTGGATCTTATGAAGTAACCGCTAGAGGACCAAATAACTGTCCTACGATAAAAACTGTAATTGTAGATGAAAATACAGCTGTAACATTTTCTGCTCCTGTTCCAGATCAATTTGGTTGTGCTACCGGTAATGATGGAAACAATGCCACCATTACTATTGATGCCAGCTCTTTTGCTGGTGGTAGCGGAACTTATAATCGTTTTGAATTTATCGACGATGCAACTTCTACCGTGTTACAAAACAGTACTGCTTTAACTTATACGCATACAGATGCCGCTGGTGGTGATATTGTAGTTCGTGTATATGATGACAAAGGTTGTTCTGCAGAACATATTGTTACCATAGACCCTTACGATACTTTTGTTGATGCAACCATTATGGTAGATAGAGATTTAGATTGTGTAAACAGTGGAGAAAATATTACTATAAATGTAAATAGTACTGTTACCAACACTACGGCAAATCTTGCTAATTATGAGTTTAGAATATTACCATCTGCCACATACCAGACTGGTGACAACACTTTTGCAAACTTGGCTATCGGCACTTATACTATTGGTATTAAAAATGTAAGTACAGGTTGTGAAATAACAAGAACTCATATTGTAGAAGACCCCAATACATTTAATATTGAAGTGAATAAACTTGCAGATGTAGTATGTTTTGGAACAGATGGCGCTATTGAGGTAACATTTACCGATGCTACATATACTGGTGATTTTAACTGGGAAGTTTTAAATGCAGATGGATCATCTACTACACGCACAGATGATGCCGCTACTTTTGCAGGAACAGGAACAACAGCTTCTATTCCAGTAGCAGCAGGCAGCTATATTTTAAGAGCATTACAGGTTGGTACTCCTGAATGTATACAAGAAAGGTCATTTACCATAACGTCACCTAGTGCAGCAATTACCTTAGCGACTATTGCAACCACAGATGTAGGTTGTAGTAATGACATGGGTACTGCAAATATTACACCTAATGGAGGTGAAGCCCCTTTTAATATTGTATTGACACATGTAAGTTCATCAACAACTTATACGGCTAATCAAGTAAACAGTAATTTATTTACAGGTTTAAGTGATGGTCAATACACAGTAGAAGTAACGGATAATTTAGGTTGTACAGAAACCTTTACCAATGCATTTACATTGACTCCGCCAGAACCAATTGTGGCAAATATTCAATCTGTTGTTGGTTTAGAGTGTGAAGGTGATACGGACGGAATAATTACAGCCGGGTTTACACCTAGATCAGTTTCGACAAATTATAGATATATTTTAAAAACGTACGATGGAGACGGAGCCGGAGCTAACCTTTTACAAACATCTAGTTCTCAGACTACAGCAACATTTATGAACTTAAGATCAGGATTTTACAGCGTTACTATTCTTGATGATTTAAACTGTTCTGATGAAACCAATATCGTTGAAATTGCTGAGCCGGTAGAAGTTAGAGGTCAATTGGTTACTGAGCAAAGAGCAACTTGCCTAGATGATGCACAACTTTTACTAACTGCTTCTGGTGGTACAGGCCCTTATATGTGGAGTGTAGATGGTACATCGGCTTTCAATGCTATGAACGAAACCAATGGTCCTAACACCCATTTATTTACAGGTATTCAGCCAAATACCTACCAATACTACATTCAAGATAGTTTTGGTTGTGTATCGGTTATAAGTAATAGCGTTACTATCAACCCTATTGTTCCTTTAACTATAACCCTAGATAACGACAACCCTACTATTAGTTGTAACGGTGATGATAGCGGAGTTATCAATGCAGAAGCACAAGGCGGGTTAGGGAATTATCAATATGCATTATTTTCTGATGCAGGTTTAACGAACGAAGTTCGCCCAAATCAAACTACTGGTTTGTTTACCGATCTATTGGCTGGACCATATTATGTAAGGGTACAAAGTGATGATTGTGAAGAAACCTCTCAATTGATTACGATTACAGAACCCGACGCACTTATTATTGATACAGCAAACACGACTATTAACGATGTCACATGTAATGGGCAAGAAGATGGTAGTATAACAGTAAATATGATCGGAGGTTCTGGTACTTATCAATATGCCATATCACCAAACTTAGATCGTTTTAGTGATGAAAATACGTTTGATGAATTAGCACCTGGTGACTATGTTATTATAGCACAAGATTCTAACGGTTGTTTTGAGCTTATAGAAGCCACTATAGTTGAGCCAGATGTATTAGAAATCACAACAGAAAGCACTCCTGAAATATGCGTGGGCGAAGAAGATGGCACCATTGACATTACAATAATTGGTGGTACCGCTCCTTATAGCACACGTTTAGAATCTGAAACAGATTTTGTCCAAGATAGGCTTAGTTTTACCAACTTAGCGGCTGGCGATTACATCATCTACATAGAAGATGCCCAGGGGTGTGATGAAACAATTATAGTGACCATTGACCCAGGTGTAGATCTTGAAGCTAGCGTGGAGCCAGTTTATGGTTGTAATGGTTCAGTACCTAGTAACTATGTTAATATTATTCTTAATGACCCAAGTATTGAAAATGATGTGCTATTTGGTTTAGATACTCTAGACCCATTAGAAATGCAATTGACGCCAATGTTCAGAGATTTGACTTCTGGCACTCACTTTATTAGTATATCTCATGCCAATGGTTGCTTAACCACTTATGATGTTGAGATTTTAGCATTTGAACCTCTTGAACTTACGGTTGAGGAAAGTAACATTAATCAGATAACCGCTACAGTTACAGGTGGTAGAGAAAATTACACCTACTACTTCGAAGATGAAAATAGAGGTTCAGAAAATGTGTTTTACATTACCGAAACGGGCACATATGCAATTACTGTAGTTGATGAAAATGGATGTGAGGTTACACAAAGTATTTTTATTGAGTTCATTGATATAGAAATTCCAGACTTCTTTACACCTAACGGTGATGGGCAAAATGATTTTTGGATGCCAGATAACATAGAAGTTTATCCAGAGATTTTCATAAGCATCTATGATAGATATGGTCGTTCAGTTTACACCTTCAAGGATAATGAAGACGGATGGGACGGGTTCTATCAGGAAAATGAACTTCCAACCGGTGATTACTGGTATATAATAAAATTGAATGGAGCTGCAGACACTAGAGAATTCGTTGGCAACTTCACGTTGTATAGATAAATAATTTAATTACAGGCAGTTCCTTAATAACTGCCTGCAATTAACATTTGTAATCAACTATTCTATTTTAGTTTGTTCTTTCTATTTATTTCATAAAAATCGTCTTCTTAATAATATAATTTTAAATTCTTATTGTAACAAACCTTTAAGTTTATCGTCAAGTAGTTGTAACCAATCAAAAAACTTGACGTGAGTACTATTCTAACAGTCAATCATCTTACCAAAAAATTCGGGCACCTAACTGCAGTAAAAGATTTATCGTTTACTATAGAAAAAGGCAATGTTTATGGCATTCTTGGACCTAACGGTAGCGGCAAATCAACTACCCTGGGTATTGTATTAAATGTAGTCAATAAAACCAACGGAGAATTCGCTTGGTTCGGTGGCGATACCTCAACACATGAAGCTTTGAAAAAAGTAGGTGCCATTATAGAGCGCCCCAACTTCTATTCATACATGACCGCTTTACAGAACTTGAAATTAGTCTGTAAGATTAAAGATGTCTCAGAAGATAAAATTGAAGAAAAGCTAGATTTAGTAGGTCTTTTAGACCGAAAAAACAGCAAATTCAGAACTTTTTCCCTGGGGATGAAACAGCGTTTGGCTATTGCCTCTGCCCTATTGAACGACCCAGAAATCTTAATCTTAGATGAACCTACCAATGGTTTAGATCCGCAGGGTATTCATCAAATCAGGGAAATTATAAAGACGATAGCCGCAAAAGGAACAACAATTCTATTGGCATCACATTTACTGGATGAGGTCGAAAAAGTTTGTACACATGTAGTCATTTTAAGAAAAGGGGAAAAATTATACTCTGGGAGGGTAGATAGTCTACAAGCCAGTTTCGGATTTTTCGAATTAAAATCCGATGATTTGGAAAAACTAACATCCTACTTAAATAGCAATGAACATTTTGGTAATATAAAACAGGAAAATGGCCTGGTTACGGCAATTTTAACTTCAGAGTTAAATGCCCAAACGCTAAATAAATTACTTTTTGATCAAGGCATAATTGTATCTCATTTAGTAAAACGAAAAGAAAGTTTAGAAGAGCAATTTTTAGCACTAACCAAAAATGTTAACGCCTAACCATCTACCATCATGATACGATTACTACAAATAGAATTTATAAAATTATGGAATAACAGGGCTAGCAAGGTGTTGATTATTTCCTATTTCACGCTTTTAACCTCCATTGCATTGGTAGCGGCCATAAAATTCGATATTGGTCCCATAAAATTTCATTTGGCAGACCAAGGTATTTTCAACTTTCCCTATATCTGGCATTTTAATACGTTTATCACAGCATTTTTTAAATTATTCTTAGCCATTGTCATTGTTTCAATGATGTCTAACGAATACAGTAACAAAACAATAAAACAGAATTTAATTGACGGACTCTCAAAAAAAGAATTCATACTTTCTAAATTCTTGACTGTCGTTACTTTTTCATTAGTTTCAACGATATTCGTTTTTATAGTTTCTTTGATTTTGGGACTTATTTACTCCGATTTCAATGAATTATCAATCATTTTTACGGATTTAGAGTTCCTTTTAGCCTTTTTTGTAAAACTAACTGGCTTCTTTTCCTTTTGTCTTTTTCTGGGCGTTCTGGTAAAACGTTCCGCTTTTGCACTTGGTTTTTTAATACTTTGGCAAGTTTTAGAAGGTATATTTAGAGGCATCATTAGATGGAAGTTTTATGATAGCGAGACTACAGATATAATTATGGGCTTTTTTCCAATACAAGCCATGTTCAATCTAATTAAAGAACCTTTTTCTAGATTAGGTGCTGTACAATCTGTAGCCAACCAAATGGGAGAAAAGCTTGCTTTGGACTATTACATTCATTGGTATGAAATTGTGATTGTTGTAGCGTGGATTGCCATTTTTATTTATGGTTCTTACGCAATTCTTAAAAAACGCGATCTTTAATTCATCTCAAGTATTACCCAATTAACCCTATTTAACAGAATTCTAAAAGTGAAGATTTTCAATTTGTAGTATATTGTATTGTTTACTAGTATGCTATGAAAAAGAAATGGGACTATAGAATACCCCAAATATTGGCTATGCTCATATTTTTTATAGTACTGTTATTTGCTGTTTTTAAAACCTCGGCACAAGAATGCCCGGCCTTAATTAGCCTTACTGATGGCGCTACCTTAGTTCCTGTTGATGCTTCTATTAGTTGGGAAGCTATAACAGGGGTTCCGGGCTATATCATTTCTCTAGGCACCTCCCCTGGTGGCAATGATATATTGAACCAAAGAAATGTTGGTGCTTTAACTTCGTACACATCACCTACAGGTTTACCTGAGAGTACAGAAATATTTATTACTATAACCTTATTTTTCTTCAACCAGCCTAACATAGTTTGTGAGAGTCAAAGTTTTACAACAGCTGCTTTGAGCGAAGCTCCGCAATGTGTTCCATCCACCTTTCCTGCAAATGATGCCTTAGACATCAATACTGCAACAAATATTTCATGGAATGCAGCACCTAATGCTACAGGGTACTTCTTATCTATTGGAACTACCTTAAACGGAAGTGAAATTCTTACGAGTACAGATTTGGGAAATTCACTTAATTATAACACACCTACAGATTTACCGTCAGAGGCAGAAATCTTTATCACAATAATACCATATAACAGAATAGGCATTGCTGCCGGGTGCAGTACAGTGATGTTTACCACTGCACCAGAAGCTGTTTTACCTATATGTACAACTATGATTTCTCCGGTTAACGGAGAAACAAATGTACCGTTAAGCCCAACTCTAGAGTGGAACGCGGTTACCAATGCAACAGGCTATAGAGTATCAATTGGAACATCTCCATTTGAAACCAATATTCTAGAAGATGCCATTTTTTTTAAGACTTCAACGGTAATTATAGATTTTGAACCTAACCGAACCTTCTTCATCTCAATCTACCCCTTTAATGAAGCTGGCGAAGCTATTGGTTGTAACCAAGAAACCTTTTCTACATTAGTAGGGTGCGGACCATATTTTGACCCTATTAGTGGAGAATTATTAGTTTTAAATCCCGAATTATCTTTCCCTGATTACGTGTCCATCTGCACTGGCAATGAATTTAATGTTATAACCGCAACAGATGAAGCCGATGGCTATAGATGGTATAAATTGGATGAAAGAGGCAATGAAACATTACTATCTACAACAGCAGAAGTGTCAATAGATGAAGAAGGTGAATATATACACGAAGCCTATGTGAACATTGAGGAATCTGGTAGAACATTTGAATGCGCTTCTTCAAAAATATTTGAAGTTAAAATATCACAAATACCTGAAATAGCGGATGTAAAAATTCAAATAACTGCCAACTCTCTCAACTATGAAATTTTTACAACTACCACTGGCAATTATGAATATGCCATAGATAATAAAGAAGGACCATACCAGGACACTAACCGTTTTACCAATCTCTCTTTACAAAACCACACTATATATGTTCGGGATAAAGATGGATGCGGACTTGCAACAAAATTTGTTGAGCAAGATTTAACCGTAAACGGATTTCCAAATTTCTTTACACCCAATGGTGACGGGGATAATGACTATTGGCAATATATACCACCAGTTGAAAACACGGAATCTATTATAGAAGTAATTTATATTTTTAATCAATTTGGAAGTCTAATTCAACAATTAAGCCCAACTAGTATTGGTTGGGACGGAACTTTCAATAATCAAGAAATGCCAGAAACAGATTATTGGTATAAAGCAAGCTTTGTTAATCAACAACCAATTACCGGTCATTTTTCGTTGAAACGATAGTAACTCTATTTTAATGAGTAGAAAACTTAGTTATAGCATACTGATACTTATAACTTACATTAATTTAGAAAATATAATATGAATAATATATAACCACTTATTACTAAAGAAACAGATACACCATTCCGTTAATCTAAAAATTAAATAAAAAAATCAAATTTACCGGTAAAGTTTCTATATTAATCACTTTGTTTACAAAATTTAAGTAAAGAAATTAATGACAAGAGTATTAAGTTTTATCTTTTTTTTAGTTTTTATTAAAATACTTTCAGCTCAAGTTACCCCTGCTGAAAAAGCAGCTCTTCAAGAATTTTATGACGCAACCGATGGACCAAACTGGGGAAGCGAAACTGATGCTAATTTGACAGATGATTGGGATTTTACAGGACCTGTCACTAATGATTGGTATGGCTTAACTATCGATGGAGGTCATGTAGTTGCCATAGATATGAATCCTACTACAAATGCAAATACAAGTAACATTCAGTCGGGCTTTATACCTAATGAATTAGGAGATTTGCAATTTTTAACATTATTAGATATATCAGCAAGCGGATTAACAGGTCCTCTTCCTATTAGCATTACAACACTACCAGACCTAGTATCCTTAAATGTTTGGTACAATGATTTATCGGGAACAATACCTATAGAAATCACAGATATGACACAATTATCAGTGCTACATTTAGGTGGTAATGATTTCACAGGCACCATTTATCCTGAATATGGTGATTTGGTGAACCTGACATACCTTAATCTCTCCGAAAATGAGCTTGTAGGTGATATACCAGCAACCCTGGGTGATTTAGTTGAACTAAGAAATCTTATTATCGGAGGTCAGGCCTTAACAGGAAATCTACCGGTCTCGTTGAGAAACTTAACAAATTTGATAGAACTTTCCATACAATCTACACGCATTGAAGGAAATTTACCTGAGGAATATTCTGAATTAATTAATCTACAAATCCTTCGTTTAAAGTCTTATACCAACGCATATATTGGAGGTCTCACAGGCACTATTCCCGATTCTTATGGAGACCTAATTAATTTAAGAACTTTAGACCTTTGGGGTAATGCCCTTACAGGCACATTACCTGAATCACTTTCTAACTGGTCAGATATTCAGTATTTTAGTATTGCAAATAACCTAATATCTGGCAATTTACCCGCAAGTTATGCTAGTTGGACCGACATTGTTAGGTTTGAGGTTTTTAATAATGATATTGAAGGTACTATTCCCCCTAGTTATTCAAGTTTTACTCAAATGGAGTATTTTTCGATTAATGACAATAGACTTTCTGGCACCTTATCTCCAAGTTTTTCGCAATGGTCAAGTCTCGAATCTTTTAATGTTTCCGATAATGATTTAAATGGAAATTTCCCTCAATCATATGACCAATGGACCAACCTCGAGGTCTTTAACGCATCTAATAATTCTTTTTCAGGAACCATTCCCGCTACCTATAACCAATGGAACAATCTTAATAATTTTAATGTTAACAATAACGAATTAGAAGGTACTGTACCTGATTTTACCATAATACCTGGTTTTAATACAAATCTGAATATAGCGGATAATAGTTTTCAATTTGGTGATTTCGAAGATGATTTCCCCTTTTATGATGCAAATTTTTCTGGTTTTCGTGATAATCCGCAAGCTAAGGTTAATAATATTTTGACTTTAAATGAAGATCAAGGAGATACCGTTACCTTAACTACAACGGTTAGTGGAACTCAAAATCATTATCAATGGTTCAAAAATGGTGTACCAATTACGGGTGCACCTGATAGCTCTACTTTAGTTTTAGACAACATACAAGCTTCAGATGCAGGAGTTTATCATGCAGAAATAACAAGTGATATTGTAACGGACCTGACTTTAGTAAGAAATGATATTACGATAATTATTAATTGTGTAGCTCCAACCGCAGACAATCCTGCAGATGTCAATGCATGTGCCAGTTACACCTTACCCGCACTTTCTGCCGATAACTTTTATTATACACAGACCAATGCAGGCGGTACCCAATTAAATGCCGGGGATGTGATAACAACATCACAAACACTTTATGTATATGCCGGTACCAGTGGTTGTTCAGATGAAAACGACTTCGAGATTCAAATTGGAACTGCACCTACAGCGGACGACCCTGCGAATGTCAACGCATGTGCCAGCTACACCTTGCCCGTACTTTCTGCTAATAATTTCTACTATACGCAGACCAATGCAGGCGGCATCCAATTAAATACTGGAGATGTAATAACAACATCACAAACACTTTATGTATATGCCGGTACCAGTGGTTGTTCAGATGAGAGCAGCTTTGATGTTCAAATAGGAACAGCACCTACAGCGGACGACCCTATGGATGTCAACGCATGCGCCAGCTACACCTTGCCCGTACTTTCTGCTAATAATTTCTACTATACGCAGACCAATGCAGGCGGTACTCAATTAAATGCCGGTGATGTGATAACGACAACACAAACAATTTATGTTTATACTGGCGCTAGCGGATGTTCAGATGAGAGCAGTTTTGATGTTCAAATAGATAATCTTGGTCAGATCGACAATATAGAAGACGTTGTAGTTTGCGAAAACTATACATTACCAACACTTAATAACGGCAACTATTTTACAGAATCTAACGGTACAGGAACAGAGCTTTTTTCGGGTGATATTTTAGAGGTTTCACAAACTGTTTATATTCATTCTCAATTTGGCTCATGCTCTAACGAAAACAGTTTTACCGTTACCATAGATTCTATATTATGTGAAGAGGCACCAGATCCAAATCCCGAAACAGAGGTTTTATGCAAGGTCGATTTTCCCAACTTCTTTACACCTAACAATGACGGAGTACATGACAGATATGTTCCTATTACCGATACTTGTTCACCAACAGGTACACTAAGCATCTATAACCAGTATGCTCAATTAGTATTCCAAACCAACTCTTTAGAAAATACCTGGGACGGTACGTTTAATGGCAAACCTCTACCATCGTCAGATTACTGGTATCGATTTGATAGTACTGAAAGCAATGAAGTAATTACCGGTCATTTTTCGTTGAAACGATAGTTGCAACTAAAGTTCTTATCGAGTTCATTTAAATCGTGCTTCTTTCGTAATTTTATAGCATGAAGTTCAAAGTAGTATCAGAGTTTAAACCCACTGGAGATCAACCAAATGCCATTAAAGAATTGGTAAAAGGGTTAAATGAAAAGGAAAAATTTCAAACATTATTGGGTGTTACCGGATCAGGAAAAACGTTTACCGTTGCAAATGTTATAGAGCAAGTTCAAAAACCTACACTTTTATTAGCACATAATAAAACCTTGGCAGCTCAACTATATTCAGAATTCAAGCAGTTTTTTCCTGACAATGCGGTAGAGTATTTTGTTTCTTATTATGACTATTATCAACCAGAAGCATTTATACCTACCAGCGGTGTCTACATTGAAAAAGATTTATCAATAAATGAAGATATTGAGAAATTACGTTTAAGCACCACATCTTCTTTATTATCAGGTCGTAGAGATGTTATCGTAATTGCATCCGTTTCTTGCCTGTATGGTATTGGTAACCCTATTGAATTTCAAAAAAATGTAATCTCCATAAAAAAGGACCAGGTAATTGCCAGAACCAAACTAATGCAGCAGTTAGTACAGTCGCTGTATTCTAGAACCATGGCAGATTTCAAAAACGGAAACTTTAGAGTTAAAGGTGATGTAGTTGACGTTTTCCCTAGTTATGCCGACCATGCCTATAGAATTCATTTTTTTGGCGACGAAATTGAGGAGATAGAGGCGTTTGATCCTTTTAACAATAACATCATTGAAGTATATGAAAATCTGAACATATACCCAGCAAACATGTTCGTAACATCTAAAGATGTACTACAGAACGCCATTCATAACATTCAAGATGATTTGGTGAAGCAAATAGACTACTTTAAGGACATTGCCAAACCCTTAGAAGCAAAACGTTTAGAGGAACGTACCAACTTTGATTTGGAAATGATACGTGAACTTGGTTATTGCTCAGGTATTGAAAATTACTCTAGATATTTAGACGATAGAGAGCCTGGTACCAGACCTTTCTGTTTATTGGATTATTTCCCTGAGGACTATTTGATGGTGATTGATGAAAGCCACGTAACCATACCACAGGTACATGCAATGTATGGCGGTGACCGTTCACGAAAAGTAAACTTGGTTGATTATGGCTTTCGCTTGCCGGCAGCTATGGATAACAGACCTTTGAAATTTGAAGAGTTTGAAGCGTTACAAAATCAGGTTTTATATGTTAGTGCAACACCGGCAGATTATGAATTACAATTAAGCCAGGGGGTATATGTAGAGCAAGTGATTAGACCAACCGGACTTTTAGACCCTATCATTGAGGTTAGACCAAGCTTAAATCAAATAGATGATTTAGTCGAAGAAATTCAAATTAGAGTTGAAAAAGATGAGCGTACTTTAGTGACCACTTTGACGAAAAGAATGGCTGAAGAGTTGGCAAAATATTTAGACAGAATTAATATTAGATGTAGATATATACATAGTGATGTTGACACTTTGGAGCGTGTTGAAATCATGCAAGATTTACGAAAAGGAATTTTTGATGTACTAATTGGCGTCAATTTATTACGTGAAGGATTAGACTTACCAGAGGTCTCATTAGTCGTTATTTTAGACGCAGACAAAGAAGGATTTTTACGTAGTAATAGATCCTTGACACAGACTGTTGGTAGAGCCGCTAGAAACTTAAACGGACGTGCAATTATGTATGCAGATAAGATCACCGATAGTATGCAAAAAACAATTGACGAAACAAACTATAGAAGGCAAAAACAGATACAATACAACACCGATAATAACGTTACGCCAAAAGCATTAAATAAAAGTTTAGATAGTGTACTTTCTAAAAATTCAGTCTCTACTTATCACTTCATAAAAGAGGAACTAAGAGCTGCCGAACCGGACATGGATTACCTTACAAAAGAGCAAATAGAAAAGCTGATAAAAGACAAAAGAAAAGCAATGGAAAAAGCGGCAAAAGAATTGGATTTCATGCAAGCTGCAAAGCTGAGAGACGAAATAAAGTCTTTACAGGAGCAGGAATAAGGTAAGCTTTCAATAAAATGGTTAAAAACAAAATAATATATATTTAAACTTTACATTAAACAACTTAAAATACTGGTATTTAATTATTTAAATTAAATTTTTAGACAAGACTAAATATTTAATATTAGTTGAAATATGAATTTTTAAGCAGATTTTAAATGAACATTTCAATTTATCAACAACAACTACTGCCCTCTTTAATTAAAATCTCCTGAAGTTAAATAATACTCTCATGAATTAAATATTCACAAGAAGATATTACGAATTTACGTTAATTTTTTAAACAATAAAATCGCCCATTTTATTGACCAAAAACCAGTTAATTATTACTACAAAAATACTGTTTCAAAAATCACCAAAGTCATGTTTTCGAAATCCTAAAAAGGGGATAAACCTACATCATTATTCAACAAAAAATGAACATAAAATAATGAGTTCACAAAATCACATTCAAGGAAAAATTCATAAAAAAAAAACCATCTTATGACATTTATAAACGAGCTAATTTATCAACTACAAAAACTACAAATTACGTTCGGTTTTAGTGTAATAATTTTGCGCTAATGTGGACATAAAAAAAGTGCTTTGATTTCTCAAAGCACTTCAACTAAACAACTCAAACCAACCTAAAAAAAACTTAGTAATTAAAACTTACTTTAACTCAATCATTCTTTTTGGCTTTGGTAAAGCCTCTTCTTTTTTCGGAAGATTAAATTTCAAAATTCCATCTTCATATGTCGCTTCAATTTTATCTGTCGCAACAGTTTCAGGTAAAGTAAATGCTCTTTTAAAAGACGAAATACTAAACTCTTTTCTTGTGAAATTTTCTTTCACCTCTTCACTCTCTTCTTTAATTTCTGCCGAAATAGTTAAAACAGCATCATCGATTTCAATTTGAAAATCATCTTTGACCCTACCAGGTACAAAAAGCTCTAACTCAAAATCTTTTTCATTTTCTTTAATGTTCACTGCCGGTACAGCTGAACGTGAATTCTCAGTTCCACCAAACCAATCTGGTTTAAATATTTCATTCATTAATGCCGGGAATAAAACGTCACTTCTCTTTGCTAAACTCATAATCGTATTTTTTTAAATAAATTAATTTCAATAGTTGATTGGAATAGAACAAATCCTATACCAACACAAAATATATGTCAACTTGACATATATACACCTCTAAATAATGTCATTTTGGCATTAATAAATGATACGAGTCTGTAATTTTATCATATCAGCCATTTATACGATGAGACAATCACTAGATTTATATATAGATTTTAACTAATGAACAGACTAACCAACTTTATTGATAAAATTCGCTCTAGAATTGCTTTTTATCCTACCATTATCTCACTAGCAGGACTATTATTCGCTTTTCTAATGATATACCTTGAACAAAAAAGTATTTCCGCATATCTCATTAAAGTATCCCCTACTTTGGTAATTGATGATACAGACACTGCTAAAACCATTTTAAGCACTTTAATAGGCGGTTTAATCTCATTAAAGGTATTTAGCTTCTCCATGGTAATGGTGTTATTAAATCAAGCTTCTAGCAATTTCTCGCCACGAGTTTTACCCGGAATTATATCTGATCAAAAGCATCAAATTGTTTTAGGTCTATATATTGCCACTATACTTTATAATATTTTCATACTTATCTCAATAGAGCCTACTGAAAATGAGTACCAAACTCCAGGCTTTTCAGTATTGATAGGTATTATATTAGTAGTGGTTTGTTTGGCTGCTTTTATTTACTTTATACACCATATTTCTCAAGCAATACAAGTAGGCAACATTTTAAAAGCAATTCATTCTCGAACAAAATCTGAAGTAATATCCATTGTTGAAAATCAAGAAACAAACACCTTTAAATTTCCCAACCAAGAACATTGGGAAGCATATGAAATCAATGAAACCGGTTATTTCTACGGAATATTAAATGATGACTTGCTTGAACTATGTAAAGAACACTCATTTAAAATTGCAATTCAATTACATAAAGGGCAATTTATTTTAAATGGTACTATTGGCTTTAAAACTGAAAAATCTCTAGATAACGAATTGAAAGAAAAGATTATGAGAACACTCCTCTTTAGTCATGAAGAGCTTGTGGGAGAAAACTATATTTATGGTTTCAGGCAAATTTCAGAGATTGGTATAAAGGCAATGTCACCAGGCATAAATGACCCAGGCACTGCTTTAAATACTATTGACTACCTAACTTCTCTATTTTTAGACTTAATGCGCAAACAAGACTATGAATACCTTAGCGGTGAAAACAAAAAGAACTGGGTACTTATAAAATGTTCTAATTTTTCAGAGATACTATTCAACGTAATGGCAACGTATAGACTTTACTGCAAACACGACATTACTGTTATGAGAAAACTAATGCACATGTTAAAGACACTTACAAATCATGTGATAAATTCTAATCAACTTGAAATTATTGAGGCAGAAATGGATGAATTAAGAGCAGATGCCAACAATAATATCGAAAACAAAAGAGACCTTGAGCAGTTAGATGCCCATTTTATTTCTTGGTCTTAATTATAGTGTGCCTTAAAAATAGAAATCAATACTTCTGGCGGCACTACTTTGTTTGGATAATTGTGCATAATAGAAAGTACTTGCTGTATAGCACCTGGCGGCAAGCCCATATTTAAACCAATATCATAAATTCTTTTAACCTCATTTACATCTTGATTATTATCCACATTCATGAGCAACACAAGTCTATGAAATTGCAGTAAACGTTCAGACTGTGACTTTGGGATTACATGCTCGACATTAGATGTAAAGAGACTATCAAAGGTTTTTTTACTCACTTCTAATTGCTGAGCAACCGAAAAAAGAAAATCATATTCTGAGTCCTTTACCTCGTTATTTACTTTGGCAAACGATATCATCTCTGATAAAATACTTAATTTCTCTTTATTAGTAGGCATACTCTTACGTAATGATTTGATATTCAGCAACTATTAATCATTAACGTCCAATAAAGCTGTTTTATTTTATTCCATAGTAATGTAGGTGCAATGGTAATCTAAACTTTAAATTAATTACTTAGAAAATAACTTCTGATTATACGCTCTCCTTGCGCCTGATCATCAGAAAAATGAATATCGTTTAGAAAATTCCTGATAACCTTTTGCGGTAAACCCAACGATATTCCTTGTCGGTAAGATGCTCTAATCCATATAAAATTACTTTTACATAAATTTTTATCACGTAAAGCAGTTTTGTAAAACTTTAAAACTCTATTTTCTCTTGATACCGGAAGAATAAAAATTTCTTGCTCCTCTATATAGGTATCAACAATATCTTGATCTAACCCTAGCTGTTGACTAACACAGCAAATGAAATCATATTCTACTTCATCTAGACCATTATTAATCATTGAGGATTGAATCATGTTAGAGATTATCTTTAATTTCACATTTTCTTTCCTCATACGCTTCAATTATTAGATGGTCATTTTCATTTAAGAATCATTCTTGTTTAAAATTTTATTTTATAATTTTTCAACAACAGTATTAGCCGAAAAGGCTAGTCTATTTTAAATATAACTATATTGAAAGAATATTCCTACAAAAAACATTTAAAATTCATAA
>NZ_JBDVOT010000071.1:0-22310 GCF_039968975.1 Maribacter sp. | reverse complement strand
AATATTATTTTTTTAGACATAAATGTAATTTAGCTACCAAGAGTACGTTCAATCGCTTCTGTTAATTTTCTACCATAGTCATCCCATGTCCAATTTTTAGCTGTTTCAATAGCAGCTTTTCCAGCTGCTTCAATCTTTTCTGGGTTGGCAATTAGATATTCAATTTGCTCTCTCAAAGCTTTGGTTGAACCTGCTTCAATAAGCCAGCCGTCTTTATTATGAGTCATGATATCAGGGCCTGCAGTTCGGTCTGTAGTAATTACTGGTGTTCCTTGAGACATTGCTTCTGTCATAACTAGTCCAAAACCCTCAAATAATGAAGGAAAAACTAAAACGTCATTTTGCTGCATGAGTTCTAAAACTTTATCGTGGGGTAAAGTTGGTATCCAGTTATGTTTTTTTAATGCTTCGTTCAATGGACTACAATTTTGGCTAGCTTTATACCCTACAATGGTAAGCGCTATATCTTTATCTAAACCTTCTACGGCTTTAAATAGATTCGCAATTCCTTTTCTTTGAGACAAGCCACCTACAAAAAGAAGCCTTAGTTTTCTAGAATTATCTTTTTTATAATCTCTAGGCTTATCTATAACTGGAGGAAAACCATAAGGTACAATGTGTATTGGTCCTAGTTTACCAGGGTAGGCTTTTAAACTATTTGCGGTAAAAGTACTAGCAACAAAAATGGCATCTGCTAACTCAAGTTCTTCATCTTTTTTTGCCAGTTTGTTTTTTGAGTCGTTAAATCCGGTTAAAGTTGAAGCCCAATCTGGCCATGCAGATTGTTCAATTTTTAAAAGCCGGTGTGCTTCTCTCCAGTAACCTATGGGTAGGTCGTATAAACATTTTATGCTATGCTTTTTTGCTTCTCTAAAAGAATACAGTGCCATGTCTTCATAACTATATACACCTTGAACTCCGGTATCTAAAGCTTTTTTTAAATTTTTTGCAACTCTTTGGTGTAATTCTTTACTTACAGAATCAACATTGAAGAAGCCAGTCTCATGTTTTGTTAAGCTCGATATTTTGGCTTTACTAGCTATATGTCTACCTATTTCACGCCATGGTCTGGTGTTAACGTATGGTTCTAAAATAGGATCAAACCTTCTGCGTTGTATTTCTTGTAATTTAGTTATAGAACTTAATCTGTCCCAAAAATTACCTTCAAATACTGCAATGGTAGTGTAGTATTTAGCCATTAGCTTGGCTTTGGTCAAACCTAAAGCGGCAGAACGAGCAAATGTATTGTTGGTAATGTTAGAAAATATAACTTTCATAATAATATTGATTTATCCCACTAGCCAAGCGCGATTTGGCACTAGAAACTCACATGGATTGTAATTTAAATTTTTACTTCTTTTTTTTGAAACTGGTTTTGCTGGATTTCCAACAACAATTTGACCTGGAGCAACAGATTTAGATATTACGGCTCTTGCTCCTACCACACAACCATTACCCAAAGTAACACCTGGTAATATTAATGCTCCGGTACCAATCCAAACATAATCTTCAATGGTAACTTTTGCTTTGATATGTTGCCATAAAGGATCTTCTACATCATGAGATGCCGTTAGTATTTCTACACCATCATTAATGCATACATTATTGCCAATATGAAGCTCATGGTGAAGGGAGATATTTACTTTTCCTAAAAAAGAAAAAGAACCAACTTTAAATAATGTTTTAGGTCCGCCTATTTGAATTTCACCTATTTCAGCGGTTTTCGAAATTATAGCTCCTTTTCGGATAAGAGATTTTCTTCTTCTATTTTTTCTAAGTAATTCTGGTAGTGAAATTACACGTTTTGCCCATGCCCTTACAAATTGTTTAGAGCCTATTGGGAATTTCGCTCTGTTTTTATATAAATAATTAAGAGTGGCCATTACATTATTTACTTTCTAAACTGGTTAAAAATGAATGTGCAACTTGAGATACCAAATTGCCTTTTGGTTTATTATTAATTTTAATATTCTTCATAATTTTTAATATAATAGCTTCAAGATTTCCTTTTTTGTAATTGTAGATGTTTTTAATTTCCAGAATATTAGGGTCTTTCATATTCCAATCTCTAGAAACACAGATAATATCAAGTTTATGGGCGAGCATGGCAGCAACAGATCCACTTTTTTCTACTAATGCTAATGGTGTTGTTGTAATGCCAATAGTTGAACTTGACAATATTTTAGATATATTGGAAAAGGTTTGTTCTCCCATATTTCTGATTTCTAATTTTTGCTTTTTAGCACAATTTATCAACTTTATAAGTTCATTGCCGTTCCGCCCTAACGTAAGTAAAGAAATAGGTATATTTTTTGTTTTTGAATAGGAAGCTGCTTCAATTGTAAAATTTTCAAATGGTACATTGCTATGAATACCACCAAATAGGACTAATACAATTTCATTTCTAAGTTTTGATTTAATGCCTTTACCGTTAGGCTTTAAATTTTTGATTGGAATATTTGAAAATAACGGTAAAAGCGATACTTTAAAATTAAGATTATCTAAAAGCTTTAAATATAGCTGTGTTTGTGTATGTACAACTTGTGGTTTTAATTTTTTTCTTAAAGATTTTATGACGTGGAATTGTATTTTTCCAATTAGCCTATGTTTAATACTAGCTTCATTTTCGATGCCAACAGCTAATTCATGAAACATGATATGCCACTTTTGGTAATTGGCTATTTTTCTTAATTGTGTAGCTAAGTTTAATGGAATACCTTTTGCACTGAAGGAATAAGGTACATATTGCAAACTAACCCAATCTACATTTCTTTCGTTTACCCAACACTTCGCTTGATAAATTCTTTTATCTATAGAATTAGTAGAACTTAGACGTAAAGTTGAAACACTAATGGTGTCACTAATTTGGTTTTCTTTTTTTATTGTCTTACAAAAAGTGTCGTTTAAAGCTATAATACTAGCTATGTTTCCTTGTCTTATTATTTCGGATGCCAATCTTCGAGTGTAATCTCCAACACCATCTTTGCCGGGTTCTAAAGAACCGCAAATAAAAACTATATTTAGTTTTGACAAATTCTAATTTTTTATTAATTGATCAAAATAGGCTATAGTATCCACCAGCCCTTTTTTTAGAGGAACCTTTGGTTGCCACCCATTTAATTTTTCAAAAGCTAAACTAATATCTGGTTGCCTTTGTGTAGGGTCATCTTGAGGTAGAGGTAAGTGAATTATT
Organism: Maribacter sp.; assembly: GCF_039968975.1. Lineage (GTDB taxonomy): Bacteria > Bacteroidota > Bacteroidia > Flavobacteriales > Flavobacteriaceae > Maribacter. The sequence continues at coordinate 19,117 of NZ_JBDVOT010000071.1, read as the reverse complement.
TTTGATTTACTTTTTGTTAATTCTATTACATTTTCAGCTAATTCTATCATAGTAAATTCTACTGGATTGCCTATGTTTACGGGTCCTATAAAATCTTTTTCCGTTGCCATCATTTGAATCATTCCTTCTACTAAATCACTCACATATTGAAAACTTCTAGTTTGCTTACCATCGCCAAAAATGGTAATGTCTTCTCCTTGTAACGCTTGCATTATAAAATTAGATACAACACGACCATCATCTGGCTCCATTTTTGGACCGTAGGTGTTGAAAATTCTAATAATTTTCACATCTACACCATTAGATTCATGATAGTTTACAAACAACGATTCTGCACAACGTTTACCTTCATCATAACAAGAGCGTATACCTATGGGGTTAACATGCCCCCAATAATGCTCTGGCTGTGGATGTAATTCAGGGTCGCCATAGACTTCACTGGTAGATGCCTGTAAAATTTTTGCTCCCACACGTTTTGCGAGTCCAAGCATGTTAATAGCGCCTAAAACAGAGGTTTTAATAGTTTTAATAGGGTTATGTTGATAGTGAACCGGTGAAGCTGGGCATGCTAAATTATATATTTCATCTACTTCTACAAAGTATGGCATGGTGATATCATGCCTTATGATTTCAAAAAAGGGATTATCCATTAGATGAAGAATTTTACTTTTTCTACCCGTAAAATAGTTATCCATACAAATTACTTCATGCCCTTCTTTTAGTAATCTTTCACATAAATGTGAACCCACGAAACCGGCTCCGCCTGTTACTAATATTCTTTTCATAAATTAAATTGTTTAAAGTTTAATGTCTTTCTCCTATTTTTTTAGCAGGAACGCCAGCCCAAATCTCGTTTTTTGGAATAGATTTTGTTACAACGGCTCCTGCGGCTACTATAGCACTTTTGCCAATTTCTACTCCCATTAACACTACAACATTTACGCCTAACCAAACATCTTCGTATAATTTAATTTTACTGGAAGTATCAATTTGACGCTCTTGTTTAGGGATTAGTTGGGTAGAATGGTTATGGTCAATAAACCTGCAGCCTGAAGCTATTTTAGAATCTTTTTCAATTTCAATTCGTTCAGTAATATTAAATTCACAGTTAGATCCTATAAATACATTGTCATCAATAATGATAGAAAATCCTTTCCCCCATACACCATCGTGTTTAAAATATATGTTTTCTTCTAATTGGCAATTATTGCCTAATTTAACGTGGTGCGGCCAGGTAATATGCAATTTTGGAATTAAGGTATTCGAACCAATTTTCATGCCTAATACGCGCAAAAAAAATTTTCTAACGGAAGAGAAACAGATTGCAAGATTTTTTTTTTTAATATAAAAGCCTGTCTTTTGAATTAATTTTTGCATGTTGAGGATTTTAAAAAGGTTTGTAGTAGTGAATTTTTCAAATCCATTGATATAACTCTAAGTTTTAAGATAGGTTTTAAATCCATAGACACTATTTGTAATACAAAGTATGATATTTGCACATGAAACTAATATTGATAGGTATAAGATATTTTTTAAATTACTTATATCCAATACATAAATACCACAAGCTAAAACAACAATATTCATTGGTATCTCAAAATAGGTTCTATATTTAATCCAACCTTTCGTTTGATTTAGTGAAGAAATACCTGTAACCATTAAGTTTAGAGACCCCAATATTAGAACTAAACTCAACTCTATATTCAATTCACTGTATTTTGGTCCTAACACCCACAAGAATAAATTTGGAAAAATGTTAGCTATACTTAGAATGAAGACAGATGAAACTAGCAATAATATTACTAATTGATAAAATTGTTTTTTTAAATGTTTTATATTTTGGTTGATTGCAAATTTTGGTCCATATATGTTACCAATTAATGAAGCCAATACATTAAAAATAATTGAGAATCTACTAAGGGCACCTAGGTCTGCTAAGCTATTTGATGTTGAGAAAATTCCTATTAGAAATATTGATATCTGCCCTTGAAATGCAAAAAATAACTCATTATGCCAAATAAGCTTTATGTAATGTAATAATGTTTTTTTATATTCTACATCTATTTGAGCTTTTGTGTCAAAAAGGTGTGCGCTTTTATTTTTAATGTAAAAATAACCGATCCACGTGCTAACAACAGTTATAATTAGAACTAAACTTATAGAAAGTAATTCCTTATAAAATAAAAATATTAAGCCTAAAGATAATAGGCGGGAAGCTTGAATTAAAAGTTGAACTACCTGTACTGTGAATATTTCTTTTCTTAATAATAAGGCTTCAGAAATAAATGCTTTGAATATCTCCGGTATAACTACTAATAAAACACAAATTAAAAAAAAGATAATTTGAGGTAATGAAATATTTTGCTCGGATAGTAAGATATAACCATAAATACCAGAAATTAAAAATGCTCCTGCAGTTAGGTACACTCTTATTGATGATGCTGTTTTAATTAAAGATGATAATTTTGGTATATCATTCCAAATTTCACCACCAATTTTTGTGAACCCTATCATTATGCCAGATGTTGATAAAATCGAAAGAATAGCTAAAATAGATGTTAATATAGAATAAATCGCATATTCGGTTTTAGGTAATTCTCTGACTAGTATAATTCCAATTCCAAAGCTTAAAGCTTGTAATATTAATTGTGAACTTAAAACCTGGCCAACTGGCTTTAAATTTGCTTTTTTTGAATAAACCTGTAATTGATTTCTTATTAGATTAAACACTTTTTAATTAAATTATAATAAACGAATTAAGATTTATACCCATAATTTTCATTAGCATTAGTATCATTAAGTACCACCATCATATTTCTTAATTTGTACTTACTATGTATGTCATTTAAAATTTTAACATCTTTCTTGAGCGAAAAATCTTGTCTTACTATAAAGACAGTAGCGTCTATATTAGGCACAAAAGCAAAAGCATCGGCTACTTTACCTATAGGTGCAGAATCTAGAACAATATGATCATAGTTTTGCTTGAGTTCTTCTATTAATGTAGCTATTCTATCATGAAGCATAAGTTCACCTGGATTAGCGGGTATAGGTCCAGAACCTATAACATCTAAATTTTCATAGTTTGGCACGCTGACCAATAGGTCTTTACTTGTCCATTTTTGATCAACGATATAATCTGTGATACCAATGCTTTCTTTTAAGCCTAAACGTTCCAATAACTTAGGGGCCCTAAGATCAAAACTTAAAGCAACCACCTTTTTTCCGCTAAGGGCCAAACTAGCTGCAAAATTGATGGTGAAAAAAGTTTTTCCTTCGCCGGCATTACTAGAGGTTACCAGTAAAACCTTATTTGCCTTTTTTATAGTCAAATAACTCAAGTTAAATCGCATAAGCCGGAATAATTCTGCAATGGCACTAGTATTGTTTTTATGAACAATTAGATTTTTACGATTTATGTTATGCGAAATTTGACCTAATAAGGGTGCGTTAGTCAATTTTTCTATATCACCTATTCCAGAAATTTTATTGTTTAATTGGTCTTTGGCAAAAACAAAAGAGAATGGAATAAATAGACCCAAAATTAAGGCGCCTAAATAAATAGAGGTTTTATTAGGGCTTACCGGAAAACGACCTGCCTTAGGTGGATCTACTATACGTGTATTTGAAATTGGTGCTTCTAATGATAATGCTTCTTCTTCTCTTTTTTGAAGTAAATACAGATACAGGTCTTGTTTGATGCCCTGATCTCTATTGATGGTTTGTAAAGCACGTTCTGCGGTAGGCACTTTTGCTATTTTGGCTTGAGCTCTATAAGAATTAGCCTGAACATTTTTTTGTGCAATTAGTAGACCATCTTTAATATTTCTAAGGTTTTCTAAAATATCTATTCTAAGATCTGTTAAAGTTCTGTCTAGGGAAACTACCAAAGGGTTATCTGCCGGTGTGGTACGCACAAGTGTTTTTCGCTCCAATTGTTTGGAGTTAAATTGAGAAATTAAACCAGATAAGGTAGGGTCTTGAATGTTTAGGGAGCTGGGTACCAATCTTTCATCACCGTTCTGTCTTAAATAACTTTCAATGGAGTTTAAGATATCTATTTGGGTTTGGTATTCTTCTAGTTGTCTATTCGCTATCTGTGCGCTTTGTAAATATACTGCAGCATCTGAACTTATATTGGTAAGATCATTTTGTTGTTTGTAGGTTGCCACATCATTTTCCACACTTGTAATTTCACCGGTCAATAATTTTAGCCGTTCATCTATAATTTCAATAGTACCAATAGCTAATTGATTTTGGTATTTGACCGATTCTTCGGCATAGAGTTCTATAAGTGTTTGTAAAACATCTTTACCCCTTTGTGGTATAGGGTCTAGTAAACTTAAAGCTAATAAACTACCTGTTTTATTTACCGATTCTACCACTAATTGCCCACTATAGTTCATGGCAACATCTTCAATATTGGTAAACGTGGTCTGTATTGGGGTTTTATCTAAATATTCATTTGAGTAATGTGGGTTTTTAAGAATTTGAAAATATTTTTTACCGGAGTAAATGGTGTCGCCAAATTGGTAAGTACCGGCTTGCACCTCTGTTGTAGCAATGGTACTATTTAAGTTGAAACTTAATGAATCAATAGGCGTGATAATTAAGGGTAAGCTAGAAGTGGGCTGCGATTCTTTACTGGTGAAAAGATAAAAAGGTAGGTTTTTCCAGTATATGTCAATGTCTTTAACTTTCCCCTCAACACTATAACTTACATTTAGTGCTAACTCTTCCAATACCTTTTCCATAAAATAGGAAGAGGTAATAATACCTATTTGATCTTCAATATTTGAAGAAGGTTTTACCAAACCTAAATCCCCCAAAGACTGCTCAGAAGTTGTAGAGGATCCTTTATCCTTATCTTTAATTAAAACTGTACCGGTAATTTGATATTGAGGTATGGCTTTATATCTTAAATACAAAAAGGCTGCAGTAATACACAGAACTACACCGATAACAAAGAGATACCAATATTTAATATAAGAAGCTAAAAAATCTCTTAGGCTGGCATTATCTGAATTGCCAGTACTTGAATTGAGTTCAAACATAGGGATTGAGGTCTATCTAAAATTTATTAACACTAAAGATGCGGCCGTTATAACACCTAATATAAGTGTAATATTAGATCTGGTTAGGCTAGATTGATCTTTTCGAGCAGTTACCGGTTCAACATAAACAATATCATTGGGTTGTAAATAAAAATATGGAGAATCTAAAATAGCCTTGTCATTCAAGTCTAATTGAGCAATGGTGCGTACACCGTTAGCTTCATTAATAATCTTAATATTCTCTCGTTTTCCATAAATTGTCAAATCACCGGCCAAGCCCAAAGCTTCTATTAAGTTAATACGTTCTGAAGGTACTAAGAAAGTGCTAGGATTATTAACCTCACCTAATACCGTTATTCTGTAGTTGAGGTAACGAATAGTTACCATTGGATTTCCTAGGTAATTGGTCAGTAAGTTGGTTAAACTTAATTTGGCTTCAGCCTTTGTTTGCCCGCCAATCTTTATTCTACCTAAAATTGGGAAATCTATAATGCCGTTTTCATCTACCAAGTACCCTTCTTGTGAGCTTGTAGATGATTCGTTGCTTGATGCATTATTCGATGAAATCCGATTAAAAGGGGCAGCTGCGGCCGGATTGGCATCGCTTATTGTAATTTGTAATAAATCTCCTGATTGGATTTGAGGTTGTTTAGGTTTTAATGTAATGTCTTCTGTAAGTAATTTTTCATCGCCGTAATTGCTGAAATAGCCCAAATTTCTGCGGGAGCATGAGAAAATTAACGGAAGAAGAAGAAAAACTAATATTCTCTTAGAATTAAATAATGGTTTCATGTTTAGGTATATAGTGTTTTGTCTTATGCAATATTAAACATAAGTAAAAGGTTATTATGATAATCAGTAAGCCTTTTTATCATTAAAAAATATGTTAGTGACGGTACGTATAATTATATAAATATCAAATAAAACAGACCATTTTTCCATATAGAAAATATCATAACGTACTCTATTGACAATATCTGATTTATGAATTATTTCTCCGCGGTATCCTTTTACTTGTGCTAAACCGGTAATGCCCGGTTTTAGAAAATGGCGTACCAAATATTTCTCAACTGAAGTTTCGTATTTTTTGGTGTGCACTTCCATATGTGGTCTTGGTCCCACAATGCTCATATCGCCTTTAAGTACATTAAAAAATTGAGGAAGCTCATCTATACTGGTTTTTCTTAAAATTCTACCTAGCTTGGTAACACGCATATCATTTTTTGTAGCCATTTTAGTGTCACTATCATCACTTTTGGTCATTGATCTAAACTTGTAGCACCAAAACGTATTTTTATTGACACCATGTCTTTTTTGTTTAAAAAACAAAGGTCCTTTAGAATCAATTTTCATTAAAACATAAATTATCGGTATTAACCATGAAAGTATCAATACCATTACCAACAGTGAAAAAATAATATCAAACGCCCGTTTAATAAGGTTTGAATATTCCATATCTAATGGGGAGGCTCTTAAATTTAATACCGGTACGGTATCATAAAGTTCTATAGACATTGCTCTTGAAAACAGCTCTTTATTGTCTGGTATAATTTTAATTTTTTTTAAGCTATTGTCAGCGATGTTCATAAGATGCTTTATTTCATCTTTGCTTAAACGGGAAGCCAAACAATAGACTTCTTCAACATTATTTTTGAATATATAGTCATAGCTGTTTTCAATGGTGCCTAAGTAGGTTGGGCTTTTTGATTTTGAATTATCAAAATATCCCATATATCTGTAGCCATATTTAGGGATGTCAAAAATGCGCCGAATTTTTTTGAGATTTTTGTCTCTTCCAATAACCACTGTTCTTGTATGAACATATTCTTTGCTTCTTATTAAGTTCCTTGTCCAATAAAATACAATTCTAAATGCCATTAGTAAGGCACAAATAATCATATAGACCAATAATAGGTACTGCCAGGCGTACGGATATGGTTTTAGAAAAGCAAATGATGTGAAGTATACAAGACCAAATAATATATAGAGTTTAAAAAATATTTTAAGGCTAGTTGTAAAGCTTTCTCTTCTTGCAGTGGGATAAAAATCTAAACTATAAGTAATGAAGAACCAAGATAGATTAAAATATAAGACACTGAATATATTTAAATAAGTGATAGGTGTAAATACATATAATGTGATATTGATAATCATTATATGAGTCATAAATGATAGAGGGATGACAAAAAATGATTTTTTCATTACACCTTATTATTTATTTGGGGTTAAACGACTAATAATCTAGCTTTAATTTTAAAATGAAAGGTATAAAACTGCAGTGCTTTATTATTAAGTTATTGATAATAATAAAATGATAGATTTTAATTTTAATGTAGCGCTCCGCGTTGTCAGTCACATAATGTTGGACTAACTTCTGGTTAGAAATTGAAAAGTCGAAGTCTACCTAATACTTCTTAAAATTTATACGGGGGAGGGAATATTGAATAGCAAACATAAGTTGCTTAAAGTTGCATTCCAAAATTTAGTGTTAACGAATCAATAAATTATGAATTACATAAATTAATGTGAAATATAAGTAATTATTTCTATTAATAAGTAGTTGTAATTATTACCTTTTAATGTGAAGTAGTAATTGGTTTATGAATTATATAGTAGTATTCTTACAAAATCTACTAATTTATATGAAATGAAAAGTTATTTAGTGTAAATATTGGTGTTCAATGTACTATTTCTAAGATTGAAATTATAGAATTCTATTGTTTGCGAATTTGTAATAATTAAGTTTAACTTGATTAAGCAAGATCTTTAATCTTCATATTAAGAACAACACCCATACCTTCTAAAATTAGACGCACTCGGCTTTTTCCTATTTCAATAATCTCAGCTTTTTTATTTTTTAGAGCACCATATTTAATTGATATTTTGTCTCCAGGTTCTAATGTAGTTAGGGTGTAGTTTTCTACTTGGTCGTTATTTAACCATTTTTTCAATTCGTCTATTTCATTTTCTCGAATCACTGCAGGTTTTCCTAACCAGTATAAATAACGGACCACCCCAGGAGCATCAAATACTATTTGTCTTTCACATTCTGAAATATTTACAAATACATATGAGGTAAAAAGTGGAACTTCAATAGTCATTTTTCTATCGCTCCATTGCTTTACTTCTTTGATCATTGGGCAATAGACATCTACATGATTAGCGGATAACCTCTCGGCTACTTTCTTTTCATTTTTAGGTTTTACATAAAGTACGTACCAATTTTTTGACATAGGGTCTAAAAGTAGATTCTGTAATTAGGAAACACTGTTTTTGCTCTTCTAGTATTTATATGTGAGCTAAAATATGAATATCATAAAGGTTTATGATGCTCTAAGGCTTAAAATGTAACCAAATAATCATTTAGTGCTTCAAGGTAATTTTTATTATAAGTAAGAAAAAGATTACGTAATTTATACTTTTATCATATTTGGGTCGTTTTGTATATAACCCAAAATCTTATCGCCTTATGTTTTTAAATCTATTTAAGTCAAGTGCTAAAAAAGTGAGCACGCAACCTCTTTCTGAAAATTCGGTTTCTAATGAATTGAATTCATTATTAAATGATTTAACTATTGATAGTACATGTAAAGAGATACACGAAAAAGAGGAAAGTTCTACAAATGAAGTTTCTTCATTGGAAAAACAAATTGAAGAGAATCAAATTCTATATGCTAAAATTATGCAAGAGCGAATGATGAGAACCCGTAGAAAATTAACTTAAGATTAAAATTCTTTCATCTACGTTAGCCTAATATTAAAATCTAATTTACGTATACAAAAAAAGCTCTCAATTTCTTGAGAGCTTTTTGCGGTTTGGGCGATATTTGAAATCTTGTTAGAGAAAATCTGTATCAAAAGCCTATATGTATTTTGTTTTAAATTTTCTACCCCCTCTAAACTTTTAGTGAAAATCTAAGTTTGGTTAGTATTTGAATAATCAAGTGTCTATTATATTAAAAATTTCCTTTACAAGAAAAAATTATAAATAAGTTTCTGTTTTAGGTATTGTGTAATAAACATTTTTAGACTCTGAATTAAAAGCTTAATATCACTCCGGTACGTATTCAAATAAGTCGAATTGAGCTGCATCAGCTCCTGATCCTACGGGCCACCCACTTCCGCCAATATAAGCTCTGCCATTAAGTTCAAATGAGAAATGACCAGCTCGGGGTTTCCCAGTATCGTCTGACTGTATCCATTCATCCGCAACGGCATCATACCTCCAAGATTCAAGACCGTTATACCCAACACCACTTACATATCCCGATCCATTCAAGTTAAAACCAACTGAATAATTTGCAGCATAAGGAAAATCAGCAATTTGTGTCCATGTATCGGTACTTGCTTTATAAGACCAAGAGTCGTAATCCCCGGTATTTCTAGCCCCTCCCGTGATGTAACCAATATCATCAATACTAAAGTTTGCGGTCTCTGTCCGGATTTGTCCGCCCCATATATCGAATGGTAAGCTACTTACTTCGGTCCAAGAGTCTGATGTTGGACTATATTTGTAAAAATCGGTATAAGCAACTTCTCTGTAAGGTTCAAAATCTGAACCTATTCCAAGAAATACATCGCCATTTATAGAGAACTGTGCGGCACCATCTCTTCTATTGCCTATAAAACTACTTTTTTGAGACCAAGATGAAGTGCTTGGGTTATACTGCCAAAAGTCATTGGTTGTATTTGCGGTATACATATACAGAAAGTTACCATTTGTCATCAACTTGCCTGTCCATTTTGGATCAAAGGGTAAACTACTTTTTTCCCAAGACAAATTATCAGAATTTAATTTCCAAAGATATGCCTCTCCGCTAGTTGCATTTTTGTCTTGAGCTATAACGAAAGCCGAACCTTGAGCTACGGCGGCATTGTTGATGGACCTATAATAATGGAAAGGTAAAGTGTTCGATATCATAATCCATTTATCCAGTATTGTCAAATCAATTTCATGTTCAACGACCAAATCTAAAAGTTGAATTTTCACCTTGGCTTTTCTTCTTGGATAAGGTCCCCAGGGTACAGTTACAGTCAAAGAATCACGATTTCCTGAAATTATTTTCGCTTCCGTATCCTCAAACGTAACTATATTAATGTTTTTGTCAGGATGAAAATATGCTCCTTCTATAGTTAGCTCCTTATTAGCGAAAGAAGTTGTAGGCACCACACTTATTTCTGGCGGCGTCAAATTGAATTTGAAAGGTGCAACGTTTTCTTGAAATTGTGCTGCAACCCTTATACTATTGGTGTTTTTTTCTAAGTTATCAGGTACAATTACAATAATTTCGTCTTTTTTGGCATTAACCACTTTAGCTTCTACATTATCAAAATATACTTTGTTCTCTGATGCGAGCAGAGCAAAATTATCTCCGATTATGCTAATCTGATCTCCGAAAGTTGCCATAGCTGGACTAAAGCTATTTATAGACGGAGCAGTCAATTGAAAATTTTCTTCATAGATTACTTCTTGGACTTGTGCTATTACTTTAATTTTCTCTGTCGCCGATGGTACTTCTTTAGGAACAATTGCTTTTATGATAGTTCTCGAAGCTTCAATAACCTCTGCTTGGGCATTACCAATAAACACTTTATTTCCGCTCAATTGTAAATCAAAATGGTTGCCAATAATGGAAATAGTATCACCGATTATACCATTACTTGGAGTAACCGAGTTGATTTCTGGTTTGTAAAGGTTTAGGTTTGAAAGTGTTCCAGAACCGTTAGAGTTTTCGACTATAATTTCTGGAGAGGGAAAACTTAAGTGTTGTGGTACAATACTTTCTATTATGGAATCGGTAAGCGATACTATTTGACTTTGATTTCCAGAAAATTTAATCTTGGTCTGCGTTGTATTGTCATCAAAGTGCTCGCCTCTTATTGCAATAGTATCCCCTAAATGAACCAATTCAGGGGAAACAGAATTAATCATGGGCGCCATACCGTTGTTGTATAAAAAAGATTGTACTTCACCATATTTTTTTTTGCCATTAAAGGAAATAAATGCCTTAAAAAAATATCGCCCATTTACTATAAGTGAATCTTCAATACCAAACTGATAAATTCCATCGGTCTGAAGTGGACCCAAGTTTATAGTTTTTAAATCGAAGGAAAGCAAACTGTCAAGACCTTGTTCAAATCCATGACTTGATACTTGTTGGTCATTCGCAAGAGCTCTTCCCGACAGGGTGACAAACTTATTGTTCTCCGTTGAGATAGCTTCAAGGGTCTCTATAAAAGGGTCGTCTAAAGATACTTCTTCCTCTTCAGGAGAATTAGAAACTGTTGAACTTTGTTCATCCTTATTGCATGAAAATAACGATATCATGAAAAAGGATGAAAAAAGAAGTTTTTTGAAAATAGACATCTTGTTTAATGTTTCTTTAATACTTATTGTAAATTAATGAGCTCTACACCGAAACTGTTTGGAGTATAATAGGAATAGTAAGAATAACTTAAGTCAAACTGGGTTGGTGAGCTTAGTGAGATAATAGTATTGTCTCGCCTGAACATGAAAATAGGATAGCCTTTTGTAGCCATTTCTCCAGTTTTGTTTAGGGTACTACTATCATAAGTATAAATGGATTTTTCGTTGCTTAGTCCGGCATAAATGTACGTTGCATCAGAACTGAATTCAAAATCAGAAAAAGTTCCGGACCCTCTTGGGAGTACCCCAGAAAAAATCATACTTGAATCCGCAGAATAAACCGCACCCTGAGATGATGTGACTAGAAAATTATTATTAGGGGCAACTTCAAAAATATAAGCATTTAGCGGATGATCACTATGGTATCTATCGTTAGTGTGTTCTAAAATCATACCTGTTGTAGAATCAAATCGATAGTAATCCATGTCAATAGGACTTATGCTTGTTGTAATTTCAATAATTTCATTTCCGCTTGGAAGTAGCTTAAGAATACATCGGTCAAAATCACCTCCTCCATCTAATAACTCTAAAGAACTTCTGTCAAATATTTTCAAGGGATCTTCCCACCATGGTGAAGGTGTAGAAGAAGAAAATACAAGCCCATTATTATCGGTTATTACAGAAACTACAGGTGACCCAACATTCATAACCGCTTTGTATTCTAAAGTTTCCAAATCATAGATATAAATCCATCCATCACTATTGGGAACATACAGCTCTTCGCCACTACCATTATTACCGATTGCAAATTGTCCTATTGTTCCTTCAAAAGTTTTTTCAGATACAATAGCCATTTCCTCATAGTTGAAAACCAAGATTTTTTGATCTGGTGTTCTTATATAAATTAATGGTTTAGTGTTGTGAATTTCAGCTTGTAGTGGTTGAATATTGAAAATTGATGCGCCTTCATTTGTCACAGTATTACTTTCACGAGAATATCCTGAGCTATTATAGTACTTAATATAGTAGTTAACTTCGGACGAAAACGGGACAGCTTCATCTTTATAAAAAGTAGTACCTTGATCTGTAATTGTAGTGACTAATTCATGAGCGTAAAATTGAGATTCAGAATATCTAATTATTTCTAATTTTTCAATATCCGAAGGCAATTGTCCCCAATTAAGACTTATTGAAGAGTCACTATTTTTCGTAGAAGATAATTGCAATAATGGTGGCGCCAAAGTGTTTATGAGAATAGAATCCTTTGACACGATTCCTAGTTGGTTAGTGGCGGAAAGTGTTATATAATGTTCCGATTTAGTTAATGAATTTACGCTCAAGGATGTGCTTCCATCATCTTCTAATATAGAATTCGCAAGTGGTCCATCTATATTACTGCTCCATTCGTAAGCCAAATTAGAATTTTCTGTGTTATTATCTGTAACAATGCCAGTAAAGGTAATTTCTTCATTTTCGCTGAAACCTGTACCCGAAACTGGAGAGGTTATAGTTGCGGATGGTTCGATTAAACGTCCGATAATCAATTTTAGATCGACTGAAGTAATTTCATCAGCCTTCACTGAGGTAATTACCTTGCCACTACCATAATTTTTTATAAATGCATAAACATCATATTTTTCTGCCGGGATATCTTCTATTTCCACTTGACCAAAAGAATTGGTCAACAATGTTTTAGTGGGTGGGTATGTTATAACGGTGACACCTTCATTAACAGGTGTATTTTCTTCATAGACAGTAATAACCAAAGTGGCATTACCAATTGGATTATCATTATCATCAGTATCTAATGAATCTGTTTCATCCTTTGTGCAAGAGAATAATAGAAATAGGGCTAAAAACAAACAATAATATCTGCTCATCATCTTTAATAGGGAGTTACATGGTTGGTATATATATTCTAAAATGGAAATTGGTTGAGATAAAGCGAATTGGTAAAATTCACTGGTAATCTTAAGATATTTTCATACTCAAAGGTAGAAAAATACTCGTTTTATTTATAGAAAATAGACTATCGGTCATGTAAAACCGATAAATATTCTACATACTAATTACTAAACTATTGAGTTGCAAGTAAAGTATACTTCAATTAAAGTAATAATATGTTTTTCCAACTTTTTTCAAATTTCTTGATGTCTTTTGGTTTATCCCCGATTAATATTTTTGACCAAGAATTGGTTGTTTTGTGCTTTTTTAAATCTAGTATCAAACAAGAATATGGTTTGAAAGCTTTTTGGGATACAAAATATTAACAGGGATTATGTGCAAAAATCTGAGAGGATTTAGAAGGTATTAAATTGTTAGTGGCATTTTCATCTTTAAAATTTGAATCCTCGTTTATTTTCTTTTGTCAGCTTTATGTTGAAGTTTTTACTTCTGGTTTTTTTGAAGTAATAAAGATGTATAAAATACCATCCATGTGTGTGTTTTAGTAGATGTGAAAAATGCACAGATTTTCTCGTTCTTAATAAGTTGTTGTATGGTGACTTATTATTTATTTAAAACGAAAAAAGCTCTCAATTTCTTGAGAGCTTTTTGCGGTCTGGACGGGACTCGAACCCGCGACCCCCGGCGTGACAGGCCGGTATTCTAACCAACTGAACTACCAGACCGTGGCGTTTAGCGAGTGCAAATATATGTAGTTTATTTAATTGCACAAGCATTTTTTTTACTTTTTTTTCAATCTAGAGGAATTTATTTCTTTCTACGAGAAAAGTATTGAGGACTTTTGAGAAATCTTGGTGTATATCTATGTCTACATATTTGATTTTATATTGGGCGCATTTCATTTTTATGTCAGATAAATAAGCTGTAATGCGTTCATTGTAAGCTTCTTTAATGTTATCAGCATATAAGTCTAAATGTTCGCTGGTTTCTACGTCGACAAATCTTTTGGGTGTATTTTCAAAATTGAAGTTTAATTCACGATTTTTATCCATCGGATGAAAAAGTACAACATCGTGCTTATTATATTTCAAATGACGGAGCGCTTCGAACAATTCATCATCGTTTTTTTCGGTTTGAAACATGTCGGTAAACAGAAAAATGAGACTTCTACGTTTAATATTTTCTGCAATTTGATGTAAATAGGTGTAGGTATTTGTCTCTTTTGGCGGATTTTTAGCCACACCAACGGCACTTAATTGTGCCAATAACATTTGAAAATGACGCTCGCTTCCCTTTTCTGGAGCATAATAATTATAGGTATCAGAATAAATACTCAACCCAACGGCATCTCGTTGCCTTTTAAGCACGTTCATGAGCGCAGCAATTGCCAAGACGCTAAACCCTATCTTATTTAAAGAATCGATGCTTAGATTATCTACATGTGGATAATACATAGACGCAGAGTTGTCCAATATCATGTGGCACCTTAAATTGGTCTCCTCTTCATATCGCTTTGTGTAAAGCTTATCGGTCTTCGCAAAGAGTTTCCAATCTATATGTTTGGTGCTTTCACCATTGTTATAGATTTTATGTTCGGCAAATTCAGCAGAAAACCCGTGAAAGGGACTCCTGTGTATACCGCTAATGAACCCTTCTACTACTTGGTTGGCAAGAAGCTCTAGGTTAGAGAATAATGATGATTTGTTTAATTCTGATTGTAGATTCACAATTCTAAAGATACTAAAGACGGTTTAACTTTAAGAATGGTAATAATTAAAATTGTCCCATATAAAAAGAGCTGGCATATGCCAGCTCTTTTTATATTTTATATAAGTGTATGAAGCTTACAAAGCTGCGTCTATAGCATCTGTATAAACTTTCTTAGGTGATACACCTACTTGTCTGCTTACAATTTCACCACCTTTAAAAACTAATACAGTAGGTATGTTACGTACCCCGTATTTAGCGGCGAATTCTTGATTTGCATCTACATCAACTTTACCAACAACAGCTTTGCCGTCATATTCAGTACTAACTTCGTCAATGATAGGACCTACCATACGACAAGGACCGCACCATGCTGCCCAAAAATCTACTACTACTGGTTTATCGCTTTTTAATACTACCTCGTCAAAAGTAGCATCTGTTATTTCTAATGCCATCTTAATTTCTTTTATTGATTATGCAAATTTAGTCAATTATTCTTCTGTTTCCTTACAGCTTGGCAATTCGTTTTGCCTATTCAGGTATCAAGCTAATTTATATATTTATATAGTTCTTTTCTTACATAGAGTCGCTGGTCATAAAATACAGTTAGCGATTCTAATATGTGAATTTTACTATTTCAATAGTCAAATATGATACTTGCTGCTTTAATTCAGTTTAAAATGAACGTCTTGTTTCTCTAAAAGTTGTAATAACTCGGTTGAAATATTTACTTTTTGTCGCCTGCTGTTTAGTGTAACCTTAATTTTTTCTTCCATTTCATAAACGATAAAATTAACCGGATGTTCTCCTACGTGGTCTATGAAAGTGTCTTTAAGGGTACGAACCTTCTCTTCTTTTAAATCGGCAATGTTCAGTTTTATCGTGAGCTTTCTGGCATAGGTTTCCATAACTTCTTGTAACAACATAAAACTGTTGAACTGCATCCTTGGATCCCCTTTTTTACCGGTGTCCTTGTTCATCCATCCATCACGAACAAATAATTTTACATAAGCAAAAGAGTTGATCATTAAGAAGTGCCTGAATTTTAAATATTCTTCTCCAAAAATCCGAAACTCATAAGAGTCTGTGTAATCTTCCATCGTAAAAGCAGCCCAGCCTTTACCGTTTTTAGAAACTCTATGTTGTACATCTGTAATTACGGCGGCAAAGGTGAGTTCTCTATTTACATAGGTAGGCAAATCATTTACACATGCTATGTTGGCATTGCAGAATGCTTTTACCTCTGTTTTGAAATCATCTAGGGGATGACCTGAAATATAAATACCAACCACTTCTTTTTCTCTGCGCAGTTTCTCCATAGTTCCCCATTCTTCACATGGTGGTACCACAGGTTCTGGTATTTGCACTTCGCTGGCATCACCAAATAAACTTACTTGGCTTGAGTTCTCGCTTTCTTGGAATTTAGCGCCATACTTTATGGTCTTTTCCAGAAAGGTTACTCCGTCACCTTCATTATGAAAATATTGTGCTCTGTGGGTGTCTCCAAAAGAATCGAACCCACCTGCCACAGCTAAACTTTCAAATGCTTTTTTATTGGCTGCGCGAAGGTCTATACGTTTTGCAAAATCGAAAACGGATTTATAGGGTCCGTCTTCTTTTCTGTTCTCAACGATGGTTTCTACCGCACCACGACCAACACCTTTTACGGCTCCCATGCCAAAACGAACGGCGCCGGCATCGTTCACGGCAAACTTATAGTAAGATTCGTTTACATCTGGACCCAATACTTCTAAGCCCATACGTTTACATTCCTCCATGAAGAAGGTAACTTGCTTAATATCGTTCATATTGTTACTCAATACTGCAGCCATATACTCGGCAGGGTAGTGGGCTTTGCAATATGCGGTTTGGTAGGCAATCCAAGCATAGCAAGTAGAGTGCGATTTGTTAAAGGCGTAGGCGGCGAATGCTTCCCAGTCTTTCCATATTTTCTCCAGTTTATCAACCGCATGTCCTTTGGCAGAAGCTTGTTCAATGAACTTTGGCTTCATTTTATCAAGTACGTGCTTTTGCTTTTTACCCATTGCCTTACGCAAGACATCGGCTTCACCTTTAGTAAAGTCCGCCAGTTTTTGCGAAAGGAGCATCACTTGCTCTTGGTATACCGTAATACCGTAGGTTTCCGCTAGGTATTCTTCGTTTGCATCAAGGTCATATACAATTTCTTCAGTACCGTGTTTACGGGCAATGAAACTTGGTATGTATTCCATTGGGCCAGGACGGTACAAGGCGTTCATGGCAATAAGATCCGCAAAAACCGTTGGTTTAAGCGATCTCATGTGTTTTTGCATGCCGGGAGATTCATATTGGAATACCCCAACAGTTTCTCCTCTTTGAAAGAGTTCGTATGTTTTTACATCATCTAGAGGAAAATTCTCTGGGTCTAGCTCAACACCGTGTTTCGCTTTTACAATTTTAACGGTGTCCTTTATCAAGGTCAGCGTTTTCAATCCCAAGAAATCCATCTTCAACAATCCTGCATCTTCCACGACCGAGTTGTCAAACTGGGTACAGTACATTTCAGAATCCTTGGCTAGGGCAACAGGAACGAACTTGGTAATATCATCTGGAGTAATAATAACTCCACAGGCATGAATACCGGTATTACGAACGGAACCTTCTAAAACATATGCTTGGTTCAAGGTTTCCGATTCAGGACCGTCGCCTTCGGAAATCGCTAAAAGCTCGTTTATTTTTTCTAAATCTTCCGATCTAAACTTTGAGCGTAAGACCTTTTCATCGACCCCAATTATCTTTTTTAGCTTAGACATGTCAGGAATCAACTTTGCCATTCGATCAGAATCTTGCAAAGGCAAATCTAAAGCACGTGCCGTATCTCTAATGGCAGATTTGGCAGCCATGGTACCATACGTGATAATCTGTGCCACTTGGTTAGAGCCGTACTTGTCAATTACATAATCCATAACACGACCACGCCCTTCATCATCAAAGTCAATATCAATATCGGGCATACTTACACGATCCGGATTTAGGAAACGCTCAAAAAGTAGGTCGTACTTAATAGGGTCTAGATTCGTAATCCATAAACAATAAGCTACGGCAGAACCTGCTGCAGAGCCACGACCAGGACCAACGGATACATCCATATCTCGTGCGGCCCTAATGAAATCTTCCACAATCAAGAAATAACCAGGGTACCCTGTTTTTTCAATTACTTTAAGCTCAAAATCTAGCCTTTCATCAATTGCAGGAGTAATTTCCCCGTATCTTTTTTTGGCACCTTCATAGGTAATATGACGTAGAAATTTATTTTCACCACGCTTACCACCGTCCAGTTTATCTTCTTCAAATTGAAACTCTTCAGGAATATCAAAGGCAGGTAACAGTACATCACGTGCCAAAGTAAAGGTCTCTACCTTGTCCACGATTTCTTGAATGTTGATGATGGCTTCCGGAATATCCTTGAAAAGCTCTTTCATCTCATCAGATGACTTAAAATAGTATTCTTGGTTGGGTAGCCCGTAACGATACCCGCGACCACGACCTATGGGTGTAGCCTGTTTTTCACCATCTTTTACACAAAGAAGAATATCATGCGCATGTGCATTTTCTTTTTCTACATAATAGGTGTTGTTGGTGGCAACCAACTTTACATTGTGCTTTTTTGCAAATTTTATCAGTACCTGGTTTACACGGTCTTCATCTTCCTGTCCGTGACGCATGATTTCCATGTACAGGTCATCACCAAAAGTTTCTTTCCACCAAATTAATGCTTCCTCCGCCTGGTTTTCGCCAACATTCAATACTTTACTGGGAACTTCACCATAAAGGTTTCCTGTAAGTACCATAACATCTTCCTTGTACTGCTCAATAACTTTTTTATCGATACGAGGTACATAGTACTTACCGGAAACAAAGGCAATCGAAGACATTTTTGCCAAATTCAGATATCCTTTTTTGCTCTTGGCAAGCATTACGATTTGGTATCCGTTGTCTTTTTGAGATTTGTTGGTGTGATCTTCACAAACTTGAAACTCACAGCCTATGATAGGTGTAATTTCTTGTTCAGGTTCCGGTAATTCGTTTAAAGGTTCTTGCCCTT
>NZ_JBDVOT010000070.1:0-21056 GCF_039968975.1 Maribacter sp. | reverse complement strand
GTTTTTGCTTGGTCAATGCAGTTCATTGTCATAGAGTGGCAAGTGTATTCAATGACCAAAGACCCATTGTCATTAGGTATTATTGGTTTGATGGAAGTGATACCTGCAGTAAGCATGGCACTTTTCGCTGGACACATTGTTGATCAAAAGGAGAAGCGAAACTTGCTGATAAAATGTATTTGCGGTTTCTCTGTTATTAGCTTCGGTCTGTTTATATTAAGTCTTCCGTCTGTTTTAGAAAGCTATGAAACCAAAGTTATTCTCTACGGTATTTATGCCTTGGTATTCTGTGGTGGTTTGGTACGCGCCTTTTTAGGACCTACTATATTTTCATTGATCGCTTTGATCGTTCCTAAAAAAATATACCCAAATGCTGCAACTTGGAGTAGTACAACTTGGCAAATGGCATCTGTATTAGGTCCGGCTTTAGCAGGATTTTCCATAAGTCTTATAGGTGTACATTGGTCTATGTGTGTCATCTTTGGTTTTTCATTATTGGCGTTGACAGCACTTTTCAATATTTCTAAGAAACCAATTTTAAATCCTAAGATAGGAGAACCAGTTTTTCAGAGTTTAAGAGAGGGATTAACATTTGTATTCAAGACCAGAGCGGTATTAGGTGCTTTGACATTAGATATGATTGCCGTACTTTTTGGTGGAGCAGTAGCATTGTTACCCATTTTTGCCCAAGATATATTGCATGTTGGTTCAGAAGGGTTCGGCGTATTAAGAGCTGCACCAGCAGTAGGTGCCGCGTTAACCATGTTGGGATCCACTAGATTTCCTTTACATAAAAATGCAGGAAAGAAATTATTAATTGCCGTATTTGGTTTCGGTGTGTGTATGATCATATTTGGACTATCTACCTATTTTTGGTTATCTGTAATTGCCTTGTTCTTAAGCGGAGCGGTAGACGGGGTATCAATGATTATTAGACAGACAATTTTACAATTAAAGACACCTGATAATATGCGTGGGCGTGTAGCTTCGGTAAATTCCATGTTCGTGGGTTCGTCTAATGAGTTGGGCGCTTTTGAGAGTGGCTTAACCGCAAAATTGATGGGTACGGTTACCGCAGTAGTTTTTGGAGGAACTATGACTTTATTGACAGTGGGGCTTACAGCAATTGTTTCCCCTAAGTTTAGAAAACTAGATTTACAGAAAGATGTAGAAGATCACGAGCGCTAACACGGTAGATTTGCATCATAAAAAAAGCCCCTTTATAAAGGGGCTTTTTTTATTGTAGGTAATGCTTAAGAAATTCATCATTAAGCGGGGAAATTTGTAGGTAAGCTTTAGATTTGGGAATCAACACTTATTCTAAACAACAGTGTAAAGATAGAACCAATGTCTAGTTAGTACTAACTTTTGTTGTGAACTGGAATATTTAACATGTAAGAAAAGGATTACATGTGGTTTGATAGGATATTAAGTTTTATTTTATCCATTTTCGATGAAACTTAAATAAGAATTGGGGATTGTTTAGTTGCCTTAGATCGACTAATTATTTTGAATTGTTTAATCCTAAAAAATATCTGGAACTTTTAGAAGTTAAGTAGATTCAAGATTGACAGAAAAACATAAAATATTAAAAAAGCCCCTAAAATAGGGGCTATTCTTTACATTTTGTACACTTAAAATTTGGGTTTTAAGCTAGGTAAACTTGTAGGTGATGTGAAGATTTGGGGTCAACACTTAAACTTAATAACACTGTAAAGATATAACGAAGAACTAGTTTTAAAAAACTATTGTTGTGAAAAGCATATTTTTTGTTGTAAGAAAAAGATTACAAAATGAATTGTGTATTTCATCGGTGTTTTTATGGAAGTTTAGCTAAACTCTTTCAGTGAAAGTTGCATACCGTCAAACTCGGCATAAGTGTAGTAATTGATCCAATCGCCCAGATTGGTATATTTTGAATTTTCTTTCAATTCAATTTCTAAAGGAAGATGTCTATGACCAAAGATGAAATGGTCGTAATGGTTGGTTTCTAGTTTTCTATGCGCGTAATGTACTAGCCATTCTTTGTCTTCACCTAAAAATTTGGCATCATCATCACCGCTGATTAATTTGTTGCTAACAGAAAGGTGTTTTGCCAAGCGAACTCCGATATCTGGGTGTAGCCATCTAAAGAACCATTTAGCTACCGGGTTGGTAAAGACCTTTTTCATTCTTTTAAACCCCTTATCATCCGGTCCTAATCCGTCGCCATGACCTATAAAAAAGGAAGCTCCGTTAATGGAGTATTGCTGAGGTTTATGATACACGGGTATATTGAGTTCTTCTTCAAAGTAACCGTTCATCCAAAGGTCGTGGTTACCGACAAAGTAGTGTATTTGAATGCCTGCATCAGACAGTTCTGCAAGCTTTCCTAATGTTCTGGTAAATCCTTTCGGGATAACGGTTTTATATTCAAACCAAAAATCGAACAAATCGCCCATCAAGAAAATCACTTCGGCATCCGACTTAATCATATCTAACCAACGAATAAACTTTAGCTCTCTCACTCTACTTTCTTCCATAGTAGGTGCGCCCAGGTGGTTATCGCTAGCAAAATATATTTTTTTTCCTGCAGGAAGGTTAATGTTCGTCATCAGGATGTAAATATAATAACTGTTTTGCGTACCAAGGGAATACGTGGATTAAAATAAGCACTTGTGAATCTAAATTACACAGCGGCATCTTTCTCGTTCAGTACTATTTTTATAGGCAGGTGATCGCTATAACCTTTGTCGTTAAATGTAGATGAATTAGGTCTGCCAAATTTTACGGGTTTTTGGTAAGAACCAGAAGTTAGTTCTGGGTAGGCAATGATTTCAGCAGTACTTAATTTAAATGGTAAATCTGATTTCTCTGATAAAATACTCTTTGAAATCATGAATTGATCTAGCAGGTTGTATTCATTACCAAATACAAAAGTACCTATCTGCGCATCTAAAAACCGATGCATTACATTGTAGAAATACTTTAGTCGCACTCTATTACTTTTCACCAAAGCTTTGTTGTTGATGGCTTTTAAATAGGCTGTAATACTCTTGTTGAAGGGATTGTCATTGAAATCTCCCATTAATATGATGTTAGCATCATTACCTTGCTCCTCGTAAATCCTTTCGATCCAATAAGATAAATTTTCGGCTACCATAATTCTAAACGGTTCACTTTCAAGTTCACCGCCGGATCTAGAAGGCCAATGATTTAAAATACAGATAAGCTTATTACCATTGGCAGTGTTGATATGTACTTGAAACAAATCTCTGGTAGTGTTTCTCTTTATAATACGTAGGCTGAACGTCTGTTGTTCAGGTCCGTATTTGGTTTTATCATAAATAAGCGCGGTATCTATACCTCGTTTATCTTCCCCTTCAGAAATGACATAACCATAGTTTTTGTCAAGTGCCGTGCTCATGGCTTCAATAAGAAGCTCTATTACATATTCATTTTCTACTTCGCACACTCCCAATAAATCAGGACCTGCACCATTATTGAATTTTGATATGACCGCGGTAAGATTGGCAATTTTCTGGTCAAGAATGGTAGCGCTCCACCCTTCAAGTTCTTTGCCTAAATGATTATTTAAAAATTCACTTCGTCTAGGTGAGTTATCAACATCGAATAAGTTTTCAAGATTCCACCAGTAAATATGATGCTTGGTCATGTTGTTATATATTAAGGAGTTGCCTTAAAAATAAAACAATTTAAAAGCTTTTAAGAAAGTAAAAGGTTAAGTTTTGTTGAACTTAATTGTCACTTGCATGCCACTCTGCAAAAGAAGTATCTGTTTCTTGCAGTTTAAGTGAGAACAATGAAATATTTTCTGGTAACCTAGATTTTATTTTTGCGGCAAAATCGATAACCATATTTTCACTGGTAGGCTGATAATCTGCTAAGATTACATTGTGCCCTCTATCAATCAATTCTTTTGCTAATTCTACGTGAGGTGTATTTTTATTAAAAACGGTAGCGTGATCAAAAACGTCAACGATATCTTCTTTGACTATTTTTTTAAGATCTCCAAAATCGATTACCATACCCAATTTAACGTGATTGGTATCTGTAATAGGTTTTCCTATAACGGTTACAGATAATTTATAGCTATGACCATGTACATTTCTACATTTACCGTCATAACCGTACAGTGCATGGCCGGTTTCAAAATTGAATTGTTTCGTAATACGAATATTGCTCATAACCTAAAATTGTACGGCAAAGGTAGGGAAAGTTTGAACGCGCTTGCAGCAAAATGTTATTCTAAAACAATGGCTGTTTTTCCTGTTATTAAGCTAACGTGACAGCAGTCTGCCGCAACTTCATAGGCTTCATTAATGACCTCTTCATTGGCAATTGAACCTTTAAAAGTAAGAGTCGCAGTCGAATTTTGATATTGAACACGATTGGCATCACTAATTATAGGGTAGATACCTTGTTCTTTTAGGTATTGATATTCATCGCCATTGAAATCTGCTGCTAGGTTTTTACCTGTCTCGGTATCTATTACCTCATAACTATCTAAAGCTATGGGTTCGCCCAAAGCGTCTTTTACACTGACCGTAATGGTAACGAAATTAAGTGTACAAATCGTATTAGAGCAATCTTGCTGTTCAGTAGTATTGCCCTTATCATTACAGGCAACGAGAAATATAGAAAATACTACAAATATAATTTTTGCGAACATAAAACGGATTTTATGATAAGATGATGAGTTACCGATTAGTTGCGTAAGGTGTTTACTTACCTTTTGTATTTCTTCTTTGCACGCATTTTGTTCACGACATAAATGATCAAAACTGAAAGAGCAAGAACGGGAAATACTAGGTTACCGTTTAAAAATTGAAAGAATTCCATACTAATTATTTAGAAACAGAACGACGCCCTGTTTCAGTTATTGTTTATTTTTTAAATTTAGACAGTGCATTTCTCGTAAAATCGGAAAGAGCTAATTTACCGGTGATAGCTGCGCGGTCTGTCAATAAGGTATCCCAATGGTCGGTGCCTTCCCATAAAACTTTCTTCCATTCGGTTAAAGCATCAACATTATAGCTTGCCAGTTTATGAATAAAGAAATCAAGTTCTTTGTCCATTTCGTCTGCAGAGTCATATACTTTATTGAACAGTCCTTTTTCTTGAGCCCAATAAGCACTTTTCCATTCTGTAGGTGCCAAAGACATTTCGCCCATGGCCGCGTTACCTATTTTACGTGCTACGGCAGGCGCAATCACTAAAGGTGCAATACCAATACTAAGCTCAGAAAGTTTAATAGATGAGTTTACGTTAGAATACACATAATCACAAGCAGCGGCAAGACCAACGCCACCACCAACAGTTTTGCCATGTACACGACCTACAATAACCTTTTTACATTTGCGCATGGCATTGATTACATGGGCAAATCCGCTAAAAAATGCTTTACCTTCTTCAAGGTTAGAGACCTCTAACAATTCATCAAAAGAAGCACCGGCACAAAACGCTTTTTCACCTTCAGATTTTAACAAGATTACAGATATAGCTTCATTATCTGAAAGCTCATTAATAGTATCTGTTAAACGTTCTAGAAGTTCAGAAACGAAAGAATTACTTGCAGGATGCCCAAATTCTACATGAGCAACTTTACCGTCTATTCGCGTATATAAACTTCCATTTTTTCTTGTGGTGACCATAGCATTTTGTTTGCCTCAAAATTACGGATTTTGCAATAAAGGTTTGAATTTGTTTCTAAACTTCCACACTAGGGCAGCGCCTCTAATAAACATCCAAACGGTAAAAGCCAGCCAAATTCCCGTTAATCCCCAGTTGAGGTATTTGCCTAAAAAAAGCATAGGTACAAACCCTAAAAAAGTAGCTACGAGCAAGGTATTGCGCAAGTATTTCATTTCACCAAGACCTTTAAACACTCCGTCCAGAACAAAGGCGGTACTATTAAAAGGAAGTCCTAGAATAATAATATAAAAGATGCCATAAAAAGCGGATAGCACTAAAGGTTCATTAGAAAATAAGCTACCCAAGGGTTTGTAAAAAATAGTAGCCAAAGCCATGATCACGAGGCTGACCAGTAGCCCGTATTTCGTAATTTTTTTTGCCAATAGCCAGAGTCCGTCATAATTGCGTTCCCCTAACAAACGCCCCCCCATAATATTACCGGCGGCACCATAGCCATCAATAAAAAAGGCAGAAAATAGCCAGAGGTTAATAGCAATGGTATGTGCGCCAATGTATTTATCGCCAAGAGCCGTAGCTTCACGAACAGCAAGGATTAGTGCGGTATTCAGTGCGATGGCACGAACGAACAAATTTAGGCTCATGACTACCAATCTACCAAGTTCTTGATGTACAGGTAATTTTAGTTTAAGGCTAATATCTGTCTTGGTAACAAGTAAATAGAAGGCCATGATGGCCATGATCGCTTGTGCCAATAAACTTGCATAAGCGGCACCTTCAAGATACATGGCAGGTATAATGCCTTCAATACCATATACAAATACAAAATCAAAAATTACGTTCAAGACTGCACCGGTAATGGCAATGACCATGGGCCAGTAGG
Organism: Maribacter sp.; assembly: GCF_039968975.1. Lineage (GTDB taxonomy): Bacteria > Bacteroidota > Bacteroidia > Flavobacteriales > Flavobacteriaceae > Maribacter. The sequence goes on along the minus strand of NZ_JBDVOT010000070.1, from coordinate 14,521 downwards.
TATTCTGTAATCCGCGGAAAATACCCATAACGGCAAAAACGAATAAAGTTAATGGAAACCCCCATACACGAATGGAGTAATAGCTAATGCAGTATTGCAATATTTTTCCTTTGGCATTTAAAAGCTCAAAGATTTCTTGAATGACAAAAATGGTAGAAAGCAAAACTAGGATACTCAAGGCTATGTTAAGGTAAATAGCCTGCGCAGGCAGTGTTTTAACTTCTTCTAATTTACCGGCACCTAAGTACTGCGAAATTATGGCGGAAATGGCACTACGGGTTTGACCAAGAATCCAGATGAGCATGGAAAGAAAAGAACCTACAATACCAGCAGCGGCAAGAGACTCTAATCCGTCCACCGGTATGTTACCCACAATAGCCGTATCTGTTATAGACAAAAGAGGTTCTGCTATACCTGCAATGGTAGCAGGTATGGCTAAGGCATTTATAGATTTTAAATTAACTGAGGTCTTCAAAAAAAAAGTTTTTCTATAGAACAAGTTCGTAGCAATGAAAAGGGTGTTCGCTTTGATTTAGGAAAAAGATATCTCCTAATTTGGTATACCCACGTTGCTCGTAAAATTTCTGATTTCGTTGGTTTTGGCTAAAGGTATCTAACCTAACCGATAGCGCATTATTTTCTCTGGCAAAGTTTTCTGCAAAACCCATTAAACGCTGGGCAAAACCTTTACTTTGATATTTAGGGTGTACCGCTAGGCGATGAATGTAATAGTTTTTAGCATTTTCTGTAAGCCATTCAACAGATTTATATTCTTCGTCCATAAAAAGCGAAACAACAATACAGCCCACTATTTCGTTATTGAGGTGTAGTACATAAAGTTCATTACGTTCTATATCATTTTTAAATGCCTGTTTAGAAGGATATTCCGTTGTCCATTGGTAAATACCATTGCCTTCCATAGCAATTCTACAAGCATCTGTCATGAGAAGAATTTCTGGTATTTGCGATATCTTTGCCTGTATTATCATAAAATGAATTTAATTAAATTGTAAATTTAGAGTTATAATCAATACTTTTTATCATGATGAATATTCTTGTTCCGATCGGGACCTCCACAAATGCAAATCAAACCTTACAATACGCAGTAGATTTTGCACAAGACTTTGATGCGGAAATATATGTAATGGAGGTGTTCAATGTCAGCGGTAAAACAGGAACGTTAACCAATGTTACACAGAAGGTAGCTGATAATTCTAAAGAACGATTAAAGGAAGTAGTTGGTACGGTAGATATAAAAGATGTTTCCATAAAAATAGCAAGCTTTAACGGTGAGCTAAAAGATGGACTTAGAGAAATTGATAAGGGAATAGGAATTGACCTTATTATATTAGCGCCAAGAAGTAATGATATTCAAGAAGCGAATTATCTAGGTCAAACTTCTGGAGCCATTATCAAAAGAACGAACATACCAACATTGATTGTACCTAAAGGAACAACATATAAATCTTTTGAGAATATTTTGGTAGCCTTTAAATCTGGTATTCTAAAAAGAAAGCGAATTCTTGATCCGTTAATTGAAATTCAGAATAAGCATAATGCAAACGTGAATTTATTGATGGTTAAAACACCAGGATATTCAGATGACGATTTAAAGATAAACACGGCATTGATGGATATCAGTTCACAATTGACTTTTACAGAAAACTCAACTACGTATCATGGCGTTTTAGAACATTTTCAAGCAAAACACCCCGATTTATTGTGTGTTTTTAGAAGAAAACGTGGGTTTTTTAAGAAATTATGGGAGAAAAGCACCATTTCAAAATCAGAGTTTTATGCTCCAGTACCGGTCTTGGTATTAAGTGTAAAGAAAGATTAAGTAGTACTTTGCTAGCATAGTAAAATGTATTTTCTTTGAGCTTCTCGAAAAGCGGGGGATTAGCTCAGTTGGCTAGAGCGCTTGCCTGGCAGGCAAGAGGTCACCGGTTCGAATCCGGTATTCTCCACATAAAGCTTCCGTTTAGGAAGCTTTTTTTGTTTCGTTTAATTTGTTATCATAATTATACTGAATTAAAGCGTAGAGTAAGCTTTTAGGAAGGTCACAGGATTCTATTAATTAATACTACCTGTAACGGTATAGTATATTTCAGTATCCGTGGCACCAGGTTGAGAGAGAACACTCGCTGCTACTCTAAATTGAATTGGAATATTATCACGACAACCTGTAAATTCAAAAACCTTTATGGCAGCAGTATTGTCAGTAGGTAAAACAATATAATTACCTCCATTTTCGGGGTATAAATCTCTAGTTCCGTTTACAGGTACGGCATCATAAGGTATACTTACAGGAAAACGCGTGCCGGCATTGGAAAAGGTTCTTGCCTCTAATACTAAACCAGTTGGGGCATTTTGTAGATGCATAAAAACCTTATATTTATATATGTTGGCAGAGCAGTTTTGAGCAGAGCTTTGAAATGTACTTGGGTCTAGCCTAAAAGTTATTTGAACTTCGCTAGCACCCGTTTCATAACCAATAGCACCATCATCTTCACCGGCTTCACTTACTAGGTCACCTAAAGTTTGAGAGTATGTTGGGCCTGCAGTACCGTATAAAGTGCCAGGCAATAATTGACCAGAGCAGCTAAATGTATAGCCTATAATGAGTATGTATTTAAGAAATGCTTTCATATTTAGTTTATAACAAGTTCATAGACTATTTCAAAACCCACGGGTAACGAACCACCATTAGAATTTGTAATTGTATAGCGAATTTGAAAGCCTTTATTTACACCGTCATTAGTAAACCCTCTAGCAATATCGGTTATTATTATTTGTGGTGTTTCGCTAATTACAAATTCATTAGTATTGGCAATACCTGTGTCCCCTGTACCATCAACACTTAAGGCATTTAATAATTGAATTTTTATTTCAAAGCCAACCGGTACAGGTTGATTGCAGTACACTTGTGCGTTGTAGGTATCTGCATTTGCCGATCTTGAGGTTATATTTAACCATAAATCTTCATTTACCGCTCCACCTGCTCCTGCAAATACAGGAAGCCCAGCTTCTAGGGTGTTTGGATCAACAGTAAAAGAAATGGTATTGTTTATTTCTGGTTCTACATCTATAATTTGAACTTCCAATAAATTCATACTTAAAAATTGATAACCTTGCGCGCCGCCTATTACAAAATTACTCGGATCACTTGCATCTAAAGTTTCTTGAGCAGCTAATGTGCTTATGCACAAAAACAAAAATATAGTATAGAAAACTTTTGTCATACTTACATTTTTATTGAAAATTCTGATTGCTTAAATTTTACAATTCTCTTTTTCTTTTTTAATATAATTTTGGTAGTAACTATTTCACCTTCTTTAAGGGTTACATGTTGTTTTAGATGTAATGGTTTAAGGTCGTAATCATTTTTCAACCTCATTATTTTAATAGTATAGTTACCTGGTACGATTGATTTAATTTCAAAAGAGCCATTTTTTTTAGATTCTGTATAATATGTATGACTAGAGCCTTCTAGTTTAATGTAGCCATGTAAATCTATTTCTTTATCTGTATTTGTAGTATCGTTAATGGTTAACTTTCCAGTTAAGGTAGCAGCTCTAACAAGTTCAATATTTAACTGAGCAATATTATCTTTTTTGATGTCAATCTCTAACGGAATTCTTTGGGTACAGACCACCCCAAACGGCAATGTAGATTCGTCTATCATTATAAAATTATTGCCAAGAGGTAAATTCTTAAGTTCAAAATTCCCAAATGCATTGGTATATGTATCTTTTCCAGAACCGTGCAATTTAATTTTATTGATATTAATAGTTTTATCTTTTGCCGATATGGTTCCTGTTAACGACCCTCTCCAGTTTATTCTTTTCAAGGGTGCTCCAAATAAATAAGTGTATTTAAGATAACTGAATATTTCTTTATTATTCGAAGCCAAAGCATTTTCGTAATAATTTAATCTGGCAGATAGTCTGTGAATTTTATTGATTTTTGTACTGAAATTTATGTTTATAAAATCTCTTTGTAAGTAATTTTGTTCTGGGCTAAACCCACTATTATACATTGCAGATAAATTTAATCTTCCTTTTAAATTTAGGTTGAAACCCATTCCGTAATTGTAGAAGTTGGTGATATTTCCAGACGCTCCATATCTATTGGTATAGTTATGATTTAAATTGGCACGTAAACCAAGGGAGGGTGATACTTGGTATGATCCACTTAAATTGTTCCCATAGGTGCTTCTATATGAGGTATCTTGACTTAATAAATTTTTGGTTTTGGAGACCCTGCCATTAAAAGATAAACTGAGCCCTTCATTTAAATACCTGTACGTATAGTCAAAACCATATTCTTTGTAATGGTAACTTTTTATTAGTTGTTTGTCTTCTCGTAACACGTTGTTAAACCTTATATAGGTATGGTTTTTTTGATTTATCTTATAGTTTCCTGTTATGAAATAGTTTTCATAAAATGGCTCTGGTAGAGAGTATATGGGGTTGTACCTTTCATTTATTTTAGATAGTGCTTGCCCTGCACCTAAACCCCATTTTTCTTGAAAGTAATTTAAATTGTTAGAATATCTAAAACTATTACCAAGACCTCCAAAGTAATCTTTACCTGCGAGGGTAAAACTACCATTGTAGTTAAAATCTTCATACTTTTGGTTTACGCGTAAATCGTGTGCCGTACCAATACTTTCATCAGTAAAACTTATAGAAGATTCGTGATTAATTAATGTTTTCTCAGTTTTGTAATTCGATTCTAAAACAAGGATTTGACCAGATTTCATTTCTATTTCTGGCGATAACCCAGTGTCAATTAATACATTTTCTTTAGATTGAGATAGTGATGCGCCAATGTTGAATGTATTGGAAATTTGTTCTTGAATTTTAAAGCCTACTAAAGATTCGGTATAGGAAAATGCCAATCTTGGTTTGGAATAAAATCCGGTTAGGGTTGTATTGTTAGTTTTGTAATCTACCTTGAGTCCAAATCCATATCTACTAATAAACCCTAATCTGTTTGGTCTATAGCTATAATCACCAAGAATAATATTCAGTTCGTTTTTATAATCATATTCAAAACTATATTGATCGTTCATGCCAAACCTGTTAATAGTATTTTGGTTAGGCGTTCTAATAATAAAATCAAAAAAATGAGTCTTGTTTTGGTCAAAATAACCATCACCTTTAGCCTCAACTAAAAATGAAGAGAATTTATTATCTTGTGAATAGAAGGAGTTATAATAGAGGCTAGCTTCTATTGGAAACCTAAAATAATCATCTTCGTCTTCCATTTTAACTGGGTATACTTTTGTTGTAGCATAACCTCTAACTGTTTCGTTAGTGGCACCTACCCTAACAACGTTTAAGTGAACATTTTCAGTTCTAATTTTTCCAAAATTTTTGTCAGTTTCTTTTGTTATGGTAATGACTAAAGAGGAATCTGCAACAATTTCTCTAGTGGTTCCTCCTTTAAGGTCGTTTCCTGTATATAGAATGACCTCTTCGTCAACATTACCCTTATTAAGTATTTCAAATTTATTTATAATAGTTTCGCCTGCTACAACAATTTCTGGTGATGAAAGTTTGTTAATTACTAGACGATGATATTCAGGAACAAAGATTTCTAAAGGAATAGATTGTAGAACCGCTAGCTCTGCAGTTACTAAATGCAATTTTGCTCTTCTTGATCCTGGGATTACGTCATTGGGTACATAGACGGTTATAAATACTGATTTTCTCTCATAAGGTAATAATTTACCTACAGATTCGCCAGAAATAATTTCCCAGTTATCCTCTATGTCTAAAACTGTTCTTATGAATTGTGTTTTGTTAGATTTATTTTCTACCTCGGCAACAATGGTATGCTTTGCCGCAGGTGACATGTTGCGCAAAGCGTCATCGTTTTTAATGCGAAGTTCTACTTGTGCTAGAATACCACATGAAAACAATAAAAGGAAAGTGTTAAGTAATATTTTCTTCAACATGAGTTGGTTTAAATAGATATAGGTAGGTAGACCTTTAATCTATATTAAGTTGAAGGTTTGTACCTGTAAACGATTCCCTCGATTCTGCTATAAGGACACAGTCATATTTTCCTTTAGGTAATTCGGATAGGTTTAAGTTATAATCTCTACAGAGATCAGGGAATACAAGTAATCTTTTACTTGTAAATTCTTTAATCTTGTCTCCTTGTTCGTTGTATACCTCTAAAGAAAGTTCAGTTGCTTCGGCAAATCGCCCTTTATTCTTGAGTTTTATTTGTAGGTTTTTGTTATTTACATCTGGCGCAAGAACATCTTCGAATTCAATGTTTACTTCATCAAAAGAGTTGACATGTGTAATTAAACCTACAGCATATTGAATTTTTGTTCCTAAACCAATATTGTCGTTAACAATTTCTTCTTTAATAGGTTTTTCTACCGAGACCATTAAAACAGACCAAAAAGATCCTTGAAGTTCAGTGTCTTTAGGTATTTGTATAGAAAATTTTAAAACATACTGTTCTTTAGGTGCTAATACATGTTCGTTGACATTATTGGTAACCCAAGAAGAAGAAGAAGAGACCGGTTTTTCTAAAGTTGTAAATCTCCTATCCATATCACAAGAATAAATGGCCTCTTGTAGTTCAAAAGTTACACGTTCTTGCGACGAAGAATAATTAACAAGCACTATTTCTCCAGATATAACATCTCCGGAAGTACCTGAGTAAATATGAGTAAGTCCGTTTACCACTGCAACATTTGCAAATGAGTAAAAAGAAGATAATAGGATAAAAATTAGTTTGGTAAATTTCATGGTATTATTTTAATTAAAAGATGTTGCTCTTTAAATGCCTAATACCTCAGTATTTTATGCTACAATAAGATTTTGGGAAAAACTTTATTTAGGTATGCTAAATTGTAAATACGGATTGGGACCACTATTAATTAGAGACCCCAATCAATATTTGTTATTATTATAAATCAGATAAGGTATATCTTAGAGTTGCAGAATACAGACCTGCTTGGTAGTCGGCAAAATTTCCATTTTGTTCTAAAGCATAAGTTATTCTCACACCTTGTGCTTCATCACCGGTATACACACTCTCAATACTGCTTACTAAATTTGCGTTGGTTCCTATTGCGGTAGTTGTACCTAATGCAACACCACCTGCAGTAACAGTTCCGGCAGAATCTACGGTACCGCCATTTGCAACGACAACAGGGGCTTCTGGTGTTATTCTAAGGTCAAAGTTTGCTGGGAAAGTACTACCAGCTTCCATTTGCACATCAATTTGTCTGGTTACATCATAACCAGAACCACCAGCACCAGTAACACTGGTATAATTAAGCCATAGGTCTGTGTATCCAAGAGCGGTAAAATCATAAAGGCCTGCTTCAGAATTTGTGCCGGTAGCAGTAGCATCGGCCATATTAAAGTTAATATCTGCAGCTTCAAAACCTGTATTGGCATCGTAGATGTCAATTAAAGCTACTTCAGGAATGGACACGTTTAACGGATGTGTCGCAATGTTAGTGTCATTGTTATCTTGAGATATTCCCATTTGGGTTACAGCACATAGAATAACGGTTGGTAATAATTTTGTCAATTGCATTTTAAAGGTTTTTGATTATCAATAGTTTTATTTTATATATTAAGTTGATAACTTTTATGACTATACTAGTAACTGTACGAGCAATTAGTATTATGCTATCGCAAAATATATACAACCATAACGACAGCACTAGGAAATTTCGTACACGACAAATATATATTTTCTGTAGTTATTAATCTATTATATTTATTAATACCAGTGTTTATAGTACTTATAGAAGGATGATATTTTTTTATTTTATGTAAAATTTATCTCTTTTATTACCAAAATTTGAAAAATATTTGTAGGAAATTTAATTTTCCTACAAGAAAATGACTCATTTCTGTGCCTTAAATTTGTCAGATTAAACAAATTTTCAACTCTAATTTTATAAAATAGATTTCAGGTTTATCAATAGAAGTTTTATTAAAGTTTGGTTCTTCTATACTTCATTCTTAAGAAGAAAGACACAGCTATGCTGTTTTAGAAGTTTTAATAATTAAATTGGGAAGTAGTTCATCAATCAAATTATTTACAGGTATGATAGCGAAATGAATAGGTTCGTTTAATTTATGACAAAACTTATATAGTTGCAGTGTTACTAAAGGCAGCTTAACAAGGGAAACTAAATTTAGAAGATTCTATAAATGACAAGCTGTCTTTTAGGGTAGCACATTTTAATTTAAGAGTACATGTATTAACATGTGTCAATTAGCGGGTTATACTTGGGGTGTAAGTAGAAAGCGTTTTCAAAATGCCGTCCGGTAGTTTGTACAATTATTCTAATATTGGTTCAGGTTTGGCGTCGTATGTATTAGAATAGGCGTAGGGAGAATCGTTGCCAAGTTTTTGCAACAATATTTTTTAATCTGCTTGGATAAAGAAAATGTACTAGAATTTATTGCAATTAGTAACGAAGACCGGTTTTAGTTGAAAAAAAGAATAGTATGAAAAATGAAATCAATACCATTTGGTTAGACCTTAATGAAGAATTGTATCATTTTATTCTGGGTAAAGTTAAAGATGAGCAACAGGCAAAAGATATTCATCAAGATGTGTTCTTAAAGATACAGAATAAAGTTCATCAACTGCAGCACACGTCTAAACTGACATCTTGGGTATATCAGATTACGCGAAATACGATTATAGACCATTTTAGAAAGCAACAAAATCCTACTATAGATGTGGTAGATTTTGATATGCCAGAGCAAGAAGCCCATGATTTTGACTATTCCAAATTGACCAATTGCATTAATAAGAAAATAAGTGAGTTATCTGACCAACATAAAGAAGCTATTGTCTTGACTACGTTTCAAGAATATTCTCAAAAAGAGCTGGCAAAGCATTTGAACATATCGTATTCGGGTACAAAATCAAGAGTTCAAAAAGCTAGGGAAATTTTAAAAGTTCAGTTGCTTTCTTGCCCCAATGTAGCCTCTGATCCATCAGGTAAATTACTCGATTTTGAAAATAATGAAGAATAGTTACGTCTTTTTCTAATGTAGTACGTCTATCTATTATAAACCTTAATTAAGTTATGATGGATGATCAAAAACAAGTTACCGTACAAATACTAAATGCTTTTACTGAAAATGATAAAGGCGGCAACCCTGCAGGTGTTGTATTGAATGCCGATGCTTTATCGCATGAAAATAAATTAGCTATTGCCCAGAAAGTAGGACTTTCAGAAACCGCGTTTATATCGCATTCTAAGACGGCAGACTATAAACTAGATTTCTACACACCCACCAAGCAAATAGCACATTGTGGGCACGCCACCGTTGCCGCTTTCTCCTATTTAAAACAATTGGGATTATTAAAAAGTAATTCTTCTTCTAAAGAGACCATAGACGGAAATAGAAAAATTGAAATACAGGGCGATTTGGCATTTATGGAGCAATTGGCACCAACATTTGTAGACCCAGTAGATAGGGAGAACGACATTTTAAATTCCTTAGGATTGAGCAAAACAGACTTGCTGCCAAATGCACCAATGCAAGTGGTCAATACCGGAAATTCTTTTCTGTTGATTCCTGTGAAAGATGCAAAGACGTTAGAAGATATTGCGCCAAATTTTGATGCCATAGAGCGCATCAGTGAAGCATATGATTTAATAGGATATTACATATTCACCACCGATGCAGCAGCAGAGATTGACGCCACTGCCAGAATGTTTGCACCACGTTATGGCATCCTTGAAGAAGCAGGTACAGGAATGGCCGCAGGTCCGTTAGCAAGTTATTTGTTTCATGTGTTGCAGATAAAGAAAACCACGTTTAAAATTCAGCAAGGCAAATACATGAGTCCGCCATCGTCAAGTGCTATTGAAGTACAATTGCAATTGGAAAATGAAATAATAACCGGATTAATGGCTGGTGGAAAAGGAGTAGTGGCAGCGCAGGTTGATATTGATTTTACTGAATAATGGTGAAATGGTGAAGACAACTATTGTCATTTTGAGCGTAGTCGTAATACTCCTATGCTAATACTTACCTTTTTAGTTTGCCATTAGTGATTCTATACGTTTTAAAGGCTAAAACTGGAAGATTTGAGTTTAAATGTTAAACTTGTTATGTTTATTTAGAATAAGTTAAAATAATTTGCTTGTGTCTAGGTGATGAATTAGATTTGACCTCTATTTAAAATAAATCTAAATAAAATATAATGAAAAGAGTTATTCTGGCGGTAGGTTTTATCGGTCTAACATTAGTAGGTTGTTCATCAGATGATGATTCAGCAGCAGAAGTTGTAATAGACAATTCTACCGAGGCTTCAGCGGTAATAGAAAATTATGCAGACTTAGTATTGGCTAATTATCAAGCAGCTTTAGTAGACGCAGAAGCTATGAATGTAGCTATACAAATTTTTGTGACAACACCAACAGAAGAAAATTTTGAGGCGGCCAAAGAAGCTTGGTTGACTTCAAGAGAAAGCTATGGTCCTTCAGAAGCGTTTCGTTTTGCAAACGGACCTATAGATACGGGAGATACCCAAAAAATAGAGGAGTATTTAAACTCATGGCCATTAGATGAAGCACATATTGATTATGTAGAAGGTGATGAAACTGCAGGAATTGTAAATAATGCGGAAGATTTTCCAATAATATCCAAAGAAGTTTTAACTGGTGAAAACGGTAATGGTGGTGAAGAAAATGTTGCTATTGGTTACCATGCAATCGAATTTTTACTTTGGGGTCAAGATTTAACGGCACCTTCTGAAAATTTAGCAGGGCAAAGAGTTTATACTGATTTTGTAGATGGTGGTACTGCTGCTAACCAAGATCGTAGAAGAGCGTATTTAGCGGTAGTTGCTGATTTGTTGACAGATCATTTACAAGTTGTAATTGATGAGTGGACAGGTGCTTACAGATCAACTTTTCTGGCTTTAGACGAAGATGAAGCGTTGGATAATATGATCAGCAGTATTGCAGAGCTATCAAGAAGCGAATTGGCTATTGAGCGTATGGCCGTAGCATTACAAAACCAGGACCAAGAAGATGAGCATTCTTGTTTCAGTGATAACACAGACAGGGATATTAGGTTGAACTTGGCAGGTATTGTAAATGTATATACCGGGGCATATGGTAATGTTAGCGGTAGTTCTATACAAGACTTGGTAGAAGAGGCAGATGCTGATTTAGCTTCAGAGTTAGATGCTTTGTTGGCTACAGCGGTTGCAGATGTAGATGCAACATTAGACCCTTTTGATTTGGCAATAGTTGACGGTGAATCTAGTGTAGAAGGAGCAAAAGTACAAACAGCCGTACAGGCATTGGTTGCCTTTGGCGATAAGCTTTTAGAAGCTAAAGTTGCTTTGGATATCGATTAAATATAAAGTAATGCACTTATTGTATAATGGATTGTGTTAAGCGGTCCTGTTTAACGGAATAGTAAATTAAAACTGGATTTTTTTAAAATCCAGTTTTGTTGTTATATAAAATGAACAGAATTTCAATAACGTTTTTATGTCTGCTGCTTATTATTGTTGCCTCTTGTGGTAAAGATGAGGTAATTATTCCCTTAATGGCAGAGGAAGGAGAAGAACTATCTGGTGGTTCTACATCATCAAGTAATTTTTCTGCAGAAGCCTTTGGTTTTGCATCCCCAGATCTTACGTTCGATGAACGTGTAACCTTTGGGGTGGGCAATTCTCTTTTTAATCAAAGTTGGGTAACTGCACCGGCATCTACAACCGCAAGAGATGGTCTAGGTCCTTTTTTCAATGCTAGAAATTGTTCTGGGTGCCATTTTAAAGATGGTAGAGGGCGTCCTCCAGAGTATGATGGTGAGTTTTCAACCGGTCTTTTGCTACGCCTGGGTGTTTTACAAACCAATGAAAACGGCGGAAATATTGGTGATCCCATATATGGTACACAATTTCAAGACAATTCTATTTTAAGCGTTGATAAAGAAGGTACGATCATTGTCACCTATACTCCTTTAATAGAAACCTATGCAGATGGTACCGAGGTAGCTTTGCAAATGCCAGAATATTCATTTACTGGTCTAAGTTATGGTGGTTTAAGTGCCTTAACAAGAATATCGCCCAGAGTAGCCAATCAAATGATTGGTTTGGGGTTGTTAGATGCTATACCAGAAGCAACCTTATTAAGTTATGCCGACCCTAATGATGCTGATAACGATGGTATTTCAGGGAAAACCAATCTAGTCTACGATGTTGAAACGGGAACTAAGGTGATAGGTCGTTTTGGTTGGAAAGCCAATCAACCCAATATAAAACAACAAGTAGCGGCTGCATTTTCTGGAGACTTGGGTATAACGTCATCACTTTTTCCTAATGAAAACTGTCCCGATCCTTTAGATTGTAATGATTATCCCAACGGGGGCACACCAGAAATACCGGATGATAACTTAGAAAACGTCACCTTTTATGCCGCTTCGTTATCGGTGCCTGAAAGAAGGGATGTTGACGATCAAGATGTTTTAGAAGGTAAAGAGTTGTTCGTAAGCATAGACTGTGCTAAATGCCACATACCAAAACTAGAGACCGGTGTATATGAAATAGAGGCATTGGCCAACCAGACCATTCGCCCTTATACAGATTTATTGTTGCATGATATGGGAGATGGACTAGCTGACGGTCTACCCGATTTTGATGCAAACGGCAATGAATGGAGAACACCGCCATTGTGGGGTATAGGATTAATAGAAACAGTAAATGGTCATACCAATCTATTGCATGATGGTAGGGCCAGAAATATAGAAGAAGCCATAGTATGGCACGGAGGTGAAGCTTTGGCTTCAAAAGAAAAATTCAAGGAACTTTCTGCAGAAGAAAGAAATAAAATTATTCAGTTTTTAAATACACTTTAAGAAGATGAAAAAGACAATAGTATGTATAGCATTGGTAGCGTTCGCATTTTCATGCGGTAATGACGATAGTGTAACTAATGAAGAACCCCAATCGTTACCTGTTGAAGAAGGGCGTAGCCAGCAAATATCAGATGTATATGATTATCAGATTAAGGTAAATCAAGCAGCACATGTGGCGGTTTTAAACAATTTGGTAACACAAAGCTTAGTCTTTAAGGAAACAGCTACTGAAACTGAGTTATTAGCTTTACAAGATGCTTGGAAAACGGCTTTTCTAAATTGGAAAAGTAATGAGGTATTTAACCTAGGTGCCATTCAAAGTTCGTTTATACATACTAGAATTAATCAATGGCCAACCAATTACGAGGCATTGGAAGAAAATATTGCAAGTGAAGAAACGCTGAACAATGATTTTGTATCAAGTGTAGGGGCAAATACTAAAGGGTACAGTGCCATTGAATATCTGTTATTTCATGAAAGCAATGCCGTAATACTTACCGAATTAACAACAGGTGAGAATGCCGAAAGACGCATGCAGTACTTATTGGCACTGATAGAAAATTTAGGGGAACAAGCAGAATTTTTACAAACGTTTTGGGAAGGTGTAGAACCTAGTTTTAAGAGTAATTTAGAGACCGGTGTCAATGGCAGTCAAAACCAAGTGGTCAATGCAATTATTGCCTCTTTAGAAGCTATGAAGGGTACTAAAATAGAAGAAGCGCTAAATGCCGAAACTGATGGTGAAACTTATTTTGAGGCATATAGGAGCAAAACCAGTAAAGAAGCCTTGATCGTTAACCTAAATACATTGTACAAAAGCTATTTGGGTGCATATGAAGCTCAAACAGGTTTTGGTCTAGATGATTATTTAATAGAGGTATTGAACAGACCAGATTTAGACATTGCGTTGCAAGAAGCTTTTGTAGTTGCCATGAGCGATTTGGAGGCTATTGACGGAGCAATTGAAGATACTTTGGTGACAGATGTTGCGGCACTTGAGACCCTTAGAACAGATTTACAAACAATTATTGGTTTGTTTAAGACAGATTTTTCAAGCGCGGCCAATATTGTGGTTACCTTTAATGATACAGATGGTGATTAAATAGTACAGGTAAATAAGTTAAAGCTTGTTACATCATAAGTACAGCAATTATAATTAAGGTTAAAAGCAACTTTTCATTACTAAGTTCTTTTAACCTTGTTTGTTTTTAATATAACACACTTCATAATTACGATTTCAAAATTGAATATTGTTTCTGAACTCCCTACTCTGTAAATAGCTGATTCATTTACCAAAAGAGATGGATGATGTAGTTTTCAGTTACCGTTTCTAAATTCCGTTATAACACCAACTTCTAATTATTTTTCTTCATTTACGGTTTACCGTAATGCTACACAATTGGAAAATACTACCTTTCTTATCGGTTCTAAAACACTACTTCCCTCTGCCGTTTTAGAATGTTATTATATTATTTAATATTTAGGTGTAAAGTAACTTGTTGCTTTATATCATTGTTGGGGACAATTAGACAAGAATTATGGAAAAAAACGAAATTGATCAAATAATCAATGCTGTCGAAGAAATAGAAAAGGAAGATTTAAGTTTTTTAGTTACAAAAAAAGATGGTACGAAT
>NZ_JBDVOT010000069.1:0-18981 GCF_039968975.1 Maribacter sp. | reverse complement strand
TTCTCAATAGTAATGGTGTACCCAAATGCATAATGCATTTTGTAGTTTTTAAAGAACGTGCCTTCAAAAGTAGTTTGAACTGAAATTTTTATGCCTTTAGTAACCTGTGTTATCATCATATTTAATATGTAAATACGCTTTGTGCTATTAATATGGTTATCGCTAATGCTCCTAAGATAAAAAATATTGTGTTTAGGAAAAAATACTTTATAACCGTTTTAACTCTTCCTTGTTGATAGAAATTGCGCATTGCTTTGTAAAGGTAGATAGCGAATATTAAAATAAATAATCCTTCACTACTAATATTGAATACTGCATTGATCAAATTGCTAACAATGAGCAAGATAAATAATAATGACTGATTGTGAAAGCTAAAGATTAAATGATCGGTATAAGTGTATTTTTTTCTGATATAGACCAACCAAATGAAAAAAGAAAAGAACGGAAGAAAGAAAAATGTGGTGAAAGGTAATTTTGAAATTAGAGAACTTAAAAATGACCCAGGTCGCTTATCTATTTCAATAATGCTCGTTGCTAGATTAAATGCCATTTCATTTTCATTGCTGGACGGTATGTTAAATTTTGTAGTGCCCTGATCAAAATAATAAATGGTATCGTTTCTTATGACAGTATTAAAAAAGTCAACTTTTTCAATAAATCGACTTGTTAGACTACTGGTGTCTATTTTTTTAAAGTGTAATTCGGGATCGGATAGTATAATAGAGTCTTTTTCGTTGATTCTATTTTTAATAAAACTATTAATATTAAAAGAATCTAGTTGTGCGCGTGCTAGCTTTTTTTCTTCTTCGTTTTCAAATTCTATTTTGTTGAATTCGTTATTTAAATCAAAAACTGGATTTTTATTAATAGATCCGAACTTATTGAAAGATTCAAATTCGTTATTGAAACTTATAATTAAAAAATAGATTATGGCTAAACTTAAGAGAAAGCGAAAAGGGTTGGTGTAAGATAGGCGCCTGCCGGAGATATATTCTTTTGTTATTTTACCTGGTCTTAAGAGTAGAGCGGTTAAAGTTTTCCATAATTTAGAATCGTAAGAAAAGTAATTTGCTAAAAACTCTTCAAAAAAATCTAAAAGAGTAAGTTTTTTTGTGCTGTTGGCTTGTGAGCAATTAGGGCAGTATTTGTCGCTTAATTCCAGCGGGTGACCACAGTTTAAGCAGTCTACACCTCTGTATTTTAGTTTAAATCTACCTTTTTGTTGAATGGTTGGTTTGTTTTTCATAGATGATGAAAAACGTAAATATACATCTAGTTGGTGATATTTCTAGAATTGGCAGAGCCAATACCTATAATACTATCGTACATATCTCCAAAGTTGCGATAATATACCAATACTAAGTAGGTGTTTTCGGTGAAATGAAAGTTGCCTCCAACATCATTTAATTTAATATCGTCTCCGCTTTTAACAGCGTATTTGTAATTGTAAAAACCTTGTTTCATTTTTAAGGTAGCCTCTAACATACCATTCTTCTCGTTGTAGACCATTTTGTTTTCGTCAGTTAGCGCATAGTTATTGAATTTGCCAAAAATATATACATCATCTAGGGCAATATATTCAGTGTAAGGAAGGCTAAAATAGACATTGGTGTATTCAGCTTCTCTAGAGGCATTGTCGCCTTGCAGCGTTCTAACGACAAAATCACCATTAATATCAGGAAAATATGTGTAAGGCTTGTCGTTTCTGAAATCGTCTGAAAACAAGTAGTGATTATATAGATCAGTAAGGTCAATGCTAGAAATCTGTGAACTGGGAGCTCGCAAATCACTCGTATCAAATAGTAAAAATTCGTTACCACCGTAAAAAGCAGTTTCTTGATCGTATTTATATACAAGCTCACTGCCCATTGTGTATTGAGGGGCAATGTTAGTAATGGCAGTTGGCCAATAATGATTTTGTAGTATGGCTACTTTTACTTCTTTCTTTGGGTTGATTAATCTTAATGAGCCAGAAGTGATGCTAAATTGTACCACTTGTTTTTCGTTGATGAAATTAAAATCTCTAGAACGCTTTACTTCGGTAGCGACCGTTACTATATCCTTATATACTACAAATCTTCTAGAGAACTGTAGCTCATTGTAGCTATTGTATATTTCTATTAAATAGTTGCCGCTTACTTTTAGCCTAACATTGTCGTTGGGTATGGTCAGCTGGTAGTTGGAATAAGCTTGTAAGGTGCTGTAACTGTTTTCATAGTCCGTTATGCGCTGGTTGTCAACACCGTCTATGTATTGAGATTTTAATAATGAAGATGGTGTCCAATCATAATTACAATGAATTACTTTATAATAGTAGTCTTGCTCGTTTGCTAGAATGTCATCGAATTCTAGGTAGAGGGGCTCTCCTATTTTAATTACAGGAAATTGATCTTCCGTAGGTCCTTTAAAAACGATGGACTTAATATTTTCTGGCGGATTTTTTTCTACTTGTACTTGGGCGACTAAATTTTGCAAAAATAATAGACAAATAAAATGTTTGAAGAAAATGCGCATTATACCCTGTTTTTTTTGAGTAAAGGTAAACAAAAAGGATGCCTAAAAAATATAGCTCGTTCTATTGTCTAATTTATGTGACAATAATTATGAAAACGAACTTTTTGTACTTAAATTTGCTCAAATTTTGATAACCTAAAGGTCTAAACGCACATGTCAAAAGACATTCGAATTAAGAAAGGGCTCAACATTAACTTGGTGGGCGCCGCAGAACAGACTACTTCAAAAGCTGTTTTAAGTAATGTTTACGCAATACAGTTAAGTGATTTTCACGGAATTACTCCAAAAATGATGGTAAAACAAGGTGCCGAGGTAAAAGCGGGAGAACCTTTGTTTTACAACAAAAACATGGAAAACATGCTTTTTGTTTCTCCGGTAAGTGGTGAGCTTATAGAGATTGAAAGAGGAGATAGAAGACGTATTTTGACCTTAAAGATATTAGCGGATAAAACTCAAGAACCATTTTCAGGTACGGCATTAGATGTTGAAAAAGCATCTAAAGAAGAGTTGAAGGCAGTTTTGTTGAAAAGTGGCTGTTGGCCATTTATTAAACAAAGACCTTATGATGTAGTTGCTAATCCTGATACTACGCCTAAATCTATTTTTATTTCTGGTTATTCAAGTGGGCCTTTGCAGGCAGATTTGGATTATGTTTTACAGGGTAAAGAAAAGGAATTGCAAACTGCAATTACTGCTTTGGGTAAACTAACACCTGGTAAGGTTCATGTTTCTGTAGGTTCTGGTAAGTCGCCTTTATCTTCAATGAACGGGGTTGAGTTGCATAATGTTTCTGGGCCACATCCTTCAGGTCTGGTAGGAACACAAATCAATAAATTAGATCCTATTAACAAAGGAGAGTTGGTTTGGACGGTAACTCCGCAAGATTTAATTATAATAGGTGAGTATTTATTGACGGGTAAGTTTAATGCAGAGCGCACAATAGCTCTTGCAGGTTCTTCGGTTAAGGCGCCTAAATATTATACAACTAAAATAGGTGCTGAAATTTCTACCTTTTTATACGCTAGTGGTGTAAATGAAGAAAATTTCAGAGTAATAAATGGAGATGTGCTTACAGGTTCTAAAAGTAAGCCAGATGGTTATTTAGGATATTATAATAATACGGTAACAGTTATTCCAGAAGGAGACGATTATGAGTTGTTTGGATGGAATAAGCCAGTTTTTGATAAAATTTCGGCAACAAGAGCATTGACTTTCTCTTGGATGCAACCAAATAAGAAATACGATTTAGATACCAATACCAACGGTGAGCATAGAGCTTTTGTGGTAACGGGACAATATGAAAAAGTTTTTCCGATGGATATTTTTCCAATGCAGCTATTGAAAGCGTGTATGGTGAAAGATTTGGATGAAATGGAGCAATTAGGTTTGTATGAAGTAGCTCCAGAAGATTTTTCGTTAACTGAGTTTATATGTATTTCTAAACAACCGCACCAGAAGATTATTCGTGAGGGGTTAGATTTATTGCAAAAAGAAATAGGAT
The DNA here is from genome assembly GCF_039968975.1 of Maribacter sp. GTDB lineage: Bacteria > Bacteroidota > Bacteroidia > Flavobacteriales > Flavobacteriaceae > Maribacter. The sequence goes on along the minus strand of NZ_JBDVOT010000069.1, from coordinate 14,966 downwards.
AAGAAATGAGTTTAAAAAGCAAATTACACGAACTTAAACTGAAGTATCAGGGTAAGAAAATGGCTCCTGCCTTTAATGCCTTTCATACTTTTTTGTTTTCGCCAGATGAGACTACTCATGCAGGTGGTACACATGTTAAATCAGCAGATGATTTAAAGCGTACAATGAACACGGTAATAATGGCATTGGTACCAGTGCTAATATTTTCTATGTTCAATGCAGGCTACCAACATTATTCTGCTATAAATGGTTTTCCGGCAGATTTTTCTTTAATGAACGATTTCCTTACTTGGGATAATTTCTGGATCGGTATAATAAAGGTATTGCCATTAGTGGTGGTTTCTTATGCGGTTGGTCTTATTGTAGAATTTATTTTTGCAGTAATCAAAGGTCATGAAGTAGAAGAGGGTTACTTGGTTACAGGTATGTTAGTACCGTTAATAGTACCTGTTGATACTCCGCTTTGGATGTTATCTGTAGCGGTAGTTTTCGGTGTGGTTATCGGTAAAGAAGTTTTTGGAGGAACGGGAATGAATATTCTTAATCCTGCTTTAACAATTAGAGCATTCTTATTCTTCGCTTACCCAACTTGGATGAGTGGTGATAAGGTGTGGGTTTATGGTGCACGTGAGCGTTCAGAAGAAATACTTGCTGGTGCAAACGTTGATGCAATATCAGGTGAAACTATCTTAGGATATTTAGCTCAGAATAAAGGAGCTGAAATGACATATTCTGTTTCAGACATGTTCTTTGGTTTTATACCTGGTTCTGTTGGTGAAACATCGGCATTCCTAATTCTTTTAGGAGGTTTGTTTTTGATATTTACAAAAATTGCTAGCTGGAGAATAATGGTAAGTGCTGTTATCGGTTCATTGGTAATGGGCTTAATTTTTAATCAAGTAGTTGATTTTGGTTGGGTAGGCGAATCAAGCAAATTTTATGGTTTAATGAGTTTCGATTTTTGGAAACATTTAATCGTTGGTGGTTTGGCGTTCGGTATCGTTTATATGGCTACCGATCCTGTTACCGGTTCTCAAACAAATAAGGGTAAATGGTATTACGGTTTCTTTATTGGGTTTATCTCGGTAATGATTCGTGTTTTCAACCCGGCATATCCAGAAGGAGTATTCTTGGCAATATTGTTAATGAATGTATTTGCGCCAACAATTGATCACTATGTGGTTAGGGGTAATATTAAGAGAAGAATGAACAGATTAAAAAATGCAACTATCTATCCAAAAGATTCAGATGGTAAGGCAGAAGAACTTAAAGCGGAAACAGTTTAATTATGGCACTAAAGACAGATAGTAACGTTTATACAGTGGTTTTTGCTGCTGTTATGGTTGTGGTAGTTGGGTCAATACTTGCATTTTTGGCTTCATTTTTAAGCCCTAACATTAAAGAAAACGAGCGTTTTGAAAAACAGCAGAACATTCTTTATGCAATGGGTGTAAATGAAAATGGTGATGATACCGGTAGTGTAAATTTCATCCCCACAGATGTTGTAGAAGATGAGTTTGCAAGTTATATCAAAGAGCAATTGGTTATACAAGGTGATAAAATCACTGAGGATAACGAAGCTTATTTAATTGATTTGAAAAAGCAATTAGCTGCAATGAAAAAAGGTGAGGATTATAAATTACCTGTATTTATTGGAGAGAAAGATGGTGACAAGTTCTACATTGTTCCTATGTACGGTAAAGGTCTTTGGGATGCTATATGGGGTTTCATTGCTTTAGATGATTCTATGACGGTACAGGGTGTATATTTTGATCATAAAGGTGAAACACCAGGTTTAGGAGCCAACATTAAAATGCGTTATTTCATGGACGATTTTAAAGGTGAAACTATTTTAGATGGTACTAAATATGCTGGTATATCCGTAGCAAAAGGTAATAATGACCCTTTGAACAAAACAAAAGATGATAATGAAGTAGATGCCTTGGCTGGTGCTACTATTACAGGTAACGGTGTTACGGCTATGATTAGTGAGACCGTTAAATTATATAAACCTTATTTAGAAACAATTAGAGCAAAGTAATATGGCACTACTATCAAAAAAAGATACAAATCTTATTACAGATCCGTTAGCGGACAATAATCCTATTACTATACAGGTATTAGGTATTTGTTCTGCATTGGCAATTACTGCAGAGTTAAAAGCATCCTTAGTAATGGCTGTTTCGGTAATGTTCGTTTTAGGAGCGGGTAATGTGGTAATCTCTTTAATGAGAAATATCATTCCTTCAAAAATTAGAATTATTGTACAACTTATTGTTGTGGCAACATTAGTAATTATTGTAGATCAGGTACTAAAAGCTTTTGCTTATGAATTGAGTAAAACCTTAGCGGTATTTGTTGGTCTTATTATTACCAACTGTATTATTATGGGTCGTTTTGAGGCGTTTGCATTGGCAAACGGACCTTGGCGTTCATTTTTAGATGGTATTGGTAACTCTTTAGGTTACGGTGTAATCTTGATTATTGTTGGTTTTTTTAGAGAACTATTAGGTTCTGGTACCTTATTCGGTATTCCGGTTTTAGGAGATCCAATCGAGAAAACAGGTTTATACGCTACGGGTTATGAGAATAATGGTTTTATGATTATTCCACCTGCGGCATTAATCGTAGTTGGTATCATTATTTGGGTACAACGTTCAAGAAATCCTGCGCTTGTAGAAGAAAATTAAACGACATTTAAGTAGAAATTATGTTAGAACATGTAGAATTATTTTTTAAGTCCATCTTTATCGATAACATGGTATTTGCCGTGTTCTTGGGGATGTGTTCTTATTTAGCGGTATCCAAAAAAGTGGCTACTGCAGTTGGTTTAGGTGCTGCTGTTATATTCGTATTGGCTGTAACCGTACCAATGAACTGGTTGCTAGATAAGTATTTGTTGCAAGACGGAGCCTTAGTTTGGTTAGGACCTGAGTATGCAGATTATAATCTTAGCTTTTTATCCTTTATCTTATTCATTGCTACCATTGCAACAATGGTACAGTTGGTAGAGATAGTGGTTGAAAAATTTTCTCCTTCTTTATATAACTCGTTGGGTATATTCTTACCGTTGATTGCAGTAAACTGTGCAATTCTTGGTGGTTCTTTATTCATGCAGGCAAGAGAGATAGAAACTTTTGGTTTAGCCTTTAATTACGGTGTAAGCTCTGGAATCGGTTGGTTCTTGGCAATTTTAGCAATTGCTGCCATACGTGAAAAAATTAGATACAGTAATGTTCCTGCTCCTTTAAGAGGTTTAGGTATTACATTTATAATTACTGGTTTAATGGGTATTGGTTTTCAAAGTTTTGGTGGTATGTTAACTGGTGGCGGTGAAGAAACCGAAGAGGCTAACGAGCAAGTAAATCAGGTAATTCAACCAGAAATGGTGACTCCTGTAGAAGAAGTAGTAGTAGATAAGAACGAAGAAATTGACGAAAAGGTGATTTCTTATAACGACGTAAACAAATAAATATGATTTTAGCTGCAAGTACTGGCGGAACAATACTAATAACTGTTGTCGCATTTCTAATACTGTTGATGGTGTTAGTGGCATTGCTTCTGTTTACCAAACAAAAACTTTCTCCATCTGGTCCAGTGACCATTACTATTAACGGGGAAAAGAAAATTGAAGTTGCTTCTGGTGGATCTTTATTATCTACTTTGGGTAACCAAAAAGTGTTTTTACCATCTGCCTGTGGTGGAGGTGGAACATGTATTCAATGTGAGTGTCACGTACTTTCCGGTGGAGGTGAAGCTTTACCAACGGAAACACCACATTTCTCTAAAAAAGAATTGAACCACGGTGCGCGTTTAGCTTGTCAAGTTAAGGTGAAGCAAGACATGGAGATTACCATTCCTGAAGAGGTTTTCGGAATTAAGAAATGGCCTGCAAAAGTGGTTCGTAATTATAACGTTGCTTCTTTTATTAAAGAATTTGTAGTTGAGATTCCTGAGGATATGGGCTACAAAGCTGGTGGTTATATTCAAATTGAAATTCCTGAGTGTGAGGTTAAATATTCAGATATTGATATTACAGCACACCCAGAGGAGCATGAAACTCCGGATAAATTCCAAGCTGAATGGGATAAATTCAACCTTTGGCCTTTAACAATGAAGAATCCTGAAACGGTTGAAAGAGCGTATTCTATGGCTTCTTTTCCTGCAGAAGGTAGAGAGATTATGTTGAATGTACGTATTGCTACTCCACCTTGGGATCGTGCTAAGAATGGTTGGATGGATGTGAACCCTGGTGTTGCATCATCTTACATTTTTAATCTTAAACCAGGTGATGATTGTACTATTTCTGGACCTTATGGTGAATTCTTTATCAATGAGTCAGATTCAGAAATGTTGTACGTAGGTGGTGGTGCAGGTATGGCACCAATGCGTTCTCATTTATATCACCTTTTCAAAACATTGAAAACTGATCGTAAAGTGACCTATTGGTACGGTGGTCGTTCAAAAAGAGAATTATTCTACCTAGATCACTTTTATAAATTAGAAGAAGAATTTCCTAATTTTAAATTCTATTTGGCACTTTCAGAGCCTCAAGAAGAAGATAATTGGAAGGTGAAAGAGAATATAGACGCTCCTGGTGATGGTTTTGTTGGTTTCATACACAATTGTGTAATTGATAATTATTTAAGCCTTCATGAGTCTCCTGAAGATATTGAACTTTATTTCTGTGGTCCGCCATTAATGAACAAGGCAGTTCAGAAAATGGGTGAAGATTTCGGTATCCCAGATGAGCATATACGTTTTGACGACTTTGGAGGGTAAACCTTATTAAGTCTTAGAATTCATAAAAACTAACCGATATGTAATGTATCGGTTTTTTTATAAAAAATAGTTAGCATGCATGTATTAACAGAACAAGAACTTCATAACTTGGCAATGAATATTGTTGGTAAGCAGTTAGAGGAAGCAGGTTTTGAATTTTTAGCCGTAAATAGTGAATTACGTAAAAACCCACAGTTTGTCTGTACAAAAGATAAAAAAATGCGCTTTGTAGTCGTTAAGGCAATTGAATACCCTGGCGACCCAAAGGATATGGATTTTTTTATGTCGGATCTAAAAAAAATGAAGGATCACGCCATAAAATTTGAAGCTACTACATTTTATGCTGGTGTAGGGTTGGTCAATGCTACTGACCATAATTTGCCAGTTTATTTAGATGAGGAATATATTGTTGATTATGATGGTTTAGTAGAGATATGAGGAGATATATTATAGTGATGTTTTTGGCGATTGGTTTGTTTCAATCATGTAAGGAGAATAGTAATGGAGTTAGAAATGAAAATGCAGGTGGTGCTTTAGGTACTTCTTACAGCATCATTTCAATTACTCCTGATAAAATGGATTTACAACAAGATATAGATTCTGTTTTTGCGGTAATCAATCATTCTTTATCTACCTATATACCTGAATCTGATATTTCTAGAATAAATAATGGTGATAGTACGGTAATAGTAGATAAGATGTTTAAGGAGGTGTTTGATCTGTCTAAAACTATACACCAAGAAACCAATGGATTCTTTGACCCTACAGTTGGTACTCTTGTAAATGCTTGGGGATTTGGTCCTGAGCAAAAAATTTCAATGGATAGTCTAAAAATAGATAGTTTGTTGAATTTCGTTGGTCTGGATAAAATTACATTAGATGATAACAATCATTTAATAAAAACAAACCCAAACATCTATTTAGATTTTAATGCCATTGCAAAAGGGTATTCAATAGACAGACTTGCAGCCATGTTAGACGCTAAAGGTATTGATAATTACCTAATAGAAGTAGGGGGAGAATTAGTGGCAAAGGGTAAAAATACCATCAAAAATAAATCTTGGGTAGTAGGTATAGATGACCCTCAAATGCAAGTAAATAGGTCTAGCAAAATATTGATTAATTTAAACGATAGGGCATTAGCTTCTTCGGGTAATTATAGAAAGTTTAGAATAGACGAAGAAACAGGTAAGAAATTTGTTCATACCGTTAATCCGAAAACTGGATTTACGCAATTGTCAAACACACTTGCTGTAACCATTTTAGCTGATAACTGTGCAACTGCAGATGCATATGCAACGGCTTTTATGGCTATGGATATAGATGAAGCCTTTAGGCTTATTAGTAAAAATAAAAGGTTAGAGGCTTACATTATTTATTTAGATGAGAATGGAAATACGCGGGAATATTTAACTCAAGGGTTTAAGACACTTGTGGTAGATTAATTATTTCTTCACTAGGGGGATAATCTCACCAGGTGCTAAACGGTATCTATTGATTTCCTCTTGATTTAATAGTTTTGTGAAATCTATTTCTTCTACCTCAAACCCTATGCTTCTTAGTTTGTTGAAATAGTCTCTACCGTAAATACGCACATGATCGTATTGACCGAATATTTTGGCGCGCTCTACCTTATCGGTTATACTATCGTCTTCAAAAGTTTCTTCCCGGCTTAGGTCTTGAGGAATTTGAAAAATACCCCATCCGCCAGGTTTAAGAATACGATATAGTTCAGACATTGCTTTAGTGTCATCTGGAATGTGCTCTAAAACGTGATTACATAAAATGACATCAAATTTATTATCCTCAAAAGGAAGGTTGCATATATCTGCTTTAACGTCTGCTAAAGGTGAATTTAAATCTGTGGTGACGTAATTTAGATTGCTTAGTTTTCTAAATCTTTTATAGAAAGCTTGTTCTGGTGCAAAATGCAACACATGTAGATTGGCCGTGAAAAAATCTGTTTTATCTTTTAAGAATAACCACAGTAAACGATGACGTTCTAAAGATAGGGTAGAGGGGGAAAGTACATTTTCTCTAGGACTTTCATACCCGTAAGGTAAAAAGCTTCTAAAAGTATTCCCGTCAATAGGGTCTTCATACGTGTTGCCTCTGTAATATGCTTTAAAAAAAGGTTTGACCAGATAGCTAAGTGAAATTAATACAGGCCTTGGAACAAGGTTAAGAAAAAATTTAAAAATTTTCTTCATCTGTATTTTCTAACTTTTAAGGGTAGATGAAGTAAATTCATCTTCCTCGTCACTAACGATACCTAAAGCTTCATAAATATATTTAAAAGTTGAAAGTAATTCTGGTTTTCCATTTACTATAGCAACATCATGTTCAAAATGAGCACTAGGTTTGCCGTCTGCCGTAAGAATTGTCCAACCATCTTTAAGTTGTTTTATATTCTTAGTTCCCATGTTGGTCATTGGTTCAATGGCAACGGTCATTCCTTCAGCAAATTTCTTGCCTCTACCGCGTCTACCGTAATTTGGCATTTCAGGACCTTCATGCATTTTTCTGCCTAGACCATGACCTACTAATTCACGAACAACACCATAGCCGTGATCTTCGGTGAATTTTTGAATAGCATACCCAACATCTCCCACACGATTACCTGCTTTAAATTCGCGTATGCCAATATATAAAGATTTTTTAGTAACCTCTAATAATTTTTTGATTTCAGGACTTACTTCACCTACTTCAAAAGTATAGGCATGATCTCCATAAAATTCATTTTTTAGAGCTCCACAATCAATTGAAATAATATCACCCTCAACTAAAGGTGTGTTATTTGGAATACCATGTACTACTTGAGCGTTAGGGCTCATACATAGAGAATTTGGAAAATCATACAGTCCCAAAAAACCTGGTACGGCACCATGGTCGCGAATAAATGTTTCAGCCAAAGCGTCTAATCGGAGTGTGGTAACTCCTGGTTTTACCTCAGAGGCTATCATTCCTAATGTTTTAGAAACGATTAATGCGCTTTCACGCATTAATTCAATCTCTTCGGCTGTTTTTATTTTTATCATAAAATATTATCCTTAAAAATGAGTCTAAAATTTACACCAATGAATTTTGGGTCATAAATTCCGATTTTTCTACACCCATTAATTTTAAGATAGTTGGTGCTATATCTCCTAAAACACCATCTTTAATTTGGTGAATATCTTTATCAACTAAAATTAATGGAACAGGGTTGGTGGTGTGTGCCGTATTTGGCGTACCATCTTCATTGACCATTGTTTCACAATTACCATGATCGGCAATAACGATTACAGAGTAACCTTTTTCTATAGCGGCAGTGATAACGTCCTTAGCGCATTCATCTACCGTTTCGCAAGCTTTTATAGCAGCTTCCATAACACCTGTATGACCTACCATGTCAGGGTTTGCGAAGTTTAAACAAACAAAATCAACGTCTCCTTTTTGAATTTCAGGTATGATTTTATCTCTAATTTCATATGCACTCATTTCTGGTTGAAGGTCGTAAGTGGCAACTTTTGGCGACGGACATAAAATACGAGATTCGCCTTCAAAAGGAACTTCTCTACCACCGTTAAAAAAGAAAGTAACGTGCGGGTACTTTTCTGTTTCGGCAATACGTATTTGTTTTTTACCTGCATTCGCTAAAACCTCACCTAAGGTTTCAACAATATTATCTTTATTGTAAACAACGTGAACGTTGTTGTAAGACTCGTCATAATTAGTTAGTGTAACATAATACAAGTTAAGTTTATGCATGTTTTGTTCATGCATGTCAACTTGACTTAATACCTGTGTTAATTCTCTACCACGATCCGTTCTAAAGTTAAAAAAGATAACAACATCGTCTTCTTTTACAGATGCTACAGGTGTACCATCTGTATTGGTCATGACAATGGGTTTTATAAACTCATCTGTAATGTCGGCATCGTAACTTTTTTGAATAGTTTTGCCAATGTCAGTAGATTTTTCACCTTCTGCATTTACAATAACATCATAGGCTTCTTTAACTCGTTCCCATCTTTTATCACGATCCATTGCGTAATATCGACCTATAACGGTAGCTAGTTTAGTATTTTTATCAGCACTATAGTGTACAATATCCTCTAAAAAACCTTTTCCACTTTTAGGGTCAACATCTCTACCATCTGTAAATGCATGTAAATACATGTTCTCAACTCCAGATTCTTTACCAGCAGAAATCAATCCTTTAATATGATTAGTATGGCTATGAACACCACCGTCACTTAAAAGACCTAAAAAATGAACATCTTTATTGTTCTTTTTAGCATATTCAAAAGCATCTTTTAGAACAGGTTCTGAACTTAAAGTATTCTCCTTAACCGCTTTGTTGATCTTAGCTAAATCTTGGTATACGATTCTACCGGCACCTAAATTCATATGACCTACTTCGCTATTGCCCATTTGTCCTTCAGGCAATCCTACATTCATACCATCTGTAAGGAGGTTAGAGTTAGCGTATTTGGTATATAAACTGTCTATAAACGGAGTATTAGCTTTATCTACGGCAGATACTGATGGGTTAGGAGATTTACCCCAGCCATCTAATATCATTAAGATTACTTTTTTGTTCATCTTCTTAAGGTTTTAGGAGTACAAAAATACTATGTTCTACCTAGTTAAGCTACTAGATGACCTACCTTTTTTAATTTGAAGGCATAACGCAACATTTTTTCAATTTGGGTGAAGATTTGTTTGTTAAATTTTAGTTATAACATTGTTAAAGGATGAAACAATTGCTGCTAACTAGAGTCTTTTAAATGTACACTATTGTACTCATCAATTAAAATCAATCATCATGAAAAAAGTAATTCTAACATTATCTATGGTAGCTCTTACCATGGGAACTACAGTAATGGCAGCAGAAAAGACAAATCTTTCAACAACAACGAATATTGATTTCGTGTCTAGAGTAGATATTAGCTCATTTTGTAAGGCGGTTATAAAGGGCGATTTGGAAACCGTGAGTCGTTTAATAGATTTAGGGGAAGATGTAAATCAAAAATCTTTGGGAATGACACCTGCAATGTTTGCTGCGCGATACAATAAAGTTGAAGTTTTACAGCTTTTGATTAAAAATGGAGCTGATTTGAAGATGCAAAGCAGTCAAGGGCATACAGCAAAACGTTATGCTGAATTATCTAATGCTGCCGAAGCTTTAGAATTGATAGAAACCTCAGTAGGAAGTTGAGTAAGTTTTAAAAGATTCATACTGGTAAGACCATAACCCTATAGCCCAAATTACACGTAAATCTGGTTGTAGGGTTTCTTTATGTTTAGTAATTGTTAAATATTTACTATTTATTTCTTAAATCATATAATTTACATAATTAGATGTGTAAATTTGCGTTATCAATAAAATCATAACTAAAAACAACATAAAAATTATGAAAAATTCAATTTCAATTTTATTATTGATTAGCGTATTTACATTAACAGGGGTTTATGCAAATAATGCTAATCTTATCAATTTAAACGAATCAACAGCTGTTTCGGTCAATGATGAAATTAGTTCATTGTGCAAGGCGGTAATGAAAGGAGATGTTGACCAAGTAAGAAGTCTTATCGCTATAGGCGAAGAATTAAACGAAAAGTCTTTAGGGTTAACACCTGCAATGTACGCTGCCAGATATAATAAGGCAGAAGTGTTGAGAGTGTTATTATTAAATGGTGCTAATTTAAATATTAAAAGCGACCAAGGTTATACTGCTAAAGATTATGCTAAGATGTCTAATGCAGAAGATGTATTAAATGTGATTAAGCAAGATTCTTAATTTAAAGAACAAACAAAAAAAAAGACCCATTGAAATTTCAATGGGTCTTTTTTTTTTTACTAATAATCCTACTCCAAATAGTGTTCAGGTAAAAGAGTAAAACGCATTAAAAATCAAATCCATTTGCTGCTCTGACAACAAATGCATACAGTGCCGAAAATATCATTAGGGCACAAAATACAGAGTAGACTTTTAAAAATGTAACCAATATCATTGGTCTACAGTTTTCAAACGCCTGCACGTATAAGTTTCTGAAATGTGTAATTGTTCCCATTATAGTGTTCTTCTATGATTAAATCATAGCTATAAAGGCAAATTATAAATGGTAAAATAAGCTTGGGACTCCGCCAAATGTACATAAATATAAGTGCCGCGTATAGTCATCTAGACCAACTGTACAAAAAAACCGATTAACCTTGGTTTTGGTATTTGTTTATCGCTTCTTTTATTTTTTCAATTCTATTTTCTGGGTCAGGGTGGGTGCTCTGAAACTCAGGAGTACGATTGGGTCCACCAGCGGCTTTTAAAATTTCCATTACCTTAATCATTTCATAAGGGTCATAACCAGATTGAATCATAAATAAAACGCCTAGTTCATCACTTTCCAATTCGTCACCACGACCATTTTTTAATAAAGTATTCTGACCTATACTTCCTAAAATACTACCCATGTCTCCAGCACCTACGGTAGCTCCCATGGTAGCGGTTTGCCATGTTTGGCTGTCTGCTATTCTTTCTGCTGAATGTCTACCTATGACATGACCTATTTCATGACCAAGAACTCCTGCTAATTGAGCTTCGTTCAGTTGAGAAAATAAGGCGTAAGTAATAAAGCATTGTCCGCCAGGTAAAGCAAACGCATTTATAGTCTGGTCATCAGCCAGTAAATGAAAATCATACTGATATGGAGTTTCTCTTGCAATACTATTTTGCACTAATTTATTGCCTACAGATTCTACAAAAGCCTGCAACCGTTGGTCAGGGTAAAGCCCGCCATGTTGCTGTGCCATTTCTGGAGCACTTTGTAAACCAATGGCAATTTCTTGATCAGAAGACATGGTAATATGTTGTGAGCGACCTGTGTAAGGGTTCTCTTCGGTATTGCTGCATTTTTGTATAAATGCAAAGGCAACAATGGCCAAACCAATAAATATTCTAATTTTCCAACTTCCTCTGCTCATGGTAATGTGTTATGGTACAGGTTGTAATGTACAAAATGCTTATAACAAATTTCTATTGATGTCTAATATATTATTTTGAATGTAGGATTTTAAAAAGTTCATTGTAAAATGTTCTGCCCCGTAATAATCTTCTCTAATTATAATTGAAGCGACGTTTTTGCTTCTAAATTGTTCAAGCATTGGTATTGATAAAGGGGCGTAGCTGTAATGCCATGGTTCATATTTAAAACCTCTTCTTTTTGGTTCATCCGTATAAACTAGAAAGAAACCGTAAGTTTCAGAATTTTCGTCCATCCATTTTTTAAAGTCTACATAAGGACCATCGCCTTCGTATTTGTGAGGAACCAAAACATCACCATTTACTTTTCTATAGCCATCTAATACGTCAATGTCAGTACCCCAGTGGTGTCTGCTAGTACCAGGTATGGTAGAGTATTCTATGATTTTGTTGATTGCATCTGTAGGATTCATGCCATCATCGTCTGTATATTTTAAATACTTACGCTCAAAAATAGCAGCTTGTCTATCATAACTTCTGAAACTTGATACTATTTTTAGGTCAATACCATCTTTATAGGCAGCTTTCTTCATCTCAAGAAAAGCATCATGGGCTTCTTTTCGAAGGTTAATGCCTTTGCCGTACAACTTAATATCTTCTTTACCCATAAGTTCTAAAATACCGTACTCGGTTTCTTCTTGAATAAAGAGATTAGGCGCAAGGGTAAGGGCTAAAGCTGCCGAACTACTTCTATTGATAAATGTTCTTCTCTGCATAATTGTATGTTGTGTTTTTAAATGCAAAAGATTTGCCAAACTATTCTAAAAGATAAAAACTTTTGAAAGTTGTAAATCATGCAATATGAAGTAAAAATAATGAATATTGATCTTAATAGATTTTATGATACATATTCTTCGTTAAAAAAATGAAACTTACCATGAAATTCATTTATTGATATTAACTCTAAAAATGATATTACAATGATGTGTAACAATAGAAATTTCCGATAAAAGTTTTATTTGAAATATGCTTACCTGGTCAAGTATAAAAATCCTTGATAATTTAAATCATCTTCAGGAATGTAAATGGTATAAAAATAAACACCGGTAGGTAAACCTTCTGCTTCTCCAAACGGTACATTATCTTGGTTGGAAAACCCGATAAATTCATCTAGATAGTCTGTTTTTTCAAAAACTTTTAGTCCGTAGCGGTCATAGATCTGTAGAAAGTTACTGTCGTATTCTTCTAGTTCTTCTATGTAAAAATTGTCATTAACACCGTCTCCGTTTACGGAAACAAAGAAATTGTCTATAAAAAGAACATCTCTAGCTAAAGGTTCAAACGGAGTTTTAGAAGATCCAAGTGTAATGGCTTCGTAATCATCTGGTATAAATGACTCTGTAGTTACAAACCCTTCGGATAAGGTGCCTACAGGTACACTACCTACTAAATTTACCCATTGTTGTGATGCTTTGCTAAAACCTACGGGTATAACTTCATCAACATTATCTGTTAAACTTTCTACGGTGCTGCGAACATTCCAGCTTAGCGTAACCGTTGAAGGAACAGTGCCTTCTAGTCTCCAAAACTCGAATGTATTAACCAGTTCTACATCTAAATCTGTTGCATTGGTATTGTACGAAGTAAGTGGTGCGGGTGCGTTATTGGGACTTTCATAATAATAGGCGCATTTTGCAAATAGGTTAACGCTTTCTGAATTGATGATGAGTGGTCTTAAATACTGCACATCACCTACTGGGAAACCAAAATTCTGCTGATTGGTAATTGCTGCATAGCCTTCAATTTTACTAAAATCATTTTCGCCACTATAAAATGAATTATCTACGAAATTGTAAAAAATGTCTGGTTGTGCGGTAGGAGTGAGAATGCTACCAAAAATGAAATTGGTGTTATTGGTATTATCCATACCAAGATTTAGCTGCATATTGTTTTCTAAAGCAATTTCCATATCATGAAACTGCGGAGTAACAGTGCCCGAAACTGTTATAAGCTCAGAACCATAGAAACCTGCAAGCCCAAGATTGTTGTCCATAGGCGATTCATTAATGAGGTTGGTGTGAAAACCAATTTGCCCACCTTGGTGAATACGTAAGTTGCCGTTATTATATAGTGCTGTTTGGGCAGAAACAGTTACCGCAAACAGTAAGAAAAATATGTGTGTGTATGTTTTCATTAGTTGTTCTGCTTTTCTAATAACATGGTTTTAATCTCTGCCATTTGCGCTTTTAAAGCCTCTAATTCTGTACTCATGTTAGTATTGGCGCTCTGTAATTCTTTGATTTTCTTTTCTTGCTCAATGGTGTGCAAAAATAGTTCTTCTATTTTTTCTAGGTTTACTCTAGATGCTTCACCTAAATCCCAAAAACCTTGCTCTTTAATTGCTGCTGCAGATTTGATACCGGGTAAGTGATTGTTCTCTTTAACAAAGGCTTCAACTTTAGCTAAACTTTGAAACTCATAATCAGCGTTTAAAATGGAACTACCTAAGAAATATTTTTGGAATACGTAATCGGGTACGGTTGTTAATGTTCCCGAAGCAGTTATTGCTCCTTCTGCCCTGATGTCGCCATCAACGTGAAGTCTTGAGTCGATTGTTGTTCCTGTTGCAAAATCTGGACCAATTCCAACAAATTGTGAAGGATTTATTGTGATAGCCTCAGTTCCTCCAGTGGCAAGCCTTAGCCAGTTGACTGGGGCATTTCCGCCACCGGCTACACCTCTAAACATACCAGTGTCCGTATCATTTGTAAAGCTATATGATGGTTCGCCTGGGGTACCGTTGGAATTTGAATATCCTTGAGATCTGACCTCTCCTGTTACTTCCAATTTATTTCGTGGATTATTGGTTCCAATTCCAAGTCGATTTAATGTGTTATCCCAAAATAATTCAGTTTCGTCAACTTCAATGGCATTTGAACCATCAGAAAAAAGAATTGTTCCTGCTATCGCATTAGGTACGTTACCATTATCCGTTCCTAAATCCCAAGTTGATGTTACGTCGTTCCACTTCAGAATTTGATTATTTGTAGTTCCCGGGATAATATCCAATGCTCCTGAAGTTGCATTTTGAACAAGTCCATTTCCAGCAACATTAGCCGCAATCATCGTATTTTCAATTGCATCTGCTGAAATCGTTAAAATCCCTGCATTATCAATGGTTGCATCACCAGTGATTGGTTGTGGTGTTGCTTCATTGGT
>NZ_JBDVOT010000068.1:0-9209 GCF_039968975.1 Maribacter sp. | reverse complement strand
AAATTCCGGATTCTTATTTGTAAATACTTCCATAGGAAAATGATAGGTTTGCAATTGCACCTCCCAATCATCACCGATCATATCTTTATCTAAAAACTTAAACTTGGTAAATCTGGTTTTCAACGGCTTGGTAATACCTTTTATATCGCTCACTTTTATGGCACTGGTCTGTCCAAATTCATCTGTTAGCTGAATGGTAAAATCTAATTGAGGAACTTCTCTTGGCTCGTCATTCTTATTCGCTTCCTTTTGTTCTTCCGTCAAATTAACATCTAACCACTCATGGTCGCCTGCCCCAAGAGTAAATTGTAAACTGGCGTTTGCTGAAATAAGAAGTGAATCTTGCTTAGATAGCTTAACATCATAAACAGCTTTATCCGTAGACAAATTTGAATTCTCATAATCCCAGCCTAAAATAACTGCATTATTTTCTTGGCTCCCTTTGTCACGCGTCGGTAAGTTCTGCTCTTTCCAAAGTGCCATATTCGTAGCTGTTATCTGCGTACTATCTTTTGCCGTAGTAACATCTATATCTTCTTCAAAATCAGCAATGGTATGAAAATTAGAAGCTTCAAAAGAAGTTAGATAATGCTCTACAGGCAACCATTTTTTGGCACTAGCGACGTTCTTAAAAATAGAACGGTATTCTTGATTGTTTTTTAAAGAAGCCTCTGCAAACGCGCTGATAAATACTTTGGCAGCTTCTTGCTGTTCTTCTTCTTTTAGTAAGGGTTGCAAATTCAATAACCATTTAGACGGAGCTCCAAAATCTGAGTTTCCCCAAGTAGCATTGAACTGTCCATGATTGGCATGATGAATATATACACCCGATTTAAATCGAGAAATAGAATCTGTGTACTGCAAACGGCGATAAGGTCTCATGCCCCAAAAACTAACTTCATCAGCATCATAAGAACCTTGTATGCTCAAAAAATTGATGTTTTTCAATACTATTTTACGATCATACCTATAATCAGTTGGCGCAAGAGCCACGACTCCTTTGATATTAAAATTAAAATTGAATTTCTCTTTAGCCTGATCAGGAAAATAAGGTAGCGGATTATAGGTTGCCGCAATAGAAACCGCTTCACCGCCACGAGAATGCCCAACGAGCATAATATTATCCATATCTACTTTATTGGAAAGCTCATGCCCTACTTCACCATTCCAATTTCTCCACTGCTCTAAATGCTTTAACAACAACCAGGCACGGGCAGGCATTTCTTTTCCCCTAAAATCTCCAGACCAATGACCGTTCAGAAAATTCTCATCTACAGAAACAGCTATAATTCCCCTACTTGCCAATAAACTACCCAAATAGCCATAGCCGTCATCAGAGTAATCTATCATGCTGTGATTGCCATGTACAATTAAGGTCAAAGGAAAAGGTCCGTCGCCCTCTGGCATATATACCCTACCATTTAAAGGAAAGTTTTTAGCCCCAAAACCCCAATATTGTTCGCGCCATTTTTTCTTTTTATCCTTCCAATCAGGAATCAACCATGTGCCATCTACAGCATTGGTTTTAAAGGCTACTCCTGTTGAAAATTCTTCTCGTTGCTCATCTGTACCACTACCATAGGTAAATGTTTTCACGGTATAAGGACCTACTGCAGCTGGATTATTGAACGACACTTCTGGAAGTAACGACTGACTCTGTTCTGCAAAAGCAATTGGTGTTTCCTTTTCGTACGGATCTGTACCATCATTTGACAAGGTATAGAATGTATACCCTACACCAATAAAGGTGATGAAAAGGAAAAAACTTGAAAAGACGTTTCGTTTTAGTTGATACCTGTATAAGGCAATGCAAAATACCATACCCATTGCTATGATGGCACTATAAAACAATGTTGGCCAGCCAAAACCAAAATATTTTAAGATGGTTAAAACACCAATAGTACTAAGTATAGCCGTTGTAGATTTCAACGGAATAGTTCCCAATGCCTTACCAATAACAGTTAGGAGACCGTAAATTATTAAATTGATAAGTAAACCTATAATAATGGCAATACACATCATTACAAGAGGATGCCAGCCTGTTAAAAAATGATATCCGGTAATGCCATAAAAGATAATTGTTAGAACAAGAATATAGGGGAGTAAGTTGTTTTTCATTAGTTTGAGAGCGTTCTAGTGATTCAAGCTCATGAATTTAACCAACTTCTGGCGATTTAGATAACGCCTTGTCTATTTTTCAAAATTAGATAATAAAGACCTCATTAGAATACAGAATTGATAACCAGATAAGAGATAATTCTGAATACCTAATCCCTAGTAAAAATCACATTTTGGCAGCGAACAGCTTAGAAATCTTAGAACGTAATTTCCGCTCATAATCTTCCTCTAACCATTCTTTGTAGTTCTTGGTATTGTTCATAATACAGTAGGAATATTGACGAACACGATATTTGATTTCTTCCTTCAATTTTTTGGCTAGAATACGGGCATCAAAAACATCTTCAGAATTCTCTACACAAATTTTTGCATGCTGTTCTATACTTTTTTCCAACACCAGTTTAGATTTTTCTCCGTTGGCAAAGCTTTTCTTGTATTCTTCTTTAATATCAAAATCTATATCGGTAGAGTTTGCAAATTCGGCACGCAAATCTGCAGGCATTTCATAAACAAACTCACGTTCGATCTCTTCATCGTTCTTGATATTCTCTAAATAGAAATCTGGAAAATGAAAAATCTCTTGCCAATCAATCCCGGCATTCCATAATCCAAAACGGGCAACATTGTTCCCCATATCAATAACATTGAATTCTTCTTTATGAGGAAGGTATCTAGATCCACGACCGATCATCTGAAAATAAAGGGTAAGCGAACGTGTAGCACGATTAAGAATAATGGTCTCTACACTAGGTTCATCAAAACCGGTGGTCAATATACTTACCGAAGTAAGAATGGCATCGGGCGTTTCTTTAAACCACTTGAGTATCTCTTTTCGCTCTGCGGCGTTATTCTTATTATCTAGATGACGAATGTTATAACCGGCTTTTCTAAAGGTTTCACAAACGTATCTAGACGTATTAATACCATTATTAAAAATTAAGGTCTTGGTACCTTTTGCTATTTCGTTGTATGCAGAAACCAACTTGTTCAGCATACTGTGATTACCGTAAAGCTCATCTGAAGACTTTACCGTATAATCACCACTAATACCTAGTTTTAAACTTTGTAGGCTTACATCATAATTATACATGTTCGCCTTTGCCAGAAACTTTTTCTGAATCAATGATTCAATAGACTCGCCCACAATCAACTTTTTATAGTTGTCTTTCATGGGAAGTTTAATATTGGAACTCAACGGAGTTGCGGTAACCCCTAAGATTACGGAGTTCTCAAAGAATTTAAAAAGTTTGCGGAATGAGTTGTAATGTGCCTCATCAATAATAATAAGACCTATATTATTGATTTCTACCTTTTCTTCTTGTAACCTATTATTAAGCGTTTCTACCATGGCTACAAAACACATAAACTCGTCTTGGTCTTGCCATTCTTTAACTTCGCTATTGATAATCTTGTTCTTTACACCAAAACCGTTCAGCATTCTAGAAGTCTGCTGACTTAATTCTATACGGTGCGTAAGAACAATGACCTTTTTATTGGTCTTTGCAATATAGCGTTTGGCTATTTCAGAAAACACTACTGTTTTACCACCACCGGTTGGTAATTGGTAAAGAAGGTTAGAATTATCGCCATTCTCTTCTAAATATTTAAAAATAGAATGAAGATCTGCCTCTTGATAATCGTACAGGGTTTTCTCAGTAATATCGTTTTGTAGCTTCAAAAGGTTTGTAGGCGTTTATTTATATTAATAATGCAAAAACCTTATAAAATTATGAGATTTTTATGGGTCTAAAAAATAAAAATCTTGAAAAAACAATTTTAGTATCCCTTGTCAGAATCTACTAGATTTTGCAATTTTTCTCCAGTAGTCAACCTTTTATAATTTTCAACTATCTGCGGAATTACAGAACTGGTATCTGAAACACTAGCGTAATGTGGCGTCATATGTACCTTTTTATGATTCCAGAACGGATGACTTTTAGGTAATGGTTCTGTATGGTACACATCTAGGCAAGCCCCGGATAAATGATGCGAATCTAACAAAGCAATTAAATCATCATCAACCATATGGCCACCACGGGCAACATTAATGACATATGCATTCTTAGGAAGCTGAGATAAAAGCTCTTTATTTAAAATACCTTCTGTTGCCGGGGTTAACGGTAAAAGACACACCAGTACATCAGTAGATTTTAGAAATTCTTTTTGTTCCTCTGCTCCAGAAAATGTTTTTACACCTGCTATTGATTTTTTACTTCTACTCCAACCCTGTACATTGAACTTACATGAGGAAAGATCGCTTGCCGTAAGCGAACCTAATTCTCCCAGACCTAAAATACCAACAGTAACATCTTTAATTCTCAGATAATCTTTAGGCTCCCAAACATTAGCTACTTGATCTAATTTATAAGTATTTAAGTTTTTAAGATGTGCTAAAATTACCGCCAACACATGTTCAGACATATCACCGGCAAGGTATGGATCTACAATACGGGTAATAGGAATGTTTTTGGGGCGCGTATCGTCTTCAAAAATATAATCAACACCAGCGCCTGCCGAAGCTATACATTTTAGATTAGGATAACTGGACAATGAACCTCTAGGATGTTTCCATATCACCGCCATGGTGATGTCCTCTTTTGGGTGGTCTTCTAGATAGCTGTATACTTTTATAGTCTTATCAGCATTCTGTAATGCATTTTTCCAAAGTTCAATTTTATTGTCTTGTCTTATAACTACTATTGCCATATGTTAATCTATAATATCTAATGCCTTTGAGAATTCATCTTCAAAAAGCCACTTTTGATTTTGGGTTTCTGTGTAAATTTTTAGGATACGCTCTCTGAATTCGGGGAAAACTCCTTGAACGGTAGTAAACTGAATAACTTCATTAAATGAATTGAGCATACTTCTATAAAAAGAATCGGGCACATTTTTCTCCATAGAGAACGTTTGTGCAATTTCTAAATTATAGCACATAACATCTGCAATTAAGTGAGGGTCTACCCCTAACCTAATAAAATGCTTTATAAATTTCTGAGCAACAGAACGTCTTGCTTTTGGTCTTCGTCGCTTCAATGGAAAATATTCATTGGATATTTTTGCCTTGGCATCTTGAACCAACTTATCTTCTTTGGGGTTAAAAGCGAAATCATAATAGGTTTTTACGGCAGGGAATTTTTCGTAAAGCTCTAGTATTTGTTCTTCAAGTGCCTTTTTAGGAAGCTTGGTTAGATAAGTTTTTAATGCCCTTTTACTCATAAAAATTCAGTGTCTATATTCAAAAATAAGCTTTACAAAAACAACCGCCTAAAAGCTTAAATCTTTGTTAAAGCTAATAAATGCTGTAGAAGTATAGTCTAATTCATTAGGAAAATTGAATTAATTGCACTATACTGTAAACTTGTACAACTTCTAAATTCGAAACAAACATATGAGGCAACTAAAGATTATCAAGCAGGTAACGAATCGTGAATCGAAATCCTTAGATAAATACTTGCAAGATATCAGTAAAATTGATTTGATTACAGCGAATGAAGAGGTAGAATTAGCGCAGAAGATTCGAGAAGGTAGTCAAGCAGCTTTGGAAAAATTAACGACAGCGAACTTAAGGTTCGTGGTTTCCGTAGCAAAACAATACCAAAATCAAGGTCTTAAATTACCTGATTTAATTAATGAAGGAAATTTAGGCTTAGTTAAAGCAGCAAAAAGATTTGATGAAACAAGAGGATTTAAGTTTATATCCTATGCCGTTTGGTGGATCAGACAATCTATACTACAAGCTTTAGCTGAACAATCTAGAGTTGTTCGTTTACCATTGAACAAAATTGGATCGATCAATAAAATTAAAAAGACATTTTCTTACTTAGAGCAGGCTCACGAACGTCCGCCTTCTCCAGAAGAAATTGCAAAAGAATTAGAAATGACGGTTTCTGAAGTGAAACAATCACTTAAGAATTCAGGTAGACACGTATCTATGGATGCACCTTTACGTGAAGGCGAAGATTCTAACCTATATGACGTTTTACGTTCAGGTGAATCTCCAAGACCAGATAATATTTTATTACAGCAGTCATTAAATACTGAGATCAATAGAGCGTTAGATACATTATCTCCAAGAGAGGCAGATGTTGTAAAGCTTTATTATGGTATTGGTGATCAACAATCAATGACTTTAGCAGAAATTGGTCAAACGTTCGATTTAACAAGAGAACGTGTTAGACAAATTCGTGAAAAGGCAATTCGTAAATTACGTCATGCCTCTAGAAGCAAATTGCTTAAAACGTATTTAGGCTAAATAGTATTATTGTTTTAAAAAAAGAAAGCGCCCGTTTTTAACGGGCGCTTTCTTTTTACCTAATGTTTGGGAACACTAAGAATATGTTAATTTGTTGATATTGAAATTTACCAAGATGCTATTAAGATCCTGAATAAAATTTTGATACGATGAAAAATCTTGATTTTGATGTGCCATGGGATTATTTATTTAGGTTATAATTTGGGTTACATATAGTCCAACTCAGCTAATTCGTTGATACTAAGAATTTCGTTTAAATCTTGAAGAAAAACTAAGTATTCTTCTCCGTAAGTGTCGTAAAGCATATTGTAGGGTTAAAAGTTAATCTTGATTTGGGTTATTAAATCTTGAAGTAAATATATACCGATGTTAAGAGTGTGACAACAAATTGTGGTGAACCAATTTAAAACTGTTGTAAAACATATAAAAAAGTGTTGTTTAAGATTGAAAAGCTATGAATACTAGGTTTCATAGGGGTTTCAAGAGTGTATTTCAACCTGTTTGTTGGTATTTTATCGATATAAATTTTAAAATCGACTTATTTACAGGCAGTTACGTAGCAAAAGCATCTATAAAAAGATGAAATAGCCTTTAAATCAAGGTTATCTAAACTATATTCTTTCTTGAACATAAAATGAATACCAATTCCAAAACACATTAAACCATATGTTTACAATACCTTACATACATCTACGTTTTTATAGTAAGCCCATTTATTTATAATTCTTATAACTTTGATAAAGTCCAAAACCCAAAAAAACATGGTGACTAAAATAAAAGACATCTATTTGAATAAAGGTTTACGAGTTGGTGGATTTTACGAATTGACTATTCAAGTTTGTCCGAGTTCGAATATGAAACCAATAAAAAAATACACAGAATATATTAAATCGCTTAAAAATGTTGATGGTCCATTTGATAGAAACTTTGAGTTAACAAATATAGAAATTGAGACTTTTGAACACGAGTGGGTTTTAAATTTAAAGAACGTATCAATTCCGTTTAAAACACTTAATATACACGAAGACGAACCAATTGAAACTGGATTTAATTGGTTTGATATATGTTTTTATACAGAAACAATTGAACAACTATTCGGAGAAGAATATAAAACTTGGGATGAAAACCCTAAATGTCCGCCCGCATTAAAAGATTTTTTTAATCAAACAATAATAGATTTGAATAACATCCATAAATTTCAATTAGCAATGATAGACTTTGAAATTTCAGGTCAATATTATTTAGCAGATATGGGTAAAGATTTTAATAATTGGACTAACTCGAATTTCTTTGTGAATGAAAAAGATGCTCATCTGATTTCGGAACAGAATAAAACAATTGTGGAAATAATAAGTGGATAAAGGCAGTGCATAACACTATATATAGCAAATTGGGCAATTATCGCTTAATCCAAAAGTTGTAGTCTATTTGTACAGTCGCCAATTTTTTTGATATGATATTAAAAAAGAAAAATTAAAGCAAAAAAATTGGCTTGTGGCTAATTCGAAAGTAAACAATTATTTTCTGCCTAATATGCCATATATTTAACGATAAAGCTCAAAACTAATTTTAGATGAAGAGATTCTCCCCTATTCTTTTAAGCTATAAATTTATAGTACTAGTTATCCTCCTTTTTATTGGCAGTCCGGCAAAGGCAAATGGTACACATCTCATTTCACCTTCCACTAAAAATTTAGAAGCGACAACCTTAGTTTTAAACAGTCATAGTTTTAATACACACGAACGTAGCACGTTTACCTATGCATCACAAACCGAAGCTATAGAACGTGGATTAACTATTATACATCTACAGGCAGAGAATACGTTTGAATTTAAGACTTTTGATACCTACGGCAGCAAAGAAGATGTTCAGGCATTTATAGAAATACTTACTAAAATGATAGATGCTAAGGCAGTATTTGCAATATTGGCACATGATTCTGCAGCAGCACAATTAATTGGGTATGAAAAACAATTGAGCACATTGGGCTTTATACAATTAAGTAGCTTGAAAGGAAGACAAGCCTACATCATGCATAACATTAATGGTACTATCACCGAACAGGTAAATGATAATTCGATTACTGAAACTATAGACATTACTAATACTAATGGTAACAAGGAAATTTACTTTCCAAGGGAAGTTTATGAATTTGAATCTAGTATAGATAGATACATTGCCCATGCAGGTGGAGAGATTAACGATGTAAAATCTACCAACTCTAAAAATGCCTTAGATGAAAATTATAAAAAAGGATTCCGAAATTTTGAATTGGATATCATAGAAACATCAGACGGTAAATTAGTAGCGGCACATGATTGGAACATGTGGGCACGATTTACAGATTATACTGGAAGCCTACCCCCTACGCATGCACAATTTATGAAGCAAAAGATATATGGTAATTATACCACATTAGATATGGACGGCATTAATACGTGGTTTAAAAATCATCCAGATGCTACATTGATTACAGATAAGGTAAACGACCCAATTGCCTTTGCTAATGCCTATGTTGATAGAGACCGTTTAATAATGGAACTATTTAGCGTAATGGCAGTAGAAAAAGCATCTGAGCATGGCATACATACCATGATATCTCAAGAACCTTTATTAGCCATTAAAGGAGATAAAGTAAACTTTCTTAAAGTAAATAACGTGAAGCATGTTGCGGTATCTAGAAGAATAATAGCTAGTCAAAAGAAATTGATGTTGCAATTAAGAGACGCGGGAATAAAAGTTTATGTCTTCAATGTAAACTTTGATGCTGGTAAAGATGAACAATATGTCTACGATAATGAATTAGGCTTGGTCTACGGTATGTATGCCGATAAA
>NZ_JBDVOT010000067.1:0-5416 GCF_039968975.1 Maribacter sp. | reverse complement strand
TCTAATAAATATCGGTTTTCCCAATTGTCTTTATTGTCAAGTAATCTTTTGCGGTAAGTACCATCAAAGCTATTTTCTGCACAACTTATATAGGTCAAAGAAGAAGCAAGCAGTTGAGAAAGTTTGTTGTCATTTCTGTCCAACTCCTTAGAACTTAACGCATCATAGGTAATATTGATCGCTAGGTATTCTATTTCTTCGGCTT
The DNA here is from genome assembly GCF_039968975.1 of Maribacter sp. GTDB lineage: Bacteria > Bacteroidota > Bacteroidia > Flavobacteriales > Flavobacteriaceae > Maribacter. The sequence goes on along the minus strand of NZ_JBDVOT010000067.1, from coordinate 5,211 downwards.
TTTTCTTTAAATCGTTATGGCTATTTAAAAAGTGTTTAAAAAGTAGCACATCTATAAATAGAAGTGAATTGGTAATAAGGCTATTAAAGGTTTTACTGATGATATTGTCTTCAATATAAATTCTTGACGTCATCAGTTTTTCAAGCTTAGCAGACGTTTTGCTTCCTGTAAACCATTTATCAAAAAATCCGGCTCGGCTTATTTTCAGTATCTCGTAGAACTTAAAAACCTGTTCTATAAATATAGAATAATCTTCACCACCTTTGGTTCGGTAAGTAAAGAATAGGGCATGTAGTAAATTAATTTTTGCTTTTTCGTCTTCAGATAAGGTATGCTCCAATTCAATAAAATCAGGAATACCAGAATTCAGTCCATATACAAATCCGCTTTTTTTGAGCGTAGCATACAAGGCTTCAAAAGTTGGAAATTCGTGTTGGTGTTTTTGAACAACCGAACCATATTTCTCGATCCAACCAGAGGAAGACGGGTTCATATCTTAATTATTTAACACTGCAAAGTTAGCTAATTATTACTTCACAGTTATTTATAAATAGTTCCATAGTAAGCTGTAACAAGGTTTTTCTTTGGGTCTTATGATACAGCGGAAAAGTAAATTTAATTTTTTTTTAGAAAAAATGAACCCTCGGTTTTTAACTCCGTAAGTAAGGGTGATTCTAATCTAAAAAAAAGGATAATGAAAAAATCAAAATTATTTATGGGACTTGGGGCATTAGCCTTGGTAGGAGTTCTTTTAGTGGCTGCAGATCATATTGATGCACCTAGCGCTATGGGGACCACGGCAGATATTGCCGATTTTTATGCATTTGAGCCAACAGAAGGTTCAGACAACACCGTTTTTGCGGTAGACCTTCAATCTAATGTACTGCCAGATTTAGCTTACGGTACGTTCGATGAGAATGTATTATTGGAAATCAATATCGATACTGATAACGACTTGGTAGAAGATTTGGTAATACAGGCAATACCAAGAAATGGTAAAATGTATTTCTTTGGTCCGGTTACACCAAGTGAAACAGGGTTAAACGGTTCTATTATGGTAGATGCACCATTAGGCTCAGTTGATATTTCTGCTGAAACTGCTATTGTAGAGACTACGGATAGCGGAGTTTCATTATTTGCAGGTCCTAGACAAGATGCTTTTTTCTTTGACTTTTTTCAGTTCAATGAAGTAATAGGTGGTACGGCGCCTTTAGGTTTTAAACCAGCTGGTGATCCTAATTCTACTGATGACGACGATGAAACTGCCGTTGATACTTTTGATGGTGCCAATACTATGTCAATTGTAGTAGAATTACCTAACAGCCTTTTAGGTGCAACAACAGGTCAGAATGCACTTGGTTTAGAGGTATATAAAACATGGGTGACTTCTAACGTAAAACAATAATAACTTCTTAAAAATATAATGATGAAATATAAAAATATAAAATATACGTTTTTGTCTCTTATGGCAGTAGTAGCATTAGCTTCTTGTAGCGATGATGATGACAATACACCGGTAGTAATAACACCAACATGTGATGATGGTATAATGAACGGTGATGAAACAGGAGTTGATTGTGGTGGTACATGTACCCCTTGTGAAGAGGCAATGGCGCCAGATTTTACGGGAACGTATGCACAAGTTGATTTTATGGGAAGACCAGGTATTAATACCGTTTTAAGTGCAGATGGTACTTTAAAAGATGCTCATAACGTGTCTATTCCTTCAGAAATGGCAGCTACGTTTCAAGCAGATTTTGAAGCAAGGTTAGAAGCATATCATGATGTTTACGCAAATATTTTAGGAGCAGATCCTGCAGCTGTAAATTATGAAAATAATATCTTAGGATTAGATGCCCCTACATTAACGGGTTATTTGGCGGCAGATGTTTTAGAGGTGGCACCAAACTTACCTACTACTTACTTTAACCCGGGTGCAGATGCCGATGATGATGGTAGAATTTTGGTTCCAGATGGTGATGAAGTAGCATTGACAGGTAGAACTCCACAAGATGATGTCATTGATGTTTCATTGATATTATTATTTGGTGGTATGGAAGGTGATCGTTTTAGTGGTCAAGATACCGATGGAGATGGTATGGCAGATTTACCAAGATTAACCTCAGATGGCGTTGGGCTAACCGCTACTGTAGGTACAACGTTCCCATACTTGGGCGCACCTGAATAAAAATTGTCTAAAACGTATGTTTAATATGTACGGTAGGCACATCCCTTAAGTGTTTATGAAAAAGAAAAGGGAATGGGGGAGTTGAAAAGCTCCCCTAATTTTAAACAATCCACAAAAAACAACCTTATGAAGTTATTAAAGCTATTAATAGTAGTGGTACTGGTGTCATCATGTGATACCAAAAATCAGGACGCAATTGCAAATAAAGAAGATTACAACAAGTTTTTAGTCGCTAACGAGATTAGAACAACTTCAAAATATTTTGACCTATGGAACTCTAAAATAAGACCAGATAGTATGCAACTAACCAGCTTTGGTGTGGTAGGCGGGGAGTATAATAGGTACTTTCAACAAACTGGTGATATTGAATTTTTAAAGAAGGCAGAAAGGAGTTTGAAAAAAGCAGTTGATATTGCCAACATTGGTAAACCTGGTTTTTATAGGTCTTTGGCTAGAAATTATATATCTCAACATCGCTTTAAAGAAGCATTGCAATTAGCGGATAATGCAGCGGCAATTGGCGGGGATAAAAGTGAAACACAAAGCTTGTATTTTGATGTTCATATGGAATTAGGTAATTATCAATTGGCAGAAAGCTATTTAGATAGTTTAAAGAACATGTCAGATTTTGGTTATATGATTCGTTTAGCAAAATGGAACGATTATAAGGGCGATTTAGATACCACCATAAAATTTATGGAGAAGGCTAAAACAAAAGCTGAAACCGCAAAGAATAAAGATTTAATGTTGTGGAGCTATACCAATTTAGGCGACTATTACGGTCATGCAGGTAGAATAGAAGATTCTTACCATCACTATCTAAAGGCTTTAGAAATTGATACTGATAATGCATATGCTAAAAAAGGAATTGCATGGATCGTTTTTTCAAATGATAAAAATGCCGAAGAGGCAATTCGCATTTTAGACTCGGTGACCAAAAACTATTCTGCACCAGATTATTTTTTGTTGAAAGCTGAAATTGCAGATTATATAGGTGACGATGTTGTGCGCACAAAGAATTTAGACGAGTATTTTACCAGAGTGAAGAATACTGCCTATGGCGATATGTACAATGCATACAATTTAGATTTATACATTGGCGAAACCAAGCAATATGATAGTGCCTTGATTTTGGCAAAACGAGAGGTAGCTAATAGACCTACTCCTGAATCGTATAGTTGGTTAGGTTACAGTCACTTAAAAAACGGAGATAATGAGAAAGCAATGGAAATTATGAACACCTACGTTTATGGAAAAACATTTGAACCGGCTTTATTGTATCAGGCAGCAGAAGTATATAAAGCCAATGGAGAAGAAGAAATAGTTAAGGAGTTAAAAGGAGAATTAATAGGGGCTATTTATGAATTAGGTCCTGGTATGGAAAAGCAAGTCCATGATTTGTAATTAATTGCCCAATTAATAGCATTTCATGTTTGTTTTAGGTTGGATTGTTTTTTTCAGCGCCACGATTTAAAGTCGTGGCGCTGTTATTATTACGCATTTCGTCGAAAATTTGGTTTTTTTTAACAAGCGTATAGATGAAATGCATATATTTATCGACCAAATGCATTTAAAGTGTCTTCGGAAACTTTAAATTCTGAACTAATAGTAACCAAGTAAACCAATTAGTGTTATGGAATATCTACTCTTTACATTATGGATTAGCTTAATGATTTTAATGGTTGGCAAAGCAATTTTTGCCTACAGGTCTTTGCAGAAGACATTGAATCGTACCAACAGTACTATCTAGATCAATTTTCTTAGTAGTACAGGCAATAGTAGTAAATCTAGTATCAATGCTGTTACTAAGGTTACACTAATGATAAGCCCAATAGTTACGCTAGGTTGATGAATAGAAAATAGCATCACCATAAATCCGAAGAAAAGAATTATGGTCGTAATGACCAGCGCTCTACCTGTTTGCGCAAAAGTTTTTTCAAGAGCGGCTTCTTTACCCAGTCCTTGACTAATTCCCAATTTATATTTTCCTAGAAAGTGAATGGTGTCGTCAACGGCAATACCAAATACAATGGCGAATACCACAGAGAGTGAAGCTTCAAGCGGAATTCCTAAAAACCCAAGCATACCGCCAGCAAATAGTATGGGTAGCACGTTAGGTACCAGAGAAATAAGAAAGATTTTGATATCTCTAAAAACAAAGGCCATTATCACCCCAATTACCAACAATCCGTAAAGAAGCCCCTCTAATAGGCTACTTCTAATATATTCAGAATTTTTGTCTAGTAGAATACTTTTACCGGTCACCTTTATTGCGACAAGAGAAGTATCTAATTTGGTTTTGGCAAAATGATCGATATCGTCGTAAACAATTTTAAGGTTGTCAGTACCTATATCTTGTAATCTACCGTTTATACGCGCAACAGTCTCGTTTGCATTAACAAATTTTGCTAACTGCTTTCGAGCAAGTTTACGCGTATCTTTTTGATATTTTAAAAAGGTTTTTTCGTTGTTAGGTAATGCAAAATAGGCGGCACTATTAAGGTTGTTCGCTTTATTAAAAATTTTATAAGGTAGATTGGACGATTGTACGTTACCTATACTTTCAAAGGTTTTTAAATAAATCAGAAGCTTTTCTATTTCTTGCGCTACTTTAAAATCTGTAACCTTATTGCCTTCAGTGCTCATTACCGCTATTTCCAATGGTCTAAATCCAGAGAAATTATTTTGAAAGTAATCAAAGTCTTGGGCTATTTTACTTTTTGCAGGTAGGGTATTCTTTAATTCCTGATTGGTTTGTATCATATAGATACCTAATGCGCAAAGCGCTGTAAAAACAACGGTTCCTATTATGATAGACTTGGGGAAGTTTTTGGTAAACGTGTTTACTTTTAATAAATAATTTACCCAATTTTCAGAAATACTTCTGCGACCTATCAATGATTTTTCAGGTAGAAAAATCAATAAAGAACCGGTTAAGAAAATAACGGTGATATAAGCTACTAGTACACCAATAGCGGCATTGATACCAAATTCTTGAATACTAACCAATCTAGAGGAAAGTA
>NZ_JBDVOT010000066.1:0-11076 GCF_039968975.1 Maribacter sp. | reverse complement strand
TTCTCACGCAACTACAAGTTTAGATGTTTTAGGAAAATTAGATGAAGACGCTCAAATTCAAGAATGGAAATTTGAGAGAGTAAAGGTAGATGGTATCGAAATTAAATACACCAAAAGTAACTTTACTTTAGAGGGTTCTCTGGCAATAATGGAAGATGACCCTGTATATGGAGATGGTTTTGATGGTACCTTATCTGCAACATTTGAAAACCCAAAATTTAAAGTTGGGGGTAGGGCAATATTTGGCAAAACAGACTTTAGGTATTGGACCGTAGATGTTTGGACAGATAATGTAGAAGAAAACGGAAATTCTAAATTACCACTTAAAGCGTTTGTTGGTGGTATATCTAATAGAATGAGAAAAACAGGTGGCAACGCTTCTGGATTTCAACCTGGCACTGCTACCTACATACCAGATGCAAATACTGGTTTAGGGATTAGGGCAGGTGTAAAAATTGAAACCCAAAATGCCAAATCATTTTCTTGTAAGGCTTATTTAGAAATGGAATATAACATTCATGGCGGTCTTAACCGTATCGGTTTCATGGGTGAAGGCTCTGTCATGGGAAGTGGTGACAAAGGTAGTTTAGCTGAGACAGGGGCTGCAGCTACAAAAGTGGGACAGGCACTTGAAGAAAACAGCAATTTGGTGGCCGATCAAAGCAATGGCAACTACCTAACAGTGGCTGAAGAATCTATACCAGTTACCGATGTTGCGGCATCTGGCAAAGTTGGGGTTTATGTAGGTATAGAGAGAGACTTTACGAATGATACGTTTGAAGGCGAGTTTAAATTGTATTTAGATTTAGCTGCTGTAAAAGGCGGTGGTGAAGATAATCTAGCAGGTTATGCAAAAATATATACTAGTCCTAATGAATGGTATATTCATATAGGAACACCGCAGCAACGTATAGACCTATTGTTTAATTCTGGTGTACAAGTAAGGGTAGGCGGCTATTTTATGACCGGCACCAATTTACCTTCTCAAGTAGATCCGCACCCAACAGTCGTAAAAATATTAGGTGATGACATGCTAAATGGAGAACGTAGAGACAATCAATTAACTGCAGGTAACGGATTTGCTTTTGGAATGAATTTCGGCTATGGATATGCTTGGGATTGGGGCTTGTTTTATGCATCTGTAGAAATAGGCGCCGGTTTTGATGTCATGCATGCCTATTACCCTAATGCAAAATGTGTAGGAAGACCTGGACCTATTGGTAATAATGGTTGGTATTCTATGGGACAAGTATATGCTTATTTATACGGTGAATTTGGAGTAGATGTAGAACTCGCATTCATCAAAGGAAAGTTTAAAATAGCCGAAGCAGGGGTAGCGGCAAATCTTAGAGGTCAATTTCCAAACCCCGTATATATACAAGGTTACGTAGGTATGTATTATAATATTTTAGGTGGTTTGGTAAAAGGTAGAATGCGAATGAAAGTTGAACTTGGGGAAGAATGTGAACTTGAAGGAATATCTAATACTATAGGCGTACCAATGATATCTGACTTAACGCCTAGGGACAATACTGATGATGCCTCAGTTTTCTCAGCTCCTCTGGCCGTATTCAATTATGCGGTAAATTCTGACTTTACAGTAGATTTAGAAGGAGGGACACGTACATTTAAACTTCAACTTACTAATTTCTCGGTTACTTCTGAAGGTCAAGCGATTGATGGAGAATTAGAATGGAACGATACTAATGATGCCGTAACATTTAAACCAACAGCAACCCTACCATCCGAAAAAGAGGTAAATGTAGTTGTAGAAGTTAGTTTTGATGAAAAAATTGGCGGTGCATTTCAAACCATGATTGAAAATGGAGAACCAGTTATTGAAAGAGCAGAATCAACATTTGTGACCGATGAGGCTCCTGATCATATTGTTTGGGAAAATGTAGCTTATGTATATCCTGTTAAAGATCAACAGTCTTTTCACCCTAAAGAATATAACAAGGGCTATGTAAAAATGATTCAACACCAATCTGATCTCTTTGATGATGGTTATGAAATGCGTGCCGAATTTATGCCTGAATATGGCGATGGGGTACGTACTGCTATGCAATATGATATAGCAAATAGCATGGTATTATTTGATATTCCTGATGAGTTGGACTTAGATAAAACGTATTTTTTAAATTTGGTGGTATATCCTCCAGGAGCAGATGCACCTACAGAAATCATTGTAGAAGAAACTAATGTTCTATCTGGAGAAGAAGCCGGTGAAACAACTTGGTTCAATCCAAATTCAGATTCACAGGAAATACAAAACACCTCAGCAACAGCCGTTATATCTAATAAGAAGGCAGCAAATGTAACTGTCTCAAATGGATCACCAAAATCAATTTTCGATTATGATTTTAAAACAAGTAAATATGCAACTTTTGGTGATAAAGTGAATGCTTTACATGTAACTAATAATCTTACTAACATCTTATTCATTCCGGGTAATGAACAAATAAATGTGATACCAGATGTACACTCGTTATCTCTACAAGTAGGGAGTTACGAGTACTTAGATAAAACGGAAATCATTGGCAACCAACATACAGGAAATCAACCTTTAATATATGCTGAAGCCATTTTAGAAGATTCCTATTATAAAGACCAAATTGGGCCATTACTGTACAATGAAGACGTGTACCCTTTAGACGAAGTAAATGGAGAAATTGTAGTAAATCGTGATCCTGATATTTTAGGTGTACCTCCAAAACGGTCTTTCTATATAGGAAACGAATATCTTGCTCATATTGATAATAACCCAAATTCGCATTGGGTTAAAAACAGAATTCCTTTCGTTTATAATTTACCTTTTCAATACAAAACTGATTTTATCTATTTGAGACAGCAAATAGCCAATAGGTATTCTAGAACGGATGGGGATACCACACTTTATGATTCTTTTAAATATTTAATTGAAAGTTCTTTCCCTCCTCTTCCTTTAGGAAGAAATAAAGGGTATCCGGCACAATTAATTTATAGAACACCGGGTAACTTATACCAAAGAGGCTACGAAATAAAATATAACAACGACTAATTTATAATACTTTGAAAAAACTCATTTTTATAATCGTTTTCTTTGTAACTGCAACTTCTTGGACCCAAGAAACGGCTTCGGTACAGGTTATCACACGGTCTCTACAAGATAAAGTTATGCTGCGCTGGGCTGTGGACCAACCATTAGCATGGAAAAAAGCGAATGAATATGGGTTTTTAGTAGAACGCTCAACCATTTCTAGAAATGGAGAAGCGGTAGTGCCGATTATTAAACAAATGCTAACAGCCTCACCGTTAAAACCAAGACCTTTGATGGAATGGGAAACATTGGCGAATCAAGATCAAAATATCGCGGTTTTAGCACAAGCGTTATTTGGAAATTCTTTTAAAACGACAGCGCCAAGTCAAGGCACTATGGGCAAAATAATGGCAGTTAATGATGAGATAGAACAACGATTTACATTCGGCCTTTTAGCCGCAGAGCAAAATTTTCAAGGAGCGCTTCTTGCCGGATGGGCATTGGAAGATAAAACTGTTGTAGCCGGAGAAAAATATGTTTACCGAATACGTGTAGCATTACCCCCTGAAAGTACAACAGCTATTAATGAAGGAAGTACGTTTGCAGGAGTAGAACTCTATGAACCACTACCTGTACCTATAGGTTTTACCGGGGCATTTAAAGACCGAAATGTACTATTAAGCTGGAATTATGACCTTTTAAGTACCCTGTACACCAGTTATATTGTAGAACGTTCGGAAGATGGCACGACTTATCAACAACAAAATAAAAGACCAATTTTTAATGCTTCAGACAATCGAGTTGGTTCTACAATTTCTATGTACTACACAGATTCTATTCCTAACGGCACAACGTTTCATTATAAAATTAAAGGTAAAACCGCATTTGGAGAAACTGGTCCTGCTTCACAAGTATTAAAAGGCAGAGCCATTGAAGCACTTGGTTTTGCTCCTCGAATTTATAGTAAAGAAATACCAGATGACAATACAGCTATCTTAAAATGGGAATTTAAAGAAGAAGAAAATGAACTTATCACCGGTTTTGAACTTCGAAGAGCCAACAAAGTAGATGGCCCTTTTACTACAGTGGAAAAAAACATTATACCTACAAGACGTGAAACTACTTTTAAAGGTTTAAAAAGAATAAATTATTTTACAATTGTTGCAATAGGAAAAAATGGTACTGAAAGTCCGTCTTTTGCAACTATAGTGCAACCGGTAGATTCCATTCCACCAAAACCACCTGTAAATTTAAAAGGAGTTGCAGATACTACAGGTATTGTAACCCTTAGTTGGGATAAAAACTTGGAAGAAGATTTGGGCGGATATCGCATATTTAGATCTAATAACCCAACTAACGAGTTTAGTGAAGTTACAAACGAGACATACAAAAGCGAAATCTATACCGATACCGTTGTTGCAGCAAATCTTAATAAAACAATATACTATAAACTACAAGCTGAAGACCTTCGCTATAATCGTTCAGAATTATCACAAATTTTGGCGGTAAAAAAACCAGATGTGATTGCACCTTCTGCTCCGATTATAAAAATGTTTGATGTAACAGAAAAAGGCATTAGAATAAACTGGATTCCCAGTAGTAGTACCGATGTGGCTTCACATAATTTATATCGTAAAACCGAAAACGACACCAAATGGGAGCAAATTAAAACATCCACGATTAAAACAGATACTACTTTTTTTGACACTGAAAACTTAGAACGCAACAAGTATTCTTATACCATAATCGCTACTGATTCTACCGAATTAGAAAGTAAACCAGCAACTGCAATTAGCGTTTTTTGGCAGGGTAAAACTTTAACAATTGATGATATTAAATTTTCAGGAACGGTGAATAGAGAACTACGATTTATTAATCTGAGCTGGAAGGTTAAAGAGGAAGACATTGTTGAGTATCGATTATATCGAGGTACTACGGCAAATGACTTGAAACTATATAAGACTTTAGAAGGCACTTCTAAAGGATATAATGATGTGAGTTTAGAAATTAATACAAACTACACTTACGGACTTCAATTGGTTTTAAATGGCGGGCGTGTTTCCTCAATTAAAAAAATTGAATTAAAGTATTAGACTATGAAAAATATAAAATTTGTTCTAGTTTTTGTGCTAATCAATACTTTTATAAATAATATAAAAGCACAAGATTATAAAATAGAATATTCCGTAACGCATTATCCAAACAGTCTTACTGAAAGTGCTACCATTAATATTTTTTTAGGAAATACAAATATATATCGCTCTATTGTATCGCAATCTAGTGGTGAAGAATATCAGTATTATCATGGAGTAAGAACTATTGGAACATCACGTCAAGTGAAATACACATCACGTACATACTGTGATAGTCCTAACTACAACGAATATGAAGAAACATTATATGGCTGCGGTCTACCAGCCCTAGGTGATGCATTTAGTGCCGAAACACAATGTGTAGACATAGATGATGATTATTTCCGTATAGGAAAAATAATATATGATATTTCTTCTTTAACTGTTGGTGAATGCGAATCTTTTACCCTAGATCTGTATGAAGACTGTAATTTTCAACATTTTTTTAGTCAGGCCCTAGAATATTCCTTTACCGATAGTCAAACTGGCGATTTAATTGAAGGTGAAATAGCGTATCGAATAGGCAACAGCTATTCTATCTCAGAATTTAACGAATCATTAGATGCCTCTGACGGACCTGTAAACCTAAGAGTCCGATTTACAGAAAGTGCAACAGTACTGCCGGTATATTCTAATTATTTTCAAATTGATGTTTTAGGTTGCTCTATAGATTTAATTGAGAATAACCCTATTCAAACTACCGATGCCACCTGTTATAGTGCATTTACTGACAACCCTGAAGATGATACTAATGACGGTAGTGTTACCGTAACATTTGACGGAAATGTTGATCAAGCTGATTTATATAGAATGAGGTATTATGTATTTGAAGGTGACCCTCAAGATTACATGGATAATGACGTTGATTTTGAACGTGCTGAAGGATACCCTGAAAACCTCTTCCCACAAGTAGTAACCGATATACTTTTCAATGATGAGTCCGGTAATGGCTTCTTAACAGATGATGATAATGATGGTAATTTTAGTGGTACTTTAACAGGTTTGTCGGGCAATGGTACAGATACATTTGGTAACCCAAGAAATTACAATGACTACTTTATTATTTATCAAGAGATAAAAGAGGTTGCTGGAGTTGTAACAGTGAAAAGTGGAAATATTACACCAGCATTCACTATTCGTCAACCATCTGAGCTTAAAATTTCCATTGATGAGGACAACGAATTTATTCAACTCCAATGTTTTGATGCCGATGCGCAAGTTACCGTGACCGCCTCTGGTGGAGGATATGATGGTGCAGATGCTGATTCTTATCAATATCGATATAAACAGGTGAATCAAGAATTTGGTGATTGGCAATCTTCACCAACATTCATCATTGAAAATGAAGATTTACAAATTGGAAATAACAACTTTATATTTCAAGTAGGTCAAGAAGGCAATGACCAATGTTTTAGCGCAGATTCTGAGGTGGTAACCATTGTTGTACCTGAGCAATTAGAACTTTCATTTATTCCAGAAAACAGTAATCTCACTACCATATCTGGAACCACTAACGGGGTGATTGGCTTTGAATATAGTGGTGGTAGCTTTGATGGCGATGTTCCAGATTCGGCTTTTGGAATTACTTATAGTGATGGTAGTCCGGTTACAGGGTTTTCCATAAATCATGATAATAATGGTATTAATAATGATATTCAGTTTCTAGGGCTGGGCGAAGGGTCATATATAATCACTTTTTCTCAAAGCAATACCTGTTTTGTAACTTCAGATACTATTGCCATTGAGCCAATACCTACACCAGAATTTGGTTCGGTCATTATTGATAGTCAAGTGAGCTGTACTGGTTTAGCTGATGCACAAATTAGTGTACCTGTAACTTATGGTGCAAATAACAATATTGCTGCCACTATATTCTATCGCTTAGTTGAAGTTTTAGAAGATTCTTCAGAAGTTACCATTGCAGATGATCAAATAGACTTAGATGACGATAATACTACAAATGAAGCGATTACTCTAGCAGATTTAGGCCCTGGAAGTTATAAAATATATGCCATTTCTGAATTAGGTGATTTCAATGATCAAAACCAAAGAGATGATGTTTTATTTACTCTTGACGCCGCTCCTGCTATCGCCGTTGATTTTGACGCATCAATTTCAACAAATGTTAACTGTAATGGCGATGCTGATGGTAGTATTGTACTTAGTGTTTCTGGTGCAACTAGTTATGAATATACCTTAGAGCTTGTTCCTGATGAAACAGATTGGATTACACTGCCGACCAACAACACCATCTCAGGTTTAACAGGGCAAACCTATAACTTAACACTTCGTAATGCAGCCAATACGGATTGCCAATCTGAAATTTATAACAATGCTTTTATCATTGGTACTCCAGAAGAACTTGAAGTAGCTGAAGTATTAGCTAGTCATGTTAATGTTTCTACATTTGGCGGTAACGACGGGGTAATTGAAGTTGAGGTAACAGGGGGTGCGGATACAGAAGCCTATACCTATACTTGGACTGCAGAGTTAGTGGATGATCAACAGACTTTTGTTGGGGCATCAACACCTATAATAACCGATTTATATGCAGGTGCCTACTCTTTAACTGTTAGTGATGTAAACGGTTGTAGCGTTGAAGACTTTACCATAGGTATTAGTGAACCTGCAGAATTAAATATTGTGGATCTTTTTACAACTACCAACTCATGTTTTGGTGAAGATTCGGGAAGCATAACTGCGCAAGTAGAAGGTACCGGAGAGTTAACACTAACCTTAGTCAATACTTTAGATGATTCTGAAACCATAATAACGACAGATGAGCGAACAGTAGTTTTTAGTGATTTGGCACAAGGTAGCTATACCCTAAACCTCTTGGAAGTAGAAACCAATGAGGTTATAATTGGAGATATCACCGCAGTTATTGATATCACTGAAGAAATTGTTCCTACCATTGAAACCACACCTTCATGTATTGAAAATGGAACTGGTTCAATAAATATTACGGCCGTTACAGGAGGCACTCTAAACACAACACCAGTATATACTTATAAAATTGATGATGAAAATCCCGTATTTGTAGGTACTTTTAATGACCTTGAAGCTGGAGATTACCTAATTACCATTATAGAAAACGGCGGTTGTACGCACTCTGAAACAGTAACTGTAGAGACAGCTAAACAAATCGTCTTAAATACTACTGAAAGTGTAATTAACAATATTTCTGATGAAGATTTTAGCGATGGTTCTATTTTACCTGTATTTAACTATGAAGATGGGACCGAAGGTAACTTCACCTATTCTTGGATAGGTCCTAATGTTGGTGGTTCTACAGATAAGGATATTACAAATTTAGTTGCAGGTGAGTATACCGTTATAGTTACTGATGATATTGGATGTTCATTGGAAGAAACATTCACTATTATTGTTCAAGACGAATTCTCTATACAACCCTTAACAGGTACACCAACATTATGCTTTGATCAAAATAACGGTTCTATAACTGCAACTCTTGAGGCTACCGGACTTGTAACATACACTTGGCGTTTAGAAGATGGTACTGCAATTAGTACCATTCTAGATTCTGATCTACGTGAAATAACATTAGATAATCTTGAAGATGGCAGTTATTATTTAGAGGCTACAAACGAGAACAATACAACTATTACTAGTGATATATTTACGATTGTCCGTTTACAAGAAATTACTGCTACTATTTTAACTACACGTACTTGTTTTGAGGGTAATACAGGAACAATTACATTTATTGACCCTGTTGGCAGCCCTTCAGGATCTTTTCTGTACAGTATTGATAATGGTGTAACCTATCAAGATACACCATTATTTGAAGGTTTACCAGAAGGTACTTATTATCCTCGCTTAAGTACTGTAGAAAACAGCAACTGTGATTTCATTACCAATGCCGTAGATATTTTAGCTTCACCTGCCTTATTTTATGATGAAGCTGGCACAACTATTACAAGAGCAAGTGGTCCCGGGGCTAATGATGGCTCCATTAGTGTGGCAGTACAGGGTGGCACACCGCCTTACACCTATGTTATAGATGGCGGAACTCCACAAGATACTAATGTGTTTAATAATTTATCTGAAGGTACTTATGAAATAACAATTACTGATAGTGTCGGTTGTATGGAACCAGCGATTATTGAAGTTACCGCTATAGGACCTTTAACCATATCTAATATCGTACCTAACGATGCGCTATGTAGAAATGAAGCAAATGGTAGTATTACAGCTACTGTTACCGGAGAAGGAGATATTATATATTCATGGACACTTCCTGATGGCAGCCCAGTGCCTGTAAGCAACGGTGTTAACACTCAAAATCTAGAAGGTATTTTAGCGGGTGATTACGTATTAACAGTTACAGATGACATCACAACGGTTACTTCTGAAGTGATATCCGTGGGGGAACCAACTACTTCTTTAACCATTTTAGAAATTACATCTACAGATGTATCTTGCTTTGGTGGCAGCGATGGTAGCATTGAAATACAGGCAGATGGAGGAACTGGCAATTATAACTATTCTATTAACGGTGTAGACTTTCAACCGGAATTAATTTTTGATGGACTAGAAGCTAATAATTATACGGTTACAGTTAGAGATGAAAATTTATGTGAGTTTCAAGAACCTACACCTGTGGCAATAATAGCGCCTCTTTCATTAAATATTACTGTAATAGAACAAATACCTACAAGCGCTGCAAACGCTTCTGGCGGGGCTATTTATATTGCTCCTGAAGGGGGTTCTGACAGCTATACGTATCTATGGTCAGGTCCAAATGGCTTTACTTCTAATGAACAAGATATTACTAACCTTGAAGCCGGTACATATTCCGTAATTATAACTGATGCTAATTTCAATAGTAATAACGATGCCGGATGTCAATTTATATCAGAAGACATTATAGTAACAGAACCAGGGCAATTAGTAGCTACTATTGAACAAACAGAATTTATAGCATGTTCAGGAGATGCCTCCGCAGAAATAGTAGCCAATGTTCAGGGCGGTGTTTTACCTTATACCTATCAATGGTATGAAGACGATAATGGTAACAATATTCTTCTTGAAGAAGAATCTGATATTATCAATAATCTAGCTAATGGCACTTATTATTTAATTGCCACTGACGATAACGACATTTCGATAGAATCTAACCGAATTGTTATAACACAACCCAGCCTCTTAGAAATTACCGTAGACAATGTTACCAACGTCCTGTGCTCTGGTGAATCAACCGGTGCCATTAGTGTTACTGTTTCTGGAGGTACGCCTCCTTACCAATATTACTGGAGCAATGGAGAAACATTACCTGATATCACTGGATTGGAAGCTGGCGAATATACTATTGAAGTTGAAGATAATGAGGGGTGTATTGCAGAACAATCGATAGTCATAGCATCCCCCAATGAAGCTATTGAGATTACAGAATCCATCTTAACAAATGCTTCTGATTATCAGGTAAATGATGGAAGCATAGCTATTGAAGTAGCCGGCGGTCAAGAGCCTTACACTTATACTTGGATACAATCATCTACTGATGCTGTTATTAGTAATGAGGCAACAATTTCTAACCTATCTGCAGACACTTACACTGTAATAATCTCAGATGTCTACGATTGTGACGTTACGGAAATATATGAGATAACACAGCCAGATATTATTGAAGAAACCATTCTACAACCAAGTTGCTTTGGCAATACCGATGGTAGTATTAACCTTTTAGTTAATAAAGGTAACGGTGTATTTACATACCAATGGAGTTCTGGCGAAGCTACCAACACACTTAATAACCTTGGTGCAGGAACATATACGGTAACCGTTACAGGTTTATCAGATGGTCCCATCACAAGAACCTATATTTTAGAGAACCCAAACCCAATAAATGTTAATTTAGGTATTGACAGAGTTCTTTGTGCTGATCAAACTTTAGAATTAGAC
>NZ_JBDVOT010000065.1:0-59560 GCF_039968975.1 Maribacter sp. | reverse complement strand
TGGTTTTGATATTGGTACCGATCGTGATCCATATAAAAACTTTGTATATACCTCATTTCAAGAATTAGCTACCAATATTTCGCACAAGCGTGTTGGGCAAATGGCCAAGAAGAAAGGAAATGCCTTATTAGGTAAAATGTGTACGATCATTGCCGGTGATGAAATGAGACACCATTTGGCGTATAGAGAATTTGTGAAGACTATTTTAGGTGAAGATCCATCTGGTATGATGATTGCCTTTGCTGATATGATGAAGAAGAAGATTGTAATGCCAGCGCACTTTTTGCGTGAGTCTGGTGGTACAATAGGTTCTGCTTTTGAGAACTTCTCTAACTGTGCGCAACGTTTAGGTGTGTATACTGCACAAGATTATGTTGATATTTTAAGTAAGCTAAATGCATATTGGGAGCTAGACTCTGTTCGTTCTTTGAACGAAGAAGCAGAGAAAGCTCGTGACTACTTAATTAAGTTGCCTGCAAGATTGGAAAGAATTGCAGAGCGTATGAAATTTCCGGAAGATCAATATCACTTTAAGTGGGTAGAGGCAAACGGAGCATTGTAAAATAAAAAATCCCGATCAGAAATGATCGGGATTTTTTTGCTTTGAACGGTAGATTATAGTTTACCGTGCTTGTGCTCGTCTTGCCACTTAACAAGTTCTTCCCACTTGCCTTCATAACACATTTTAGCTTGTAGCGGCCAAGATGCAGGATCGTGAATCTTGTATCGAGTTCCACCTGTATCCAATATTTTTTGACAGGCTTCTAAGCTAGCCTCAGAAAGTTCTTTCCAGGTTTTAATACCGTGGTCTTTGAACATACCTTCAATTTTTGGACCAATACCTTCTACAAGTTTTAAATCGTCTTGCTTAATGGTTTTTCCAAATGCAGCCTTAGCAGCAGAGCCGTCAAAAGCAAAAGCGCTACTTGTAGCGGCACCGGCAGCAAAAGAGGCTGCAGATGCACCTAAATTAGTGCTTGGGGCACTTGGCGCAGCAGGGGCAGGTGTTACAACCTTGCTTGCAGCTATTACTCTTTGGTTACAAGCTTCTAAATCAGCTTTCAGTTTGCTGTTGCTTGCTTTAAGATTGTTTAAATCTGACAATTCGCCTTTAAGCTTCGTATTACTAGCAGTAAGACTATTGATTTCAGCAGAGTTGTCAATTACCTTGGCAGAACGGCTACCAAGTAGATAACCTAAAATACCGCAGATAAGACCTACTAATAATGGAATTATCCAGCACCAAATGTTCATATTTTCAAAATTCATGATTTTACTTATTTATAGGATTAGTGTATGTTTTATTTTAATGTAATAACTGTTCGTCTATTTTTTACTCTGCCTTCTTCAGTGGCATTACTAGCAATTGGTTGCGTTTGTCCTTTAGACGAAGCAATTATTTTGTCTGCAGCTATTCCGTTTTGCATTAAGTAATTTTTTGCGAATTCTGCTCTATCTTGACCTAGTCTCATATTAGTGCTTGCTTGACCAGTTGCATCTGTATGACCAACAACGCTTGCCGTAGCATCAGAAACTTTATCTAAATATCTAGAAATATCGGCAACTTTTTGTCTCTGAGCGGCATCTAAGTGAATTGATGCTTCTGCAGTGTTGAAATATAGAATTAACGGATCAGCATTAATTTTTTCATACAAGACCTTAAGATCATCGTCTGCAGTGGCAGATTTTTCTACCAGTCCAAATGAAGCTGCACCCCAATAGGTGTTTTCTTTAGGCACCATTTCGTCCATGAGTTTTCCTTGCGTATTAATTTGTGCAGTAGAGAAACCTCTAGAAGCCAAATCATTTTTAATGGAATTTGCTCTTGCAAGTCCTAAATTAGGAAATGCCGTATTGTTCTCTTCTTCACTTGTATAGTATCCTGTTACGTTAATAACATTATTGCTATTTGCGTCTAAGTGACTCTTAAGACCAGATACTCCTTTAGTCAATTCAGCACTTAAAGGCATTAAAATCTCTTGTGAAGAAATGTTAAAATTGTAGTTGTCATTGGTATTGTAGGCAAATCCGTTTCCGTTAATTGCGAATGGATACGATGTTGCCGAGGGCTCTTTTGCGATTACCTTTTCAGTAGTGGGCTCTGTACTTGTAACCGCCGCAGCACACTCGCTGCAATAGGTAATAAATAAGTAAGTACCGACTACAATGATAATCAACATCAAAAATAAATACTTGATTGTTCTTGTCATTGTACGTAATGTTTAGTGTTTAGCGCACAATTTATTAAAAAAAACTTAAAAGTGTTAAAAGATTATCACCTAATTACCTTAGGATCAATCATTATGTGAAATCCATATATGTAAAAAATTAAGCGAACTATACAATCTAAGAGTTAGACGATAAAAAAAGTGTAAGGGGCGACAACTATTAATTGCATTTTTGCGTATGTATTGAAACGGTATACATCTCCCCACAAAGATTGGGCATTGGTGGTATAATTTCAAGTTTTGAGTTAGTTGGTTGAAAAATCCTGTCTATATATGTCGACAGGATTTTTTTATGCTTAAAAGTGAAGTGTTCTACAATCCAACTATACAATATTTAGGTATCTCTGCACAGAAATTATTGAACCAAGTATAACATTTTACTAGTTTAATACAGAGTAAATTATACTATAAATTGAAGAAAAAAATAAAAGGTATTATAAATTTCCTTTGCATGTTTGTCGTTCTGGGCATACAAGCTTTACTTCATGGTAGTTGGTCAAGTGAGCCATCCAATTCAAAAGCCGCCTAGCAATGCTATAAACATGCAAAGGAATATATGAGATTATTATAAATCAAATTTTATACCCTGTGCCAAAGGTAGTTCAGTGGTATAGTTGATAGTGTTGGTTTGTCTTCTCATGTATACTTTCCACGCATCAGAACCACTTTCGCGACCACCGCCAGTTTCTTTCTCACCACCAAAAGCTCCACCAATTTCAGCACCAGAAGTACCTATGTTTACATTGGCAATACCACAATCACTACCCCAAGCAGAAAGAAAACGTTCGGCTTCACGTAGATTGTTGGTCATTATAGCAGAAGATAATCCTTGTACTACGCCATTTTGAATAGCAATGGCATTTTCAACGTCACCAGTGTATTTTAAGAGGTAGAGTACAGGTGCAAAGGTCTCATGTTGTACAATTTCAAAATGATTTTCAGCTTCTGCAATGGCAGGTTTAACATAACAGCCACTTTCGTAACCTTCACCTTCTAACACACCGCCTTCAACAATTAATTTGCCACCTTCTTTAACTACTTTTTCTAAAGCCTTGTTATACTGTGCAACCGCATCTGTATCAATTAATGGACCAACATGATTGTTTTCATCTAACGGGTTACCAATTCTTAATTGCTGATATGCCGCAACAACAGCATCTTTTACTTTATCATACATAGATTCATGAATAATCAATCTTCTAGTAGAGGTACAGCGTTGGCCTGCAGTACCTACGGCACCAAATACAGCACCTATTACGGTCATTTTTAAGTCGGCATCTGGTGTAACTATAATTGCATTGTTTCCGCCAAGTTCAAGCAAAGATTTTCCAAGTCTGGCAGCAACTGCCTGTGCAACTATTTTCCCCATTCTAATTGATCCGGTAGCGGATACTAACGGTACTCTCTTGTCTTGGGTCATTAATTCACCGATCTTATAATCGCCATTAATTAAGCAAGAAATACCTTCAGGTAGATTATTAGCTTTCATAACTGATGCAGCTATGTTTTGGCAAGCTACACCACATAGAGGAGTTTTTTCTGATGGTTTCCAAACGCAAACATCCCCACAGATCCAAGCTAAAGCTGTGTTCCACGCCCAAACGGCAACAGGAAAATTAAATGCAGAAATAATGCCTACAACACCTAATGAATGATATTGCTCGTACATTCTATGACCAGGTCTTTCAGAATGCATTGTTAATCCGTGTAATTGTCGGGAAAGACCTACTGCAAAATCACAGATATCTATCATTTCTTGAACCTCGCCCAAACCTTCTTGATAGCTTTTTCCCATTTCATAAGAAACAAGTTTACCAAGCGGTTCTTTTAATTCTCTTAATTTGTCGCCAAACTGTCTAACAACTTCTCCACGTTGTGGTGCAGGTTTTGTTCTCCATTCTTTAAAAGCTGTCGTTGCAGAAGACATTACTTTTTCATAGTCAGCTTCTGTTGTGGTTTTGACCTTTGCGATTAATGAACCATCTACAGGTGAGTATGATGAGATAACCTCTCCAGATGAAAATTGGTTAGCCCCAGTTGAAGTGCCTTCGTTGATATCTTTAATTCCTAATGCTTTTAGGGCATCATGTATTCCGAAATCTGCTGCTATTTTTGACATTTTATAACTTTTTGAGTAATTAATGTTAGATATATTACAAAAATACAAAGAATTTTATCCTTGTGTAGAAGAAATTGTGGCTAATAGAACTTTGTGATAGACCACAAAATGATTCCTATTAATGCAGGTATACTTTGTACTATAAATATTTTTTTGCTTACGGTTAGTGAACCATAAGCCCCAGCAATAGCAACGCAGCCTAAAAAGAAGAGTGCAACATTTGCAGACCATTGTATATCGGTTATGAAAAAAGACCAGATCAACCCGACAGCTAAAAAACCATTATAAAGCCCTTGGTTTGCTGCCATTGATTTGGTAGGTTCAAATAAGTCTTTTGGAAAATTTTGAAAAACCTTTCTACCTGTTGTTGTCCATGCAAACATTTCAAACCAAAGAATATAAATATGGATCAGTGCTACTAGAGCGGTAATTATTTTTGCTATTAAGATCATTCTTCTTTAGATATAAAACGTTCGTCTACCGGCATAACCGTACCACAGTTATCACAAGTTCTTAATTCTTTTGAGTCGTAAAAATACTTAAAGTGAGATAAGAAATCTTTTTCTATATCGTGAAGGGTAAAATAGGCTTCATATAATTTGTGATTACAATTATCACAAAACCATAAAAGTCCGTCGTCCACGTTCATATGGTCACGTTTACGCTCTATGACCAGACCTATAGATCCTTCTTTACGAACAGGGGAATGTGGCACTTTAGCAGGATGCAAATACATATCTCCAGGTCCTAATTGCATAGTGCGCTTTTTACCGTCTTCTTGAATGTGGACTTCTATGTTCCCTTCAAGTTGATAGAACAGTTCCTCGGTTTCGTTGTAGTGGTAATCTTTTCTCGCATTTGGTCCGGCAACAATCATGACGATATAATCGCCGGCATCCTTGTATAAATTTTTGTTCCCAACAGGAGGCTTAAGTAAAGCCCTGTTTTCATCGACCCATTTATTAAGGTTAAATGGTGCTTGTATACTCATTTCTGTGAATTTAAGTGAAAGTTAAAGAAATGGTTTTTTTTCACCTAAAAGGTAAGCATAAAAAAAGCCTTTGTTTTCAAAAGGCTTTACAAAAAATGTCTTATTAGTTTTATTGTTTTTCAAATATTTGGGTGAAGTAGTAGTTGCCATTGCTATTCTCAACAATACTAATGGCTGAATAGTTAAAATCACCCTCAATATTTTTTCTATGCCCTTCACTATCCAACCAGGCATCAAAAGCTTCCTCAATTGTATCATAATTTCTTGCTACATTTTCGGCAACTAATACTGCGTTTGTTCTTTTGGAAATACTTGATGCGCGTTTGGTGAACATATCATGACTGGTAATTCCTTTAGATATCATATAGTTGGTGTGCTGGGTCGCATAATAATATGCAATACTTTCAAATTCAAATGGATTTAAACCTATACTTAATCTATAATTATTAATAATTTCAAAAAGATCAGCTTCCATTTTGCTATGCATTTTTGAAGAAGCTAATGTAAGTTCTAAAAGCGAGTCTTCTGAAGAATCTTCATATCCTATAAAGTTCTCGTATTTAGAACAGGATGTTAAAATGGTAAAGATTAAAACTAAATAAATGAAGGTGGTTTTCATATTGGGGGACTGATTTTATGTGTGCCAAAAGTAGTACCGTTTACAATCGTGAGATGAAAAACATCCACACAGGGGTTAAAATACTCGTTAAGTTGCAGGTAATGAGAATATTGAGGCTCATCGATAAAATGCGTGATTAATTTCATCGTAGAAATATGCATTTAGTGTGATTTTTCCTACTTTATCCAAATAGGAAAGCCAATCAACCCGTTTAAGTGAAGCTATAGCCTAATTAATCCCTAATACATTAATAATGAAGTGATTTACTGCTTGTAAAAAAGTTGTGTAAAATAGTAATTGCCGAGGTTATCTCTCTTTACACTGATACCGGTGTGGGTAAAATCTCCTTCCATTGTTTTCTTATGGCTGCTACTAATGTACCATCCATCAAAAGCTTCTAAGGCAGTTTGGTAATCTTTAGCTACGTTCTCGGCAACAATTTCAACACTAATTTCAGAATCAATGTTAGTTGCTCTTGAGCTAAAGTTGTCGTGGCTGATACTCCCTTTAGAAATCATGTAATCTGTATGAAGATTAGCATACTTATAGGCTACATCACTAAAAATTAATGCATTGGTGTTTAGACTTAATCTATGTTCATTAACAATGTCTAATAGGTCCTGCTCTATAGTTAAAACATTTTCAGCTTCAAGTACAGGCGTTTCGTCAATAGAATCGCTAGTGCAAGAACCAAGAAAAAGTAATAAAAAGACAGGGACAGCATAAAGCAATCTCATTTTCATATAAGTGTCTTTTAATTAAATAGCCTCTCGGCGTAGCGAAGTAGGTAAAAAAGTTAAGAGTGTTCTAAGCTCTCGTGTTCGATTTGGGTTATCGATAGAGTAATATTATAGAAAAAATAACTATAGGAAGGTAACAGAAATACTTATTCGATAAAGTGTTCAAAAAGTAAGATTAGCAGACAATTGCATTTAGATGATTATTGGCTCGTCTGATACCTTCTTTGAAGGGGCTTCATTTACAAGTACAGTGTCAAATATTAATGCTCCAATATCTTTAATTGGTTGATATAAAATAGATTTCTCTTTAGTCTCTTCCGTAATTAAATTGAAGGTGTTGTCTATGCGGTCAAAGAATATAAAAGCAGCACCTAACAATATGGCAACTTTCAAAGCACCGAAAATACCACCGGCAATTTTATTTAAAGTACCAAGCATAGCAAAGTTGGCAACTTTTGTTAAAAGCTTTCCGGCCAAATTGACAATGATGATGATAAGCACCAGTGTAATTATAAAGGCAATGATACTCATGTTGCGTTCATTCCAATGTAAGTGCTCAGATAAATATTCTCCCGTGATATAAGAAAAGTGGATAGCTCCGAAAATACCTGCAACAAGTGCAACTATAGAGGCGATTTCCATGAAAAGTCCGTTTTTATATCCCTTCCATAGACCCCATATTAAAGGTAATCCAAGTAAAATATCTAAAAGTCCCATTCGTAAAGTGTTTTAACAAATATAGAACTTTGATTTGTACCTTTGCAAGGTCTGTATCATACTACAGTTGAAGCAAATTATATGGCTAGGGATATACAATTAAAAGAACGATGGGATTTATTGGTAGAAAAGCTTTCGACAAAGTTTTCTGACGGAGATCCTTTAGAGTTAGATGCAATTATTTATTTGGTAGGCATTCAAGAATTAGGACAATACCATAGAAAATATAAAAAAGACGATAAGTTAGATTTAATGCATATAGCTATTTGTCGTCTTTTGGAGCCGTATGGGTTCTATGAGTTCAGTTTTTTTGATGAAGATGGCTGGCCTCATTACAATGTACTTGAAGAATTACCCTCTTTAAAGGCCGGGGAGCAAGCGGTTTTAATGAAAGAGGCGATTGTGACGTATTTTATAGAAAAAGACTTTATACAATAAACCATGAAGAAACCCTATTACGCTGTTATTTTTACATCTACTAGAACGACAGGCGATAATGGATATGGTAAAATGGCTGATTTCATGGAGCAATTGGCCAAAAAACAACCTGGCTTTATAGGTATAGAAAGTGCCAGAGAAGAAATTGGAATTACCGTAAGTTATTGGGAAAGCTTAGATGCAATTCATGAGTGGAAACAGCAGGCAGACCATTTATTAGCTCAGAAAAAAGGTATAGCAGATTGGTACAATTCTTATACTGTTCGCATTTGTTTAGTAGAACGAGAATATAGTTTTAACAGAAGCACATAATTCTTCACATCGCTTCTATATTCGCTGCTTTGCATTAATTTTTATTTCCGTTATATTTAAAGAAATAACTTAAAGTACATGTCAAGGCAATTTATAGTATCATTAGACCAGGGAACTACAAGCTCTAGGGCTTTATTAGTAGACCATGATGGTACCATTCAAGGAATGGTTCAAAAAGAATTCAAACAGATTTTTCCTAAATCAGGTTGGGTAGAACATGACCCTAAAGAAATCTTATCCTCTCAGATGGCTGTTTTAAAAGAGCTTCTAGAGAAGGAGTGCGTAAAACCAAACGAGATAGTTGGTATAGGTATTACTAATCAAAGGGAAACAACGGTAGTTTGGGATAAAAATACAGGAGAGCCTATTTATAACGCTATTGTTTGGCAAGACAAACGTACGGCGGATATCTGTGAGCATCTGAAGAAAATAGGACTCACGGAGCACGTAAAGAAAACTACGGGGTTGGTTATTGACTC
This sequence comes from Maribacter sp., assembly GCF_039968975.1. Taxonomy (GTDB): domain Bacteria; phylum Bacteroidota; class Bacteroidia; order Flavobacteriales; family Flavobacteriaceae; genus Maribacter. The sequence continues at coordinate 50,917 of NZ_JBDVOT010000065.1, read as the reverse complement.
CTATTTTTCGGGCACTAAGGTAAAATGGATATTAGATAATGTTGATGGCGCAAAAGAGAAAGCCAAGGCAGGTAATTTGCTTATGGGTACTATTGATACTTGGCTGGTCTGGAATATGACAAAAGACCATAATCACGTAACCGATTATACCAATGCATCGCGTACCATGATTTACGATATTGTAAATCTGAAATGGGACAGTAAACTGTTAGAGGTTCTAGGTATACCTAAAACAATGTTACCAGACGTAAAACCATCTTCTGCAGATTTTGGAGATTATAATTTAAATGGTGTTAAAATACCTATTGCTGGTATTGCGGGTGACCAGCAAGCAGCTTTGTTCGGTCAAGCTTGTTTTAAGAAAGGTTCGGCAAAGAATACGTACGGTACGGGCTGCTTTATGTTAATGAATACGGGTGAAAAACCTCAGTTTTCTAAAAACGGACTTTTAACAACAATAGCCTATGGTTTAGACGGTAAGGTCAATTATGCTTTGGAGGGAAGTATTTTCATAGCAGGAGCAGCTATACAATGGTTGCGAGATGGTCTAGAACTTATTAAAGATGCCAATGAAACGGAAGAGTTGGCAAATTCTATTGAAGGAGAGAATCCAGTATATGTAGTACCGGCTTTCGCAGGTCTTGGAGCGCCATATTGGGATATGTATGCTAGAGGAGCCGTTTTCGGTTTAACAAGAGATACTGGGAAAGCACATTTGGCAAAGGCAACTTTAGAAGCATTGGCATATCAAACCAAAGATATATTAAAGGCCATGGAAGATGATTCTGGTATTCAACTCAAGAATTTAAGAGTAGATGGCGGTGCATGTGCAAACAATCATTTAATGCAGTTTCAGGCAGATATTTTAGATTCTGAAGTTCACCGACCAGAAATTATTGAATCAACAGCAATGGGCGCAGCATTTCTTGCAGGAATTCAAGTTGGTTTTTGGAAGCAATCAGACATTGATCAAAATCGACCGATGAATCAAATTTTTAAACCAACTTTTGATCGAGTGAAAAGAAAACGTTTATATAAAAAATGGCAAAAAGCTGTAGAACGAACAAAAGGTTGGGAAGAAGAAGAGTAGCATAAATATCAATTTTACAATTTATTAATTTTATAGAGCTTAGAATAGCATAACACTAGTTCTATCTTTGCCTATATATGTTAGGTTTTGGATTAATTGAGACCTAAACAATCGTTTCAAATAAAATAGACATCTACTGATGAAGAATATAAAATTTACCAATTTAGAACGTCAAAAAACAATAGATAGTTTAGCATCTGAAGATTTTGATTTGGTGGTTATAGGAGGAGGAATTACCGGTGGCGGTATTGCATTAGATGCTGCATCGCGTGGTTTAAAAGTAGCGGTGTTAGAAAAAGGAGATTTTGCTTCTGGTACCAGTAGTAAATCAACGAAACTAATACATGGCGGATTGCGATATTTAAAGCAGTTCGATTTTTGGTTGGTGAAAGAAGTAGGTTCAGAACGTGCTATCGTCCATAAATTGGCACCACACTTGGTTTTACCTGAAAAGATGTTGTTGCCATTAATAGAAAATGGATCTTACGGTAAGTGGTTAACATCTATTGGTCTTAAGGTGTATGATATTCTAGCGCAGGTTACGGGTGATGATAAGCGAAAGATGCTGGAGAAAAAGGAAGCTTTGAAATTAGAACCTTTATTGCCTAAAAAGATTTTGAACGGCGCAGGGTATTATGCAGAGTACAGAACAGATGATGCTCGTTTGACCATTGAAAACATAAAGACCAGTCTTTTGTTCGGTGCTCAAGCATTGAATTATGCCAAGGTGAATGAGTTTGTATATGAAAACGGTAAAGTAGCCGGTGTTAAAGCAATAGATGCGGTTACGGGAAAAGAATTCACCATTAAATCTAAATACGTAATAAGTGCAGCCGGTCCGTGGGTAGATGAGTTAAGAAGTCTTAACAATTCTAAAAAAGGAAAGCAGCTTCATTTAACAAAAGGTGTTCACTTGGTTTTCCCTTATGAAAAATTACCGGTTAAGCAATCTTGTTATTTTGATATACCAGATGGTAGAATGATGTTTGCTATTCCAAGAGGCAAAATTACCTATGTAGGTACTACGGATACCAACTATAATGATAATAAAAACAAAGTAAGAACAGATCTTGCAGATGCTATTTATTTAATTTCAGCGGTTAATAATATGTTCCCAGATATTAATCTTGAATTGGAAGACATTGTTTCTTCTTGGGCAGGTTTACGTCCGCTAATTCATGAAGAAGGTAAATCTGCTTCAGAGCTATCTAGAAAAGATGAGATTTTTGTGTCAGACTCAGGCTTGATCAGTATTGCGGGTGGTAAGCTTACAGGCTATAGAAAGATGGCTGAAAGAGTAGTAGATCGCATTGCCAAGAAAATGGAAGAGGAACATGATACTGTATTAAAAGAGTGTTTTACAGAGAAAATATTTCTGTGTGGTAATGTTGATTTCAAGAAATTTAAACATGTTAAAAAGTACATTGATGAGGTGTACGGTCTAATTAAGGAAGATGGTTTTACAAAGCACGATGCTTGGTTTTTGGTAACCAACTACGGTAAACAAACAGAAACAATTCTTGAAAATTACAAGGGTATAGTAGAAGCCGATAAATACGTACGTTTAGCCAAGGCAGAATTGGCATTTGGTATAGATTATGAAATGGTACAAACCCCTATGGATTTCTTTATTAGAAGAACCGGTAGGTTATATTTTGATATAGATAGCATAAGAACGCTTATGGAACCTTTGCTTGCTGAGTTTAAAACTAGGTTTAAGGTTACTGATGACGTAATTGAAGAATGGAGAACGACCTTGAATGCGGAATTGAAAGAGCATTCAGATTTTTCTTTAGAGAGACGTTAATCTAACTGATCAGTTAAATCAAGAAATACCTTTTTAGGATTCTTATTTTCATAGAGAACTTTATAAACAGCGTCAATAATTGGAGTTTTGACTTTTTTTGTAAAGTTCTCTTTTATTTTATAAGCACTTTTTGCGGCATAATATCCTTCGGCAATCATGCTCATTTCCATTTGTGCACTTTTTACGGTGTAGCCTTTTCCGATCATATTACCGAACATTCTATTACGGCTAAATATAGAATACCCGGTCACCAATAAATCTCCTAAATAAGCAGACTTGTTAATGTTGCGATCTAATTTATGTATACGTTTGGTATAACGCTTCATTTCACGAATAGCATTACTCATCAATACACTTTGAAAGTTGTCTCCGTAACCTAGACCATGTGCAATGCCCGCTGCAATAGCATAAATATTTTTCAGCATAGCGGCATATTCGGTACCAATGATATCTTTGCTAATACTGGTTTTGATATAGGCGCTAGCTAGGTTATTGGCTACTAGTTCTGCCTTTTCAGTATCTGCACAAGCAATTGTTAAGTATGATAGACGCTCCATGGCTACTTCTTCAGCATGGCATGGACCAGTAATAACACCAATATTTTCAAAAGGAATTTCATAGGTATTATGAAAATGCTCGCCAACTATCAATCCTGATTCTGGTACAATACCTTTTATGGCTGAAAAGATAATTTTATCCTTCAAAGAAGCCGTTAATTTTTCTAATTCTCCAACTAAAAAAGCAGAAGGTATCGCGAAAATTAAAACATCAGCATAATTGACTGCTTCGTTAATATCATTCGTCAAGAACAGTTCCTCTGATTTGAACTCTACCGAAGTAAGGTAATTTGGGTTGTGTTTTTGAGTTTTAATGTGCTCAATAGCATCGGTATTACGCATGTACCAACCTATCTCTTCTTGATTGTTAGTTAGCATTTTTACAATAGCCGTAGCCCAACTTCCTCCACCTAAAACCGCAAATTTCGCATTCTCGTTCATGGTGTAAATTTACCAAATATTTGCATGATCATCATATGATTAGAATCAGTCTTGTAAAAATTTTGGCATGGAGATTGTTTCTAGGTAGATAACCTATTAAATTAAATCTTATGAAAACACTAAAACTACTTACAGGATATTTCCTATTGGCAACTTTAATGGTTTCTTGTTATGCAGAAGTAATTATTGAAGATGATTTTATAGAAGAGTCGGCATTCAATACTGACCAAGTTTTACAAAGTTATGATTTATGGTATGTAGATATTAATGCTACCAGAGGTAATGGTGAAGTACCATTTCTACAAAGGGCATTTACGATTTCCTTTGATCGCGGAGTATTGTATGCAAATAATAATATTGTAGGTATTGGTAAAACAGGTGGCGGTTATGGTATTGATGTAGGAACTTATGGAACGTTAAGGGGTACCGTTGATATAAATCATGATATTGATGGCTCTTGGTTTTTAGAAGTTTATGCGGTAAACAATAATACTATAGAGCTGTATGATGCCAGTACAGATACCTCATACTACCTAAAAGGATACCAAATAAATAATTTTGATTATAACATGGTATTCTATGATAACATAAATTATTTCATTCAAGAATATGATGCTTGGGAGAAAATTTACACTAGTGAAACAGGTGCTCTAAATGATTTCGATTATGAAAATTATTTACAGTTTTTACCAAGATATTTTAGGTCTTCTTTAAATGCGCCAAACTCTAGTATTTCAAATTTACGATGGGATTTTGAAGGTGATTACCAAGTCTTTAATGTTCATGGGGATAATTCATTGAAAACCCTGACTTTGGATTATGATTTCTTTAGTAATGATTATTTTGAATTATATGTTATTAACGATAATACCATAGAATTATATCATCCAGAAAGTGGTACAATATATGAGTTTAGAGGTAGAGGATATCAAGAATATTTGAAGTCTGGAAAAGGTACAGAGAGTAAGAAAAGAATTAAAACTTCTAACCCTACAATGAATGTAGAGCGGAAGAAGGCAAAATAGTTTTTAGGTTGATTGTCTCAAGAGTGCCCTGTCAAAATATTTGTGGGGCACTTTTTTATGCGTCATCCTTAACATCTTCCATAATTATGGAATCTACTTCTCTAGACGTATCTGTGTGAAGAACAGAAATATCTCCCGTAGTTTCAAATACCACGGCTTTTACTTCAGAAAGCTGTAAAACATTTGCTTCACGTAATTTCCCCATTAAATCAGCTTGGCTTACTAAAGCTTTCTTTAAATTATTTTTTAAGATAGTGCCATTTTTCATTAACAAAATAGGGGTGTTGGTCATAACTTTCTGAGCAGCATTAGATGATGACAGTAATTTGGCGAACAATGCTTGTAGACCTGCAAGCAGCGCAATAGAAACCATAGCGGGCATTAAGCTAGATACCGGCTTGTTAACCGCATCTGCTAAAATTGATCCCATGGCAATAGTTACGGCAAAGTCAAAACTTGTCATTTTTGCAAAAGTTCTTTTACCGGTTACCCTGGTAATGAACATCATATATAAATAGATAAAAACTGCTGCAATACAAATTTGAAAAACAGTTTTTAAAGTAAGCGGGTCAAAAATTTCCATGGTTGAATTTTAGAGGTTGTACACTTCATTTAAGAGTTGAAAAAGTGTGTGTATTATGCTTAGCTAAAATTAACACGGTATGGTTTTAATTGTTTCCTTTATTGGTTATAATTCTATTGCAATTAATTAGTTTGAAGTCTTTTTTTAAATGCAGATGGATTTTCTCCCGTTACCTTCTTAAAAGTTCGGTTGAAGTAAGACAGACTTTCAAATCCGCATTCAAAACAGGTTTCGCTCACATTTTTTCCGTTCAGTAATAAACGTTGCGATTGGCTGATGCGATATTGATTTAAGAATTCAATAAAAGTACTACCTGTCGCTTTTTTAAAATAGCGACAAAAAGCAGGTTTGGTCAAGTTGCAGAATTTAGCAACTTCATTTACAGATATTTTACCCTGGTAACGTTCATCGATTAAGGCATAAATATCACGAATTCTACTTTGTTCCTTTTTACTGTACCTGTTCTTATAAGGTTTTTTATGTAGTAGTTCAAATTCATTGCTTTGAGAAAGTCTTTTAAGAATATTCATGATAGCCATAAAATATTCAAAAGGCTTTAGAGTGTGAAGTTCTTTTAATAATTCGCCCACCACTTTTTTAGTTTCTCCGTGAAAAGCAATTCCGTATCTGGATAGATCCAATAATCTATTTAAGTTTTTTAATTCAGGAATAGGGTCTACAAAAGTGTCTTTAAAAGTAGGTTTAATATGTAAAACCTCTTCACGATAGGTAGTCCTAACACCGTAGTCAAAATTTAGATGTGGTATGTTAGAGCCAATAAGAACCAAATCTGTTTCTTCATACTCAGAAATGTGGTCTCCTACATGTCTTGTGCCGTTGGCGCCTTCAATATATACCAGTTCATATTCCGGATGAAAATGCCAATAAAAAAGATGGCTCAGCTTGGGGTCGTGTAATAGCCTAAACGGACTTTTGGAAGCGGGGTCAATAGTTTCTAGTTCTACCTTCATAAGATTAAATGTAACAAAATTGCAGTTAAATTTAATGAGGCGTGCCTAAAAAATCAATATCGTTCAAATTATGGTCAATATCACGGTAGTTCAAATTGCTAACCCTCAGTAGTTTTAGAAAATACTTAAACCTTAAATTTTATACGATGCAACAGACAAACAACAAAGTTGAGCAGGGTAATAAAGCACATAGAGATATACCTGGTAATCCATCAACAGCAACGAGTAGTAAGAAAAAATTGAACGATAGATCTAATGGTAAACCACTTCGTGTACTCAGCGAGGAAGATTGGAAGTTTTGGTTAGAGAATGGTTATATAGTAATAAATAATGCGGTGTCTTTAGAGCAAGCAAAGGCAACTGCAGATTTTCTTTGGGAGTTTGACGAAAAGAGCCCTACCGATTCTTCAACCTGGTACGCTCCACCAAGGGCAGAAATGAAAATGAAAGAACTAACGGGAACGGGAATGGTTGAGGTTTATAACCATCAATATTTATGGAATAATAGACAGACCCAAAGAGTATATGATGCTTTTGTAGATGTTTGGGGAACAGAAAAGCTTTGGGTTACCATAGATCGGGCAAATTTAAATTTCCCTTTACCATCAGGAGTAGACAAGAAAGGATTTATACATTGGGATTATGATCCGAAAACCAAGCCGCAAAATGTCCAAGGAGTATTGGCATTGGCTGACCAAGATGATGAGAATATGGGAGGCTTTCAATGTATACCGTGGTTGTATCGCAATTATGATTCTTGGAAACTGACACAACCAGAAGACCGCGATCGTTTTCAACCTTCATTAGATGGTTTGGAAGATAAAATTGTAAAAGTGAAAATGAAGGCTGGTGATCTGTTAATTTTTAACAGTACGGAACCGCATGGCATTAGACCAAATAAGTCTAAGGATAAAGTTAGAATTGCACAATACATTTCAATGATGCCTGCCGAGCCAGAAAATGAAGAAATGCGTAATTGGAGAGTTAATTCTTGGAAGAACAAAATTGCACCAGAAGGATATGCTTTTCCGGGTGATCCACGTAAATGGGAGCAAACCAAATATGATACTGCTAAATTATCACCTTTAGGAGAGAAATTATTGGGATTAAAAGCCTGGTAGACAGATAATATGGTAATATTATGTTAGTTAGTGGCGAGGCCGGTAAATATGACTTATTTTTGCGCCCTTAAATTCATCGAGCATGCAGAAGTACCTCAATATTTTCGATTTCAATCAGAAAGTAGATTATAAAAATGAAATTTTAGCGGGATTAACGGTTGCAATGACAATGATTCCAGAATCGTTGATGTTTGCCATACTTGCAGGGTTTTCTCCATTGGTAGGTTTGTACGGTGCATTTATTATGGGCTTGGTGACCGCAATTTTCGGTGGAAGACCTGGTTTAATTTCTGGTGGAGCAGGAGCTACCGTAGTGGTGTTAATGGCATTAATGAACTCTCACGGTTTAGAATATGTTTTTGCGGCAGTTGCCTTGGCAGGAGTTTTTCAATTGATTGTAGGTTTTTTAAAATTAGGAAAGTTCATTCGTTTGGTTCCACAGCCGGTAATGTTCGGGTTTGTGAACGGTTTGGCCATTATCATATTTATGGCGCAAATGGATCAATTTAAAGTAGGTGTGGGTGATGCTGCGGTTTGGCTAACAGGTGCAACATTGTATACCATGGTAGGTTTGGTGTTGTTTACTATTGCAATAATTGTTTTTGTTCCTAAACTTACCAAAGCGGTACCCGCTTCGTTAATAGGAATCATTGTTGTGTTTCTAGTAGTATATTTTTTAGATATTGAGACCAAACAAGTAGTAGATATTATAAATCAAGATACGTTACCGGGAGAGGAATTAAAATCGCTTAGTGGGTCTTTGCCATCTTTCCACATACCAACTATTCCCTTTACGTTAGAAGCCTTTAAAATTATTTTGCCATACGGATTAATAATGGCAGCTGTAGGTCTTACAGAAGGTTTATTGACCTTGAACTTGGTAGATGAGATTACCAATACTAAGGGTAATAGTAATAGAGAGTGTTTGGCACAAGGTGGGGCAAATATATTGAACGGTTTCTTTGGTGGTATGGGTGGTTGCCCAATGATTGCACAGACTTTGGTCAACCTATCAGCTGGTTCTAGAGCACGCTTATCAGGTATCATTGCTGCTTTGACCATATTGGTGATTATATTGTTTGGGTCACCGGTAATAGAATTGGTACCCATAGCTGCTTTGGTAGGTGTTATGGTTATGGTTTCTGTAGGTACGTTTGAGTGGGCAAGTTTCAAAGCTTTGAGAAGAATGCCTAGGTCAGATATTTTTGTAATGATATTAGTTACTTTAATTACCGTAGTTCTCCATAATTTGGCATTAGCGGTACTGATAGGGGTAATTATATCTGCATTGGTGTTTGCTTGGGAAAGTGCCAAAAGAATTAGAGCTAGAAAGTATGTAGATGAAAACGGAGTAAAGCATTATGAAATATATGGACCTTTATTCTTTGGTTCTACTACGCTTTTCAACGAAAAATTTGATGTTCAAGATGATCCAAGCGAAGTTATTATCGACTTTAAAGAAAGTCGCGTTTCAGATATGAGCGGTATAGAAGCTTTGAATAAGATTACCGAACGTTATGCCCAAGTGGGTAAAAAAGTTCATTTACGTCATTTGAGTAATGATTGTATACGTTTATTGGCAGCTGCAGATGATATTATAGACGTAAACGTAATGGAAGACCCCACGTATAAGGTAATGGTAGACAAGCCCCTTTCCAAATCAAAAGTAGATGAACCAGAAACTAAAAACCCTTTTAAATTGTGGGGCTTATAAAACTCAAGATTAGGAGTTAAAATAATAGATAGCATAGAATGCACCTATAACAATGGTTATGGAAAGGATGTAAATCCCTACCTCTTGTATACTATCTTTTTTAGCTTGGGCTATTATTCTGTCACGCACCATTTTGCGTTCAAAATCGGTAAGTTCTTTGAAGTGTAGCTTGGTTTCTTTTGTATAATCTAAATAATCTTTGCGCAGCTCTTTAAAGCTTCTACTTTTTTTAAGTAAGGCCCTGTTCGCTTTTATTACTTTCATTGGTTGTCCTCCGTATCCCATCGTTCTGTCTTTCTTATATGTAGTAAATTATAAGGTTTTGTTACATAGAATTGAATTATTCTTATTTTTTGAACAATTCTTTTATACATTTATTGATTGTAATGTAAGATTGATTTTCCTTTTACAAAGGAGAATTTTAATAGATTAGAGTATTAGAAATATGAAGAGTAAAGTCAGTTTGCTTATCGCAATTATTGGGTTCATTATTTTAAACAGTTGTAAGGTGAAAGAGTCAAAAAATGAGGAAGTTCTTTTTGTAGGTACCTATACCGATAATGGTAGCGAAGGTATTTATAGATTCCATCTTAATTTAGGTACCGGTGAGTTGACAAACCAAACTTTGGCAGCCAAAATTAAAAGTCCATCATATATCGCATTTTCTCCAGATAAAAATTCTTTATATGCAGTTAGCGAGGTCAATGATTATAAGAAGGATGATGGTTCAATTACCACATTCAGGGTAAAAGATACCTCTTTTGTTTATGTGGAAGAGCAATCTACACATGGTGCACACCCATGCTTTGTTGGTGTAAGTAATGATGGCAAGCTAGTGGCTGCAGCAAACTATACCGGAGGTAATGTAGCGGTTTATAATGCTTTAGAAAATGGAAATCTAAAACCTTCTCCACAGATTATAGACCATAAAGTTTTAGATACGACGAGAAAAGCCCATGCGCACATGTCCTCATTTTTAAATGGAGAATTAATTGTGTCTGATTTAGGGCTTGACCGTATAAAAAAGTACACCTTATCTAATGGAAAATTTGTTCCTAGCAATCAGAAAGAATTAGTGGTTGCGGAAGGTGCAGGACCTAGGCATTTTGTAAGCTCTAATGATGAAGAATTTCTTTACGTCATCAATGAATTGAATTCTACGATAACAATGTTTCAAAAAGAAGAGGGCAAGTATTATGGAAAGAAAACCTATGCTACGGTAGCATCAGATTTTGAAGGAGAAAGTTTCTGCGCAGATCTTCACTTATCGCCAGATGGCAAATTTCTTTACGGCACAAATAGAGGGGAGAATACTGTAGTTGTATTTAAGGTCGATGAAACTAACGGAAACTTAGAATTAGTAGGTAGGGAGTCTGTAAAGGGCAATTGGCCAAGAAACTTTACTATTGACCCTACGGGTAAATATGTACTGGTAGCAAATCAACGTAGCAACAATATTGTTGTTTTTAATAGAAATGCAGAAAATGGCACTCTAAGTTTTGTAAGCCAGGTTGATTTGCCTAGTCCAGTATGTTTAAAATTCTATTAATTAGATTTAATAATCTGTAATAAATCATTTTTAGGTACTACACCAGATTGTCTCCAAACCTGTTTACCGTCTTTAAAAAGAATCATAGTAGGTACACCTCTAACTTGATATTGAGAAGCTAGGGTTTGATTTTTATCTACGTCTATTTTAACAACTTTGATAGCGTCACCCAAATCTCCTTTTACATCTTTTAAAATAGGAGCTAGTGTTTTGCATGGTCCGCACCAGTCAGCAAAAAAGTCAACTAAAACCGGAGTGTCCCCTTTTATGATATCAGAAAATGATGATTTCATATCTTTTGTTTTATAAATTAATATTTTCTTTTAGCTAATGTTAAGTTAGCAAATTCCTGTTGATGGATCACAACTATCACCTGTAGTAATTATTTTTAGTGGCGCCACTTGTTGAAAAGCTTCTAAAAATGCAGCAGGTGGTTGTGCACCGCTAATACCGAATTTATCGTTGATGATAAAGAAAGGTACACTATTTACACCGCGTTGCTGGTAATGTGCTATTTCTTGCTTTACCGCATAGGCAATAGCATCATCATTTAGAATTTTTTCTGTTTTTTCTGTCGACCAATCATATTCGGCCATAATAGCACTTAGAACGGCAACATCGTTTAAATGAAGGTTTTCGTCAAAATACGCTTTCATAAATCGTTCTTTTAAAGCATCTTTAAAACCTTCTTCGCCGGCAACGTGTAAAAGTTGATGTAAAGGCAATGTGTTTACTGCTAACCATTCTTTTCCGAAGTTGAAATTAATTCCTTCTTCTTTGCCACTTTCTTCTAATCTTTTGGTCATTTCAAGTGGTCCTTCTACACTGCCAAATTTATTAGTGAGATAGGTATCTCTATCTAATCCTTCTTTTGGTATGTTTGGGTCTAGTTGAAAAGGATGCCATTCAATTTCTATCTCTGCTCCGTCCCATTCCTGTATTGCTTTTTCTAATCTTTTCTTACCAACATAACACCATGGGCAAGCAACATCAGAAACTATATCTATTTTTATTTTATCGTTTTGCATATATGTATCGTTTAATACTTAATTGGTCGTAAAAAGTGCTAAAAACATACGCTTAAAAGTGACCATTAAAATGAAGCAAAAAAGAAAACCCTTTCATGTACATGAAAGGGTTTTCGGTATTAGGTTGGCGTTTAACTCTAAAGAGTACGTAAATATTCTGCTATGTTACGTGCCTCATCTTCTTTTAAGTTTTGATTAAGCATTATAGCATTGTTGTATTCTTTCAATAATGCTTTTGCAATAGGATCTTCTTTCAACATTTTATCAGGGTTGATAATCATGTTCATTACCCATTCTGGACTTCTACGTTCGTAAACACCTTTTAGTGCAGGCCCGATCATACGTTGTTCTGCCATATGACAAGCAGTACAAATTGTTTGAAATTTTTCTTTACCTGCAGCGGCCATTTCTTCATTAACAGCGTCATCAAAAGTAACACTGGTAATAGGACCAACTCCTTTATTATCTAAATCAACTGGCACGCCTTCACTTGCCGTTTCTGTTTTAGCTTCTTTTTTGGTTCTGTTCATTTCAAAACCATCTTTTTTCTCTTCCTTCTTCTCGCCACAACTAATTATCATTGTGCCAAGAGCTAATAAGGTGAATAATTTGCGCATACGTAACTTTCTTTTAAGTGTTGTCAGTAAATTGAGCGACTAATATATGAATTTTTGCGGGTAGAAGTGTATTTAAACAAGTAACCATTTTAGTTTTTAACTAATAATCTAAAGTAAGTAACAAATTAGATGAATGTTTTTGTATTTGTTCAATAAACTTAGGCAATATTATCTAAAAATTGTAGTGTACGCCTTTCTGTATAAGTGTAGTTATCGTTTCCGTAAAACCCAACATGACCGCCATATTTAGGCATTTCTAGAAAAAGTTTACTATGATGTTTTGCAATTTCTACAGGGTAGCATTCAGATCCTAAAAAAGAATCGTTCAGTGCATTTATTATTAAAGTAGGTACTTTAATATTGTCTAAGAATTGAAGACTGCTGCTTTTTGCATAATAGTCCATTGCATCATTAAAACCGTGGGCTTTGCTGGTATAAAAATCATCAAAATCTTTAAGGGTTTTAATATTGCCGATATCTGTATCGGAAATAAGGTCAGGAAATAATTCTTGTTTTAATTTCAGTTTTTTAATAAGATTTCCCTTGAACCGTTTGGCATATATGGCATTCTTGAACTGAAGTAGCTGGTGCAGTGAGTCTGCTAATTGGCAAGGTACGGAAATGGCAACTGCTCCTTTAATTTCATTGGCCCTTTCTCTTTTCTCACCTAAATATTTTAAAAGTAGATTACCGCCAAGACTAAAACCATGCAGATATATACTTTGGTATTCATCTAAATGTAAAACATGTTCAATAACAGCCTGTAGGTCTTCGGTAGCTCCAGAATGGTAAGATCTAAATAATTTGTTGGCAGTGCCGCTGCAACCTCTTAGGTTAATGGCACAAACATCATAACCAGATTGTGTTAAAACTTTGGCGCTACCCTGTATATAAGCTCTCTTAGAGCTCCCTTCTAGACCATGAATTATAATCACTAATTTTTTAGAAGGAGCTGAAGCATAGCTCCAGTCTGTATCTAAAAAATCAGAGTCAGGCAGGGTAATACGAATGCGTATTTGCTCTAAATCACCTACTTTTCTAACCAACCCGGAATATATGGTAGATAGGTGTCCGTTTTTAAAAAATAATGGCGGATTGTATGTAGAGTCAATTAAAGGCATCTATTTGTAAAAGCTAAAATTATGTTTACTTAGGGTATGTTTCTAGAACCTTCATTTGTTCTTCTATAGCCTCTTTAAATTCCGCTTTTAAGTGTGTTACCAGTTCGGTGACAGCTATAGAATCATCTATTAATGCAGAGCCTTGACCTGCGGACCAAATCGTTTTCCAAGCTTTTGCCTCGGTATTCATTTCTTTGCCGAAATCTATTTTGACATCTTTTTTAAGGTCTTCTTCAGTTATACCTGCCGCTTTTAAACTGGCGCCAAGAAAATTGGCATGAACACCAGAAATAGAAGCAGTATAAACCACATCGCTAGCGCCTGCATCAATAATCATTTGTCGATATTCTGGTGTGGCTTTACTTTCATTGGTATTAATGAATCTTGTACCCATATATGCTAAATCTGCACCCATTTGAAGGGCAGAGGCTATGTCTCTACCAGTACTGATACAACCGGAAAGGAGAATAGTTTTATGGAAAAATTTCTTTATTTCGGCAACCAAGGTCATTGGGTTGATAGTACCTGCATGACCGCCTGCACCGGCAGCAACAAGAATTAATCCGTCAACACCTGCTTCGGCCGCTTTTTCTGCATGACGTTTTTTGATAATATCGTGAAAAACCAATCCGCCATAACTATGAATAGCATCTACAACTTGCGAAACAGCACCTAAAGAAGTAATAATCAATGGTACTTTATGTTTAACACATAGTTTTATATCTGCCTCTAATCTAGGGTTTGTTTGGTGAACAATTAAATTTACACCGAACGGAGCCGCTTTTTTTCCGGTCTCTTCTTCAAATGCCTTTAAGGCAGATTTGATTTCAATAAGCCATTCTTCAAAACCTTCGCTGGTACGTTGGTTCAATGCAGGGAAAGTACCAACAATACCATTCTTGCAACATTCTATAACCAATTGTGGTCCAGATATTAAAAACATGGGTGCTGCAACTGCAGGCAAGGATAACTCTTTTATGAAAGCGGGTTTGTTTGACATAGTGATGTAAATTTTGAACGTGATTTAAAAATAACTATAAAAAACGATGTTCTTTAGTTCTTACATTTCAAAACTATGGTATTTTTATAAAGTATTATGCACGCATAGCAAAAATTATTAGAATGTATACAAAGGATTTTGAAGTACGGTGGAGTGATATTGATGCAAATCGTCATTTGGCAAACTCGGCATTTGTTAATTTTATGAGCCACACAAGATTGGCTTTTTTAATGGAGCTTGGTTTTAACCAAAAGACAATGGTAGACTATAAAATAGGTCCAGTGGCTTTTTATGAACATATGTATTATTTTAAGGAAGCCTTTTTAGGGAATAATATAAAAGTTTCTTTGGAAATAAAGGGACTAAGTGAAGATGGAAAATTTTTTGAATTCTATCATGATTTTTATAATGATAAAGGAGAAAATATTGCACGTTGTGAAATGATGGGTGCATGGATCAATTTGAAATCTAGAAAGCTAACAGGATTGGCAGAAGAATTGTTAAGTAAATTCAGTAATATAGAAAAAGCGGATGGTTTTAGGGTTTTGACCAAAGAAGACACAAGAAGGTTTTTGAAAATTCCTAAAAATATATAGCAATGGTAATATTAAATACTTTATTTTTAAAGTACACGATGAATTACAGTTAGTCCCCCCTCTTTGACTGTTAAGTTATAATAACGACCAATATTAAAATTTATATTTAATGGTTAGCCTACCAGAAGAAATTTTTAAGGAGACTTACGGTAAAGTAAAAAAGTTGATTGTAACCAAAAATCTGGTGCCAGGTCAACTCATAACTCAACATAGACTTTCACATACTTTAAATATTCAAGACGACTCTGTACCGGTAGTGTTGCTACAATTAAAACAAGAGAGTCTTCTAGTAGGTAGTTTGGACAATGGTCTTTCTGTTAGAGAATTAAGTGAGCAAGAGATCTTAGAAATGTTTGATTGTAGAATTGCACTGGAAACTATGGCTGTAAAACTATTTACCAAAAATGCTCCGCAATCTAAAATTGACGATTTAAGAAGTCTTTTGGTGCCATTTGAAAATGGACCTAAAAACGGATATGTTTTCTATAAAATTGATAGGTATTTTCACGAGTTTATAATTAAAAACTGTGGTAATAAAACATTGTATGAAATGTATAAATCTGCCAAAATATTGCCTTTTATGGATTTGATGGGTTTGAATAGGCCTTTGCATTTAATTTTGAAAATACATCTTGATCTCGTTTCTGCCATGCATCACCGAGATGAAAATAAGGCTGTAGAAATCTTATCAATGAATTTAGAAAATGCTAAAAAATCGCATATTTATTGTCCTTGAAGTTGTCTTTTAGGTTTTTTGCTAGAAAGATAAACACCAACTAATACAAAACAAGCAGCAATAATTTTTACTGTAGTAATAGTATCCTGACCAGTAATGACTGCATAAGCTATGCCTAATAAAGGTTGTACGTAAACAAAAGCACTTAATGTAGAAGCCTTAAGTTGGGTAAGAGCAAAAATATTGAAAAGGTAAGTGCAAAAAGTGGTGCCTATAATTACAAACCCAATTCCAAAATAAGCTTCAAAAGGTAAGGTACTCCATGAAATATCTATAAGTTCTTGATATCCAAAAGGCAAACAGATAAGCACGCCTAAAGAGAAAAGCCATTTCATAAATGTAAACGGATGATATTTGCTAATCAATACTTTTACAAGAACTAAATAAGATCCGTAAAACATAGAGTTCATAAAAATCAAAAAGTTACCAAGGGGGATGTTAGGGGCGTCTTGTCTTACCTCTGCACTAAATAGTATTAAACCTAAAGCACCCAGTAATCCTATCCCAATACCAAAAATTTTTCTGCCAGAAATCTTTTCCTTTAAGATTATTGCAGACAGTATAAGAACAATAATTGGTGCAGTTGTAATCAGTACTGCGCTATTGATAGGTGTGGAAAGTGATAGACCTTTAAAGAACACTAGCATGTTAAAAGCCATACCTAATACGGCACAAACTAGCATTCTAAGATAATCTTTAGGGTCTATACGTTCTTTTGGTCCCAAAGGTGATATCAACCAAAATAAAATTGCAGCACCCAGAACTCTAAGGATAATAAACCCAAAAGGTTGCACATAATGTGGCATAACACCTTTTGCAATAGTATGGTTTAAAGCATATATCGTAGTCGCTCCAATGGCGGCAAGTATGGCTAATAACCTTTTACTCACGGGTGTATTGCCATTTTAGCGGCTTCAACCACTTTTTTGCTATTGCCGATAAATATTTGTTCGTCAACAATAATTACAGGACGTTTTAAAAAAGTGTATTGTTCTAAAATCAACGCTTTAAAATCGTCTTCAGAAAGGTTTTGTTCTTTAAGGTTGCGTTCTCGGTATAAAACAGCTCTTTTGCTGAACAGAGCTTCATAGCTGTTAGAAAGCCTATGCATTTCTTCAAGTTGAGAGGTAGTAATAGGTTCTGTTTTTATGTCTTGTAGTACAAAATTAGTAAGAGGTTGCAGTTCTTTAATAATACGTTGGCAAGTAGAACAAGTACTTAAATGATATATTTTTTTCATGTGTATGATTGTAAGGAAGATGTTTTTATGTCTTTCTGAAATTAAAACACCTATGTTAGATGTAGACTTTAGAAATACAAAGAAACCTAAATATCATTAATTGTGCTATTTTTACAAACCATAAAATGTGAAATGATGATTGAGAATTTATTTGGTATTATGTTGCAAAATCGTAAAAATCTACATGCGATATTAACAGAGACTCCTAAAGAAAAACTGCTTAAAATACCTGAAGGATTCAATAATAATGTTTATTGGAATATAGCACATACGGTAGCAACGCAACAACTTCTTATCTACAAGTTAAGTGGTTTGCAAATGCGTATACCAAATGATTTTGTTGCTAAATTCAGTAAAGGTACCGTGCCAGATGGTACAGCGACCGAAGAAGAGATGATGATGGTAGCAGATTTTTTAATTTCTACCGTAGAATGGCTTGTTGAAGATTATGATACAGCACTTTTTCAAACATTTAACGAGTATACAACAAGTGCAAAGGTTACGCTTAAAAATGTTGATGATGCTATAGTGTTTAATTTGTTACACGAAGGGTTGCACCTTGGGCAGATTAGTCTTTTGTTAAAACAGTAGTCTTAAAGTTTTCTGGGGTACTTCAAAAAAGTATTTGCCTCTACGTAAGGTATAGTCAGTATGATCGGACCATCAGCAAAAGATGCTATTTCGTAAGATTCATAGAATAGAAGTAGTCCGTTTTCTGTATATCCCATGTTATCGGGTAAATAAAACAGCTCTGTTTCGAACATAAAACCGGTGTCGTTAATGGAACCTTCTGCAGGTATGTTTTCTTGTTTTCTAAAAAGTGTTTCGGCGAAGGTTTTAAATTCTTCTAAATCGGTGAATAAATCTTCTTGGTATAATTCGGTGCCGTTAAGTTTATCAAAATTTAAAAATCGGTTGGTACCATATCCATGTGCCCCACCTGTATAAATGTAAGATTCTAATTTAATGGTGATGATGCTTTCGTTTTCGAAAGTGATATTTCCTTCGATTGTTGCTTCCCAAGGCATAGATTCTTCCGGAAATTTTCCGTTCAGTTCTTTATAATCTTCAAGAAATGCTTCTTTTGCCTCTTCAAGATTTTGTGCATTACTTGCCTCATCAAAATTCAATAAAGCTATAATTTCACCTTCTAAGGCTGCATTGATGGTTTTGCTGATTTTTGTTTTTCCGTTCGCTTGCGGAATTTCTATGCGTACAGAGGTACAATTTTCACAAGAATCTGTAGCGATAGATAATGGTTCAAAAGAAAGCGAATTCTTGTTATTACAGGCAAATAACAAAAAACAGATAAGTAGGCAGGTAAGCTTAGATTTCATGAAAAGATTAGATTTATTGTAAAAATACAGCTTCATTGTATTCCCCGAAAGATAACGATACATTTGTGTTGGGTGCAAGTCGAAAAAATAGATATGAAAAAAACAAAAAGCGGAAAACATATTGAATGGACACCTATTTTCAGCATAAAAAATAGCGAATATTTTGCTGGAGTGGATAATGACGGAAATTGGTTTGCTGACACAGCCGAAGGATTAAAATCACTTTATGAAGGTGGCGGAATTGGAATTCTACCGATACTCGAAATGACAAGAACCGATTTTGACTCTTATCTGAATGAAAAAATCAATAAGTCTGAATTAAAAGCTGACTTAAAATTATCTGAATTAGCGAGTGAAATAATGAGGTTGAGTTTTGGAATTTCAACTTATTGGGCTGAATTAGGAATTGAGTGGCTGAATGAATCTGAAATAAATACCGATTTAAATAACAGACTGAACTACTTGATAGAAAATAAAAAATACAGTCAAAAATTCAGAAATAAAGCGTTTGCGAAAATTAAAGAATTCGAACGAAAAAAGACCAATACTTAACACGGTGTATAAAACATAGCTAATAAGTATTAAATCGATAGGTTTGCGCTTATTTAAGAAGACCGCCAAATTTTAAATTTGGCTTTTAAGATTGATAAGTTAAAAACAAAATATAAAAATTCGGCTCTGTGTTTATCCGAAAAACTAGTGTCTTTTTACACGCTACGTTTTATTCACAAGATCGTTATAAATACTTGAACATGGCTTCTAAAAATTTAAAATTTAATACCAAAACCATACATGGAGGTCAGCAACCAGATGAAGCTTATAGCGCAGTTATGCCACCAATTTATCAGACCTCTACTTATGCACAGACTACACCGGGTGGTCATAAGGGATTTCAATATTCTAGAAGTGCAAACCCTACAAGAACAGCGTTAGAAAATTCATTGGCAAGTATAGAAGGAGGGGAATATGGTTTAGCCTTTGGTAGCGGTCTTGCGGCAATAGATGCGGTCATTAAATTATTGGAGCCAGGAGATGAGGTGATTTCAACCAATGACCTTTATGGAGGTACGTACAGAATATTTAAAAAGATTTTTGAGAAGTTTGGTATTGTTTTTCATTTTGTAGGAATGCAAGGTTCAGATGCCGTACGAAATCAAATAAATTCAAAGACAAAATTGATTTGGGTAGAAACACCAACTAACCCAATGATGAATATAATAGACATAAAAGCAATAGCTGACTTAACTAAGAATTCTGATATTTTGCTAGCGGTAGATAATACATTTGCTACGCCATATTTGCAAAAACCTTTAGAATTGGGCGCAGATATTGTTATGCATTCCGCTACTAAATATCTTGGTGGTCATAGCGATACAGTCGTTGGGGCTTTGGTAGTTAAGGACAAAGAATTGGCAGATAAACTCTATTTTATACAAAATGCCAGCGGTGCTGTTTGCGGCCCTATGGACAGTTTTTTGGTGTTAAGGGGAATAAAGACCCTGCATGTACGCATGCAACGCCATTGCGAAAATGGTAAAGCAATAGCAGTGTATCTTAAAAACAATCCTAAAATTGAAAATGTTTACTGGCCCGGTTTTGAGGATCATCCCAATCATTTGATAGCAAAAAAGCAGATGAAAGATTTTGGAGGTATGATTTCATTTGTGCCTAAAGGCGGTAGTTATGAAGACGCCATTAAGATTGTAGAAAAGTTACAAGTATTTACATTGGCAGAGTCTTTAGGTGGTGTAGAAAGTCTAGCGGGTCACCCTGCAAGTATGACCCATGCAAGTATTCCAAAAGAAGAACGACTTAGTAGTGGCGTGGTAGATGCATTGATAAGATTAAGTGTTGGTATTGAAGATGTTGATGATTTAATTGCAGATATAGAACAAGCGATAGGATAATGGTCTAAAAGCTAAATTAAATGTAGTAACTATAGGTAGTTTGTTATCAAAACAACAATTTTTATCGAATTTTAAAAAAATAAGTAATCAAATTACACAAATAGCATAATTTTGACGTTATATTTTGAAATCAATAATTTAAATAAGTTTAAAGAGCTTTATGGAGAATAAAATAAAAGCATTTATGGACGAGGTTATTTCCAGAAATGGACATGAGCCAGAATTCATTCAAGCGGTGCAAGAAGTTGCAGAAACAGTTATACCATATATTGCAAGTCAAGACATATATAACGGTAAGAACATTCTTTTAAGAATGGTTGAGCCAGAGCGTTTAATTTCTTTTAGAGTTGCTTGGGTAGATGACGATGGTGAAATTCATGTAAACCGTGGTTATAGAATTCAAATGAATTCTGCTATTGGGCCATATAAAGGAGGTTTGCGTTTTCACCCGACTGTAAATGCAAGTATCTTAAAATTCTTAGCTTTTGAGCAAGTATTCAAGAACAGTCTTACAACATTGCCAATGGGTGGTGGTAAAGGTGGTTCAGATTTTGACCCTAAAGGTAAATCTGATGATGAGGTAATGCGTTTTTGCCATGCCTTTATGTTAGAATTGAATAGACATATTGGCCCTAATACAGATGTTCCTGCAGGTGATATTGGTGTTGGTGCTCGTGAAATAGGTTTCCTTTTTGGTATGTACAAAAAAATTAGAAATGAGTTTACCGGTGTATTAACTGGTAAGGGTCTTTCTTGGGGTGGTTCTAAAATTAGACCAGAAGCAACAGGTTACGGTACCGTATATTTTGCACAAAGTATGCTGAAGACCAAAAACGAAAATTTTGATGGTAAGACTGTAGTGATTTCTGGGTCAGGTAACGTTGCACAGTACGCTGCTGAAAAAGCAATTTTATTAGGTGCAAAAGTGGTAACACTTTCAGATTCTAGTGGTTATATCTACGATAAAGACGGCATCAATAATGAAAAGCTTGCTTTTGTAATGGATCTTAAGAATAATAGAAGAGGACGTATTTCTGAATATGCAGATAAATATCCTTCTGCAGAATTTTATGCAGGGAAAACACCTTGGGAGGTAAAATGTGATATTGCATTACCATGTGCAACTCAAAACGAATTGGACCAACAAGATGCTAAAAATCTATTGAAAAATGGATGTATGTGTGTTGCAGAAGGTGCAAACATGCCTTGTAATACAGATGCGGTTCATGAATTCAACAACGCAAAAATATTGTTTGCACCAGGTAAAGCTTCAAACGCTGGTGGTGTAGCAACATCAGGATTGGAAATGTCTCAGAATTCATTAAGAATTAGCTGGACACGTGAAGAGGTAGATGAGCGTTTAAAAGATATTATGGAAGATATTCATGATTCTTGTATTGAATTTGGTAAAGAAGAAGATGGTTTCTGTAATTATGTAAAAGGAGCCAACATTGCTGGTTTCGTTAAGGTTGCAGATGCAATGCTTGCACAAGGTGTGATCTAGAAATTAGATTAGCTAAAGCACATAAATTTATAATGCGAGGTTCTGTAGCGGAGCCTCGCATTTTTTTATACCTTTTCGTTACCAAACTTCAATCAACTATCTTTGTTTAAACAGATGTTATAATATGCAGGTAACCACAAAGGCTATAGTATTTTCTGCACTAAAGTATGGTGATACAAGCCTTATTGTAAAAGCCTTTACTGCATCTGACGGAATTAAATCTTATCTATTACGTGGTGTTTTGTCTTCAAAAAAAGGGAAATTAAAGCCTGCTTATTTTCAGCCTTTAACACAACTAGAGATTGTTGCAAATCACAAAAATAAGGGTACTTTAGAAACGCTGAAAGAAGCAAAAGTGTTTTATCATTACCAAACATTATATGCAGACATGGCAAAAAACGCCATGACTTTATTCTTGGCGGAGCTTTTAAGCAATAGTATACGTGAAGAAGAAATGAATGAAGATTTGTTTCAGTTTCTAGAAGCATCATTGCAATGGTTGGATATGCATAAAGATGTTGCTAATTTTCATCTCTATTTTATGTTGTCGTTGACACGGTATTTAGGTTTTTATCCAGATGTATATCAGATAGATAAGCCTTATTTTGATTTATTGGAAGGTGAGTTTGTGGCGGTAGAATCATTGAACCCTATATTGAGAGGTGAAAACATTTATCATTTCAAGACCCTATTAGGCACAAAATTTGATGCAATGCATACTGTAAAAATGAAAAAAACCAATCGCCAAGAATTACTAAAATCCCTAATACTTTATTTTGAATTGCATTTACAGGGGTTTAGGAAACCAAAGTCGCTTGCCGTTTTAAATGAAGTTTTCAATACATATGTATAAATATTTTTTTGTAGCACTATTTTTATTTTGTTTTCTTGGCAATGCTCAAGAGATAATAGTTTTAGATGCCGATAGTGGAGAGGAGATTTCCAATGTTGCCGTATATAATAAAGACAAATCCAAAGTTGCATTGTCAAACTTCGATGGGGTTTTTGATGCTTCGGTATTTATGTCTAAAGAGCGCATTACCCTAAAACATTTAGGGTATCAAGAGTTTAAAACCACAAAATTACAGCTGCAAAGGCAAGGTCAAAGAGCTTACTTGATAATGAAGGCTCAACAGTTAGATGAAGTTGTTATGTCTGTTTCTAAATGGGAACAGCAAAAGAGGGATATCCCAAATAGAATAATTTCTTTAGATGCTAGGTCTATAGCCTTTTCTACACCTCAAACCTCTGCAGATTTACTTCAAAATAGTGGAAAAGTGTTTGTGCAAAAAAGTCAGATGGGTGGCGGTAGTCCAATGATACGTGGTTTTGCTACTAATAGGTTGTTGTTATCTGTAGATGGGGTAAGAATGAACAATGCCATATTTAGGGGAGGTAACGTACAAAACGTAATTTCTATTGATCCATTTACTGTGAAGAATACTGAGGTCATTTTCGGTCCGGGTTCAGTCATATATGGAAGCGATGCTATTGGAGGGGTAATGAATTTCTACACGAAAAAACCTATGTTATCTGAGAATGATAGTCTCTTGGTGCGCGGTAATGCAAATTATAGGTTTGCATCCGCAAACATGGAAAATACGCTTCATGCAGATATTAATCTTGGAAAAAAAACATGGTCGTCACTAACGAGTATTACCTATAATAATTTTCAAGATTTAAGAATGGGTTCACATGGTCCAGATTCTTATTTAAGAAATACTTACGTACAAACTACTAATGGTGTTGATGAATTGGTTGAAAATGGTTCTCCCAAAAAACAAGTGCCAACAGGGTATGACCAATTTAATTTTATGCAAAAATTCCTGTACAAGCCTAATGCGAAATGGGATGTAAACTTGGGGGCATACTATACCGAAACTTCAGACTATTCTAGATATGATAGGTTGATAAGACCAGCAAGTGATGGTTTAGGCTTGCGTTCGGCAGAATGGTATTATGGTCCTCAAAAATGGTTTATGGGAAATGCCCAAGTACAGAGAAAAGGAAATGGAAAGGTATATGATGGTTTAAAATTAGGTTTAGCATATCAACATTTTGAAGAAAGTAGAATTAATAGAGATTTTCAAGATGAAGTAAGAAATACGACTAAAGAAAAAGTAGATGCGGTAAATTTCACTGTTGATTTCGAGAATAAAAAAATAGGTGATTTCAAGCTTTATTATGGTAGTGAGTTTATTTATAATAAGGTTGGATCGACCGGATTTGATTTAAATATCAATACTAATGAAAGAACTGCGGCTGCATCGCGCTATCCAGACGATTCCTCATGGCAGAGTTTGGCAGGTTATGCAAACGTGGAATATAAGGCAAAACCTAATTTTACGATTATGTCTGGGTTGCGGTATAGTCATGTCTGGGTCGATGCGGTATTTGATGACACTTTTTATGATTTTCCTTTTGAAACAGCAGATTTAAGTACAGGTGCATTAACGGGTAGTTTGGGCTTTAGTTGGTTTCCAAGGGCAAATCTTCAAGTTACCTTAAATGGTTCTACGGGTTTTAGAGCGCCTAATATTGATGATGTGGGTAAGATATTTGATTCGGAACCTGGATCGGTAGTGGTGCCAAATCCTGATTTAGAGCCTGAATATGCGTATAATGCCGAAATAGGTGTTCAGCGTAATATGAATGATAAGATTATATTAAAAGGAACGGCGTATTACACTTATTTGGTAGATGCTTTGGTGAGAAGAGATTTTAGTTATAATGGCATTTCTGAAATTGAATATGGTGGCGAATTAAGTAACGTACAGGCAATTCAAAATGCGGCTAAAGCCTATGTCTATGGTTTTGAATTTGGGTTAGAAGCTTATCTGACCGAGCAATGGTCGTTATCATCTAACTTAACATTGACAGAGGGCGTAGAAGAGGAAGATGATGGGTCTGACACTCCTGCACGTCATGCAGCACCAACATTTGGAGATTTTCATGTAGTGTGGAAAAACCAGCGGTTACGAACAGATGTATTCTTGAATTATAACGGAGAGATAGCAAACGAAGATTTGGCGGTATCAGAACAGGCTAAAGAGTATATTTACGCAGTAGATGAAAACGGTAATCCGTTTTCTCCATCTTGGTATACTTTAAACTTTCGTTCGCAATATGATGTTACCAATAATCTTAAAGTCACTACCAGTTTGGAAAATTTAACGGATCAGCGGTATAGAACATATTCTTCTGGTATAGTTGCCCCAGGTTTAAATATTATTCTTGGTGTGGGATATTATTTTTAAATAAAAAAGACCCGCTATTAACGGGTCTTTTAAAATTATAAAAAAGGTTATTGTTAGTGTTTAACCGCATTTTTTACATCTTCAGCTTTTTTAGCTGCTTTGTCAGCCGCACTATTAGCAGCATCTTTTACGTCATTACCTGCTTCTTTTGCAGCGTCCATTCCATCTTGACCTGCTTTTTTAGCGGCATCCATAGTATCTTCACCTGCTTTTTTAGCAGCATCCATACCTTCTTGACCGGCTTCTTTAACTGAATCTGCGGCATCACCAGCAGCATCCATTGCTTCTTCGCCAGCTTCTTTTGCAGCATCCATACCTTCTTGACCAGCTTCCTTAGCAGCATCCATAGCTCCTTCGCCAGCTTCTTTTAAATCGTCCCCAGCATTTTCTAAAGCAGCACCTGCTTCTTCTGTTGCAGATTTTGCTTTGTCAGCTGCATCTCTACATGAAACAGACATACTAAGAGCTAAAATTGCTAATGATCCTAAAATTACTTTTTTCATTTGTATAAACTTATAATGGTTAATTGTTCGTGATAATATACGTAGAAATTTAACTTTTGGATGTTTATAATATTAAAAAAGTCATTATTACATGATTTATAGGTATTTCAGTATGTTCAATACGCTCCTTTTTGATCAAAATTTTATAATTTTGCAGCCTTTTAAACCCAGTACCATAAGCATTTCGTATGAAGTTCACAGAATATCAAGGATTGAATTTACCAAAGGTCGCAGAAGAAATACTTGACTACTGGTCAAAGAATGCCATTTTTGAAAAAAGTATATCTACTCGTGAGGGTAAAGATAGTTATGTGTTCTATGAAGGTCCGCCATCGGCAAACGGTATGCCGGGTATTCATCATGTAATGGCTAGAACCATTAAAGATATCTTTCCAAGATATAAAACCATGAAGGGTTTTCAAGTAAAGCGTAAAGCTGGTTGGGATACGCATGGTCTTCCTATTGAATTGGGTGTAGAAAAAGAATTGGGTATTACCAAAGAAGATATTGGTGTTAAAATTTCGGTTGAAGAATATAATGCTGCTTGTAAAAAAGCGGTAATGAGATATACTGATGTTTGGAATTCAATGACCGAGCAAGTTGGGTATTGGGTAGATATGGAAGATCCATACATCACATACAAATCCAAATACATGGAGACCGTATGGTGGTTGCTAAAACAAATCTATTCTAAAGATTTAATTTACAAAGGGTATACCATACAGCCATATTCACCTAAAGCAGGTACAGGGTTAAGTTCTCATGAGCTTAATCAGCCAGGTACATACCAAGATGTTACCGACACTACGGTAACGGCTCAGTTTAAAGCGGTTGAAGAAACATTACCAGATTTCTTACAGAATGAAGGTACTGTTTATTTTTTAGCTTGGACGACTACGCCTTGGACATTGCCATCGAATACGGCATTGACCGTAGGGTCTAAAATAGACTATGTGCTAGTTGAATCTTATAATCAGTATACTTTTGAGCCTATGAACGTAGTGCTTGCCAAGAATTTGGTAGGCAAACAGTTCTCAGGCAAGTTCACAGAGGTCTCAGAGAAGTCAGACTTGTTGGAATACAAGTCGGGCGATAAAAAAATACCTTTCTATGTTGTAAAAGAATTTAAAGGGAAAGATTTGTTAGGAATTAGGTATGAGCAGTTGTTAGATTACGTGCTTCCTTATGAAAATGCGGAAAACGCTTTCAGAATAATTGCTGGTGATTTTGTGACAACTGAGGATGGTACGGGTATTGTTCATACCGCGCCTACTTTTGGTGCAGATGATGCTTTTGTAGCTAAGCAAGCAGTTCCTGAAATTCCGCCAATGTTGGTGTTAGATGAAAATGCAAACTTGGTTCCTCTAGTTGATTTGCAAGGAAAGTTCAGGCCAGAGTTAAAAGAGCTTGGTGGCAAGTATGTTAAGAATGAATATTATGATGATGGCGAAGCGCCAGAACGTTCTATAGACGTTGAAATCGCTATTAAGTTAAAAGAAGAAAATAAAGCTTTTAAGGTAGAGAAGTATGTACACAGTTATCCAAACTGTTGGCGTACAGATAAGCCAATACTATATTATCCGTTAGATTCTTGGTTCATTAAAGTGACCGATGTAAAGGATAAAATGTTTGAATTGAACCAAACCATTAACTGGAAGCCAAAAGCAACTGGTGAAGGTAGATTTGGTAATTGGTTGGCAAACGCTAATGATTGGAATCTTTCTAGATCGCGTTATTGGGGTATTCCTTTACCGATCTGGAGAACAGAAGACGGTAAAGAAGAAATTATCATAGGTTCTGTTGCAGAGCTAAAGTCAGAAATGGCTAAGGCTGTTGAAGCAGGAGTATTAGAAAAAGATATTTATGCAGACTTCATAGTTGATGATATGTCTGACGAGAACTATGATAAAATAGATTTACATAAAAATATAGTTGATCAAATTACATTGGTTTCCGCTAATGGAAAACCAATGAAACGTGAAAGTGATCTGATTGATGTTTGGTTTGACAGTGGTTCTATGCCATATGCACAATGGCATTATCCTTTTGAGAATAAAGAATTGATAGATGAGGGAAAAACGTTTCCTGCAGATTTCATAGCGGAAGGGGTTGATCAAACACGTGGTTGGTTCTATACCTTGCATGCAATTGCCGCTATGGTCTTTGATTCTGTTGCATATAAAAATGTGGTTTCTAACGGACTGGTTTTAGATAAGGAAGGTAAGAAGATGTCTAAGCGTTTAGGCAATGCCGTAGATCCGTTTGAAACAATGAACGATCATGGTGCAGATGCTACAAGGTGGTATATGATCAGTAATGCCAACCCTTGGGATAACTTAAAGTTTGATACAGAAGGTATAGTAGAGGTTAAGCGTAAGTTCTTTGGTACTTTGTATAATACATATTCATTTTTTGGATTGTATGCCAACTTAGATAAGTTTACGTATGCTGAGGCAGATGTAACAATGGCAGAACGTACAGAGATTGATCGTTGGATTCTTTCTGAGTTAAATTCACTGATTAAAACAGTTGATACAGCTTATGAAGAATATGAACCAACACGTGCTGCTAGGGCAATTTCAGAATTCGTTCAAGAGAACCTGAGTAACTGGTATGTACGTTTGTGTAGAAGACGTTTCTGGAAAGGTGAATATGCTACAGATAAAATTGCGGCATATCAAACCCTTTATACTTGTTTAGATGTAGTGGCTAAACTTTCAGCGCCTATTGCACCGTTTTTTATGGATCGTTTATATTTAGATTTAAATAAAGCTACGGTAAAGGATGGTTTTGAAAGTGTGCATTTAGCAGATTTCCCTGTGGCAGATGAGTCACTTATTGATGAAAGCTTAGAAGTGAAGATGCATAAAGCACAGGTAATATCATCTTTAGTATTGTCTATTCGTCAGAAAGAGAAGATAAAAGTGCGTCAACCTTTGCAGAAAATCATGATTCCTGTGCTTGATAATAAGGATAGAGAAGAAATTGAGGCAGTATCAGAATTAATTAAATCTGAAGTTAACGTTAAGGAAATTCAGTTGTTAGATGATGCTTCTGGAATATTGGTAAAACGTATTAAACCTAATTTCAAGACTTTAGGTCCTAAATTTGGTAAAGAAATGAAGCAAATTGCTCAAGCTGTCAATGGTTTTGATCAAAATGATATCCAAAAAATTGAGCAGGATGGCGAATTATCCATCCAATTAGAAAATAAAAGTATTACTTTACAGTTACAGGATGTAGAAATCTCTTCTCAAGATATTGAAGGTTGGATGGTAGCGACCTCTGGTAAATTAACCGTTGCTTTAGATGTAACTATTAATGACGAATTGAGAAATGAAGGAGTTGCAAGAGAGTTGGTAAATAGAATTCAGAATATTAGAAAAGATTCTGGTTTTGAGGTAACCGATAAAATTGTAATTGAAATATTGAAAGATGGTTTTGTTGAAGTTGCTGTAGAAAATAATGTAGATTATATTAAAGCAGAAACATTAACGGCCGAATTAAATTTTGTGGAAAAGTTAGAAAAAGGCATAGATATTGCTTTTGATGAGGTGAAGACTAAATTGTTTATTGAAAAACATTAAAATATGGCAGAAGATTTAAAAGTGAGGTATTCTGACAACGATTTGGCAGAATTCAAAGTGTTGATCGAGGAAAAGATTGAAAAGGCGAAAAGCCATTTAGAGCTATTAAAAAGTGCTTATATGAACGATGGTAATAATGGTACCGATGATACGTCGCCTACCTTTAAAGCTTTTGAAGAAGGTTCAGAAACTATGAGCAAAGAGGCGAACACTCAATTGGCTATTCGACAAGAAAAGTTTATTCGTGACCTTAAAAATGCCATGTTGCGTATAGAAAATAAAACTTTTGGTATATGCCGTGTTACTGGTAAATTGATCAATAAAGAACGATTAAAACTTGTGCCGCATGCTACATTAAGCATTGAAGCTAAAAATATGCAATCATAATTTAAACGCCTTTAGGGGCGTTTTTTAATAGCCATTATTTTGAGAGTTTGCCTATTATGTTTCGTGCTTTTACTTTCTTTTGGTCTCAGTGCCCAGAAGAAGGTGTACAGAAATATATTAGCAGATCATATTAGTTTAATTCAGGTAGATGCTGCCAATTGCTTTATTGTTGAGCTACAAACAGCTGATGATAATGAAATCAGTGTTGAAGCTGAAATGGAAGGCGAATACAGTCAAGACTTGAATTTGGAGGTTTCAACAAACGGGTCTACTCTACTTGTAAATGCGGGCTTTGCTCCAAGCTTTAAAAATCCAAATGATAAGTTAAGTGCCCATAAAGTAGTTTCTATTTTATTAAGATTAAAGGTGCCCTCATATAAGAATTTAGAAATTTTTGGAACTAATTCCAGGGTGCTTTTAGATGGTAAGTATAATAAATTACAAGTGTCTTTAGCAGATGGTACATGTGTACTTAATAATGTTATTGCCGATGCAAAAATAAAAACGCAAAGCGGAAATATTAAGGTTTTTTCAGCCGCCGCTACTATTGATGCCGCTAGTAAGTACGGTACAGTTTCTGCAAATGTAATACCGGCAGGAAATTCATCTTTTAAACTACAAACCGTTACCGGAAATATAGATCTCTCTAAAACCGAATAATATTTATATTTTTGCGCTCATTGATTAAAGCCCATGAACATTAAAAAATCTGTACTATTTATTCTGTTGATATTGATTATTGATCAATGGAGTAAGATTTATATAAAAACCCATTTTGTATTGGGAGAGTCAGTTGAGATATTTAACTGGTTCAAAATTCTATTTATTGAAAATGAAGGTGCAGCTTGGGGTGCAAAATTAAGTGATGTGTTACCTATTTCAGATAATATAGGAAAGCTGGTATTGACTGTATTTAGATTATTTGCCATTTTTGGTATAGGATATTGGCTTGTTGATGTCATTAAAAAGAAAGCATCAAATACTTTAATATGGGCGGTTTCTTTAATTTTTGCAGGAGCATTGGGTAATATTTTAGACTCGGTTTTCTACGGTGCTATTTTCAATGAAAGTTATAATGAAGTAGCAACGCTGTTTTCTGACGAACCTTACGGTAAATTGTTTTATGGTAAAGTAGTAGATATGTTATACTTTCCTATGGTAGATTCTACTTGGCCAACTTGGATGCCTATGGTGGGCGGCCAAAACTTTAGATTCTTTGAACCTGTTTTTAATATTGCGGACACGGCAATAAGTACAGGTGTTGGTATCTTATTGGTTTTTAACAAAAGAGCTTTTAATAAAGAAGAGGAGTTGTCAACTGAAGAAACTGAGACTTTAAAGGATTAAGTGGTTTTGAAGGAATAAACCTTATTGGGGGTAATACAGTAGTCTAAGGGAATATCTGTAGTGTCTACATCTTCTATGTTACTTTCGGCTTCAAAAAATGATAGGCCAATTTTTATAACATCTTCTTTGCATTCACTAAGAAAACGGTCATAGTAACCTTTTCCATATCCTATTCTGTTTCCTTGCTTGTCAAAAGCTAAAAGAGGAATAAAAACAACATCTAATTTTTTAGCTTCTATAGTAATACCATCTACAGGTTCAGGAATGTTTAAACTATTGGTAGTGAATTTAGTGTTGTCGGTAAGAAGATAATGTTCTAGTGATGTATCTGAAATTATTTTAGGTATAATTACATTTTTGTCTAAACCGAGTAATATTGAAATAATACCTTCTGTGTCTATTTCAGATTTTTGCTCAATAGGAAGAAATATGTGGAAATAAAGATTATTCCATATAGGTAATTGCAAAACTGAATTTGCAATTGCAATACTTTGTGAAGATACTTGAGAGATTGTTAGGGAACTGCGTAGTCTTGAATATTTTATGCGTAAATCTTTCTTCAACATAGTGAAGTGATTTTAACATAATGATATTTCAATTTATTCTTTACCTGCAACAGCAAAAAATACCTTGAAAAATAACATTAAAATAAGGTAAGTTCCTAAAGTGATGATGTAACTATCCATGATGTATAATTTGTAAATGAGCCTATAATTGTTGTTGTTGAGTTAAATTTAGGTAAAATAATTAATAAAACATCCTTTAAGTGCACTTTTTTGTCGTTGAAATGCACTTTTTTATAAAAAAATTAACAGTTTCATTCATATAACGAATCATGTAATCAATTAATTGCCTGAAAATCAATCTTTTAACTATATGGATATATTTTTAGATTATTGATGTCACAATAATGATATGTTTAAATTATTTAAAAATAAATAATAGGCATGTAAAAAAATCATATTCATAATTAGTTAGAAATAGTCTGTCTTTAGATTTAACTAAGTTGACGTATTTTAAAATGGCATTAATAGACTAATTTAGTAGTATTAAATTATGACAGAAATTCCCATTAAAATACAATTAAGCGCATTGCCTACCAGTCCGGGGGTGTATCAATTTTATGATAGTGATGACGGTATACTATATGTAGGTAAGGCAAAGAATTTAAAAAAACGTGTTTCATCGTATTTCAATAAAAATCATGAATATGGTAAAACACGGGTTTTGGTTAAAAAGATTCGTTATATACAGCATATAGTGGTACCTACGGAGTCAGATGCTCTTTTGTTAGAAAATAACTTGATAAAGGAATTAAGGCCTCGGTATAACGTATTATTAAAGGATGATAAATCTTATCCTTGGTTATGCTTAAAGAATGAAAGGTTTCCAAGATTGTTTCCTACGAGAAGGGTGATTAAAGATGGGTCAGAATATTTTGGTCCATACACCAGTATGAAAACGGTACGTGTGCTGTTAGATTTAATTAAGAGTGTTTACCCGTTGAGAACCTGTAATTATGATTTGTCTGCAGAGAAAATTAATGCGGGTAAATATAAAGTTTGTTTAGAATATCATTTAGGTAATTGTAAAGGACCTTGTGAGGGTTATCAATCTATAACGGAATATGATAGGCAAATAGATGACATACGTGAAATTGTAAAGGGTAATTTCAAGTCTTCGATTACTTATTTCAAAAGTCAAATGAAAGCATTGGCAGAAGAAATGAAGTTTGAAGAAGCCCAAGAAATAAAGGATAAGATAGATGTTTTAGAGAATTACCAGGTTAAATCAACTATTGTAAACCCTAAGATCAGTAATGTTGATGTGTTCAGCATAATATCTGATAATGCTTTTGCCTATGTAAATTTTCTTCAGTTGGCACATGGTTCAATTATAAGGTCTCATACTATGGAGATCAAGAAAAAACTTGAAGAGAAAGATGAAGATTTGCTTGAGCTTGCTATTGTGGAAATTAGAGATAGGTTTAAGTCGGATTCAAAAGAACTTTATGTACCTTTTAATATTGCCGTATCACCAGGCTTGAAAGTTACGGTGCCTAAGTTGGGGGATAAAAAGAGAATTCTTGATTTGTCTGAACGAAATGCTAAGTTCTTTAGGCAAGAACGTTTTAATCAAATTAAGATTATTGATCCAGATCGCCATACAAATAGGATAATGGCGCAAATGAAAAAAGATATTCGTTTATCTGCCGAACCTAGACATATTGAGTGTTTTGATAACAGTAATATACAGGGTAGTAATCCTGTAGCGGCATGTGTAGTATTTAGAGATGGTAAGCCTTCAAAAAAAGAGTATAGACATTATAATATAAAGACGGTTACCGGTCCAGATGATTTTGCGTCAATGGAAGAAGTGGTGTATCGTAGGTATAAAAGATTGCAAGAAGAACTACGGCCATTACCGCAGTTAATTGTTATTGATGGAGGTAAAGGTCAATTGTCATCGGCTTTAAAAAGTTTGGATCTTTTAGGATTGAGAGGTAAAATTGCCATTGTAGGTATAGCAAAGAGGTTAGAGGAAATATACTTTCCAGAAGACCCTATACCTTTATATTTGGACAAAAAATCTGAAAGTCTTAAAATAATTCAATATTTACGGAATGAAGCCCATAGGTTTGGGATTACATTTCATAGAAATAAAAGAAGTAAAGGAGCAATTAATTCTGAATTAGAAGGTATTGATGGTATTGGTGAAAAAACGGCACAACAATTATTGAAGAAATTTAAATCGGTAAAACGTATTAAAGAAGCTTCGATAGAAAGTTTAAGTCAAGAAGTGGGAGCTTCAAAAGCAAAAAAGATATATGAATCTTTTCGTAAAGAATAATTTCAAAAAAATACCAATGGTATTAGCGGCGCTTTTAGTGAGTGCCGGTTCTTTGATTGCTCAAAATAAAGGTGAACAAAATAAACCTAAAATTGGCTTAGTGTTGAGCGGTGGCGGTGCAAAGGGCATGGCACATATTGGTGCGTTAAAAGTAATTGAAGAAGCAGGTGTTAAAATCGATTATATTGGTGGCTCAAGTATGGGGGCAATAGTAGGTGCGCTGTATGCTGCGGGTTACACTGCCAATGAGCTAGATTCTCTATTTAAAGTAACCAATATAGGGTCATTAATTCAAGATAATTTACCAAGAAGTGCTAAAACCTTTTATGAAAAAGAAGATTCTGAACGATATGCATTAACATTACCTTTTAAGAATTTTAAGGTAACGGTGCCTCCTGCAATTTCTGGAGGTCAGAATATTTATAATGAATTTGTTAGGCTCTTGTACCATGTAAAAGATATTAATGATTTTAATAAGCTGCCTACCCCATTTGTATGTATTGCAACTGATATAGAGACCGGTAAACAGGTAATCTTAAATTCAGGGTACTTGCCAGAGGCTATTTTAGCCAGTGGAACCTTACCGTCATTATTTGAACCTACAGTTATTAATGATAGAGTTCTAATAGACGGGGGTGTAGTCAATAATTACCCAATAGACGAAGTTAGAGCAATGGGGGCTGACATTATTATCGGTGTAGATGTACAGCATGATTTGTCTGATCGAGATGCATTGTTGTCAGCTACAGAAATTTTATTGCAGATCAATAATTATAGAACCGTCGCAGATATGGAAGTGAAGTCTAAAAAGACGGATATCTATATAAAACCGCACATAGAGGAATACTCGGTAATAGATTTTAATAGACTAGAAGAAATCATTAAAACAGGTGAGGATGCTGCCATTTTAAAAAAGGAAGAACTTAAAGAATTGGCTACTGATTATAGAAAAAGTGAAAATTCAATTTCTATTATAGGGGCAGATGATAAATTAACAATTAATAGGTTGTTAATAGATGGTAATACCAATCATACGAGAGGTTATGTGAAAGGTAAGTTGAGATTCAGTCTAGATGAACCTACCAACTTTGTAAGGCTTCAGCAGGGTATTAGTAATTTATCTGCAACGGGTAATTTTAGAACTATTAAATATAAGTTGTTAGATAATATGAATGGTGGTGAAGACTTAATTCTTCCACTTGATGAAACTAAAAACACGTCTTTTTTACGATTAGGTGCTCATTTTGATGATTTGTATAAAAGTGCTGCACTTATAAATATTACAAAGAAGAGAATTTTGTCAAAAGATGATGTAGCTTCTTTTGATTTTATATTAGGTGATAATATCAGATATAATTTCGAATACTACTTGGATAAGGGTACTTATTGGAGTTTTGGTATCAATTCAAGATTTAATGATTTTGACCAAGAAATTGATTTTGAATTAATAGAGGGTAATTTTGAAGTTGGTACAGGAACGGCGATCAATAGAATTAATTTAAATGTATCTGACTTTACAAATCAATTATATATACAAACGGTAGTTAAAGAAGAGTTTGCATTCACCCTTGGTGGTGAGTTCAAACATTTACAATATAGTACAAGAACATTTGGTGACACTCCAGATGTTATTACGCCCGGCACAACATCTAGCAACGGCAGAACTTATTTTGAGCGAAGTAATTTCATTAGCGCATTTGGGTCGTTAAAATTAGATACCTATGATGATAAATATTTTCCATCAAGAGGATTATATTTTAATGGTGATATGCATTATTATGTGCTTTCATCAGACTTTAATAATAATTTCAAAGATTTTTCAGTGTCTAAAGCTCGTATCGGTTTGGCAATGCCAATAATCAATAAGCTATCTGTAAATATAGAAACAGAAGGCGGTTTTAAATTAGGGACTTCAAATGTAACTTCGTTTGATTTTCTTCTTGGCGGTTACGGTACTGACTTCATAAATAATTTTGTACCGTTCGTTGGGTACGACTTTATTAGTCTGCCAGGTAACAGTTTTGTAAAAGCATATGCTAGGTTAGATTTTGAATTTGCGGAAAAGAATCATATGCTGTTCAGTGCAAACTTTGCTAATGTAGACGATGATCTTTTTAGAACGGGAGATTGGTTTAAAGCACCTACTTATTCAGGTTATGGAGTAGGGTATGGCTTAGAATCCTTTTTGGGCCCGGTGAACCTCATGTACTCTTGGACGCCAGAACTAGATAACTCTCAATTCTTCGTAAGCATTGGTTATTGGTTTTAATTTTTCTAGCTCTAAATTATTGAGGTAGGGAGTTGTAATTAGCCTATAATTCTTAATAGTTTCCCAATTATTAATATGAAGTGTGAATAACTGTTAAGGTTATCCTTAAAGTAAGTTAAACAGTAGTGCGGGTAGAATAATGTGCCTTAAATTTACATCAGCTAAGGGGTGGTTCCCTTACAACTTTAAGTAGTGGTTTTTCATAATTTAAAGTTTGGTTGGTTATTTAGGAAAAGCCCAGTTTTTAAGCTGGGCTTTTTTTATACAACAATACTTTGGAATAAATTTTGTTTAAGATATTGTAATGAAAGTCA
This sequence comes from Maribacter sp., assembly GCF_039968975.1. Lineage (GTDB taxonomy): Bacteria > Bacteroidota > Bacteroidia > Flavobacteriales > Flavobacteriaceae > Maribacter. The sequence goes on along the minus strand of NZ_JBDVOT010000065.1, from coordinate 14,459 downwards.
TAGAGAACTATCTATTACTATTTTTACATTAAACTACGGACTATGAAAAAAATCTTTTTACTTACTCTTATCTTAACATGTTTTGGTGTCCAAGGTCAAAGTTCTCAATCTGCCTTTAAGACAGGAGAATGGTTAAAGTTTAGAATGCATTATGGGTTCTTGAATGCAAGTTATGCGACCCTGCAGGTAAAGTCGGCTACTATAAATGATAAGTCTGTTTATCATGTTGTGGGGCATGGAGAAACTACTGGCGTGGCCAGTTGGTTTTTTAAAGTAGATGATACATATGAAAGCTATTTTGATAAGCAAGATGGTAAGCCCTATAGGTTTGTGCGTAAAATTGATGAAGGTGGTTATACCAAAGATGTTGAAATAAACTTTGATCATAATGCGTCTAATGCAGAACTTAATGATAAGAAAAACAAGAAAAAGCTTAATTTTACATTAGAGAACAATATACAGGATTTAATATCCGCTTTTTATTTTTTAAGGAACAACTATAAAACGGAAGACCTTGAAGTAGGAAAAGCGATTACCCTGAAAATGCTTTATGACGACGACGGTATTTTTAACTTTAAACTAAAGTATTTAGGTTTAGAAGTTTTGAATACAAAATATGGTAAGGTAGAATGCTTAAAATTTAGGCCTTTGGTACAATCAGGGCGTGTATTTAAAGAGAAAGAAAGCTTATCATTATGGGTTTCTAACGATGATAATAGAATTCCTATTAGAATTAAAGCAGATTTAGCCGTAGGTGCTATAAAAGCAGATATTGATGGGTATAATGGTCTTAAGCATCAGTTTAAAATTATAATGGACTAGACCCTAAATGGAAGATAAAGAGAAGATCAAATCCCAAATCTCTAAACTAGAAGAAAAATACAAAGATTCAGGGCAAGATCTTAGCTCTTATCTAGATGGTCTTTTGCACCAGCGTTATCTTACTTATTGGGACTATATTCATTTAGATACATTATTAAGCTTACAGGTTCCAAGAACACATTTTCCTGATGAAGAGATTTTCATCATGTATCATCAGATTACAGAGTTATACTTTAAGTTGATTTTGCACGAGCAAAAACAATTGGTAGATGATAAAAGCGACAACCTAGATTTTTTTATAGAAAAGGTTAGAAGGGTCAATAGCTACTACAAAGTTCTTATATCTTCATTCAGTGTAATGATAAAAGGAATGGAGCGAGAGCAGTTTTTGCAATATCGTATGGCATTGCTTCCTGCAAGTGGTTTTCAATCTGCCCAGTTTAGAATGATTGAGCTGTATGCCACACCTTTAGAAAATTTAGTTCATGTTTCAGAAAGATCTCAATTTTCATCAGAATCTACTATAGAAGATTTATACGAGCATATTTATTGGAAAAAAGGTGCTACAGATGTTGCTACGGGAGAAAAAACCTTGACATTAAAACAGTTTGAATATAGGTACACGCCTAGGCTTATTAGAATAGCAAAACAGGTAGAGAATGCCACAATATATCATAAATACTTAAGTTTACCCAAAGAGCAGAGAGAGGATAAAACGCTAGTAGAGGCTTTGAAGACTTTAGATGTGAATGCCAATATAAATTGGCAGTTAATGCATATGGGGTCTGCCCATAGGTATTTAAGGAAAGATACAGGTGATATAGAGGCAACAGGTGGAACTAATTGGAAAGAATACCTGCCGCCTAGCTTTCAGAAAATTGTATTTTTCCCAGAATTATACACAGAACAAGAATTAAATAATTGGGGTAAACAATGGGTAGACCACATGTTGAATCCAGATAAATCAAGAGTAGAATAATGCAGAAGTATTGGGGAGTATTATTGGCATTAACAGTAATTGCATCATGCAAAGACGCCAGTAATGAGAAGAAAGACATAGCTCAAGATGTAAAAATCGTAGAAGTACCAGAAGTCAATGAGAGATTTGGTTTTAATTTAGATGAGTTCAATGTTAAATTAGATACTGTTAGATATGGAGACAGTTTTGGTGAGCTAATGCAAGATCACAAAGTAGATTATCCAAAAGTTCTAGCTGTTTCAGAAAATTTTAAAGATACTTTTGATGTTCGTAAAATTCGTGTAGGTAAACCATATACTATTTTGCAATCTAAAGATACTACGGCGCAAGCTCAGATATTTATCTATGAAAACGATCCAATAAACTATACCGTTGTAGATTTACGTGATAGCGTTAAAGTCTATAAAGATAAGAACAAGGTCAAGTTTGTTCAACGAGAAGTTTCAGGAGTTATAGAATCTAGTTTGTCTGAAGCTATATTAGAGCAAGGTGTAGATTATAACGTAACTCATAATTTAGCGAATGTATATGCATGGACAATAGATTTCTCAAGATTACAAAAGAATGATAAATTCAAGATTATCTATAATGAGAGATTTATCAATGATACGGTATATGCAGGTGCAGAGCCTATAGAAGCTGCATATTTTGAGCATAATGGCAAACCTATTTATGCTTTTGCCTATGAAAACGACTCATTAAGAAGTCTGGTTGATTATTTTGATGATAAAGCAAATAATTTAAGAAGAACTTTTCTAAGAATGCCCGTAGAATATGGTAGATTATCCTCAAGGTATAATCTTAAGAGACGAATAAAATATTACGGATACAAATTACGTCCACATAAGGGTACTGATTATGCAGCCCCTATTGGAACGCCCATTATGGCTACAGCAGATGGTACTGTGGTAGAATCTACACGAAGAGGAGGTAATGGTAAATACGTGAAAATTAGGCATAACGGTACATATTCTACCCAGTATTTACATATGAAAGCACAAAAGGTGAAAAAGGGTGAGTTCGTGCGTCAAGGAGATGTGATTGGTTGGGTCGGTATGACTGGTAATACCGGAGGACCCCATGTATGCTATCGTTTTTGGAAAAATGGAAAACAAGTTGATCCATTAAAAGAAGAATTACCGCAAGCAGAACCATTACACGATTCGCTTAAAGAAGAATATTTTGCATATATCTCAACATATAAAGAACAGTTAGATTGTATAATATATCCTAAAGTTCTAATTGAAGAAGAAGAGGATTTACTAACACTTAATCAAGAAAATGGCACTAAATAAAATAAACCCACAGCAAACCGACATTTGGAAAAAAATAACGGCGCATTATGAAGCTACTAAGGGAGAACACCTTAGAAGTTTGTTTTCTTCGGATGCAAAAAGAGCTGAAAAATTTACGTTGCAATGGAATGATTTCTTGTTCGATTATTCAAAGAACAGAATTTCAGAAGAGACCATGCAATTACTGCTTAAGTTAGCTGATGAGGTGAATTTAAAAGGAGCTATCAAAGATTATTTTGGTGGAGATTTAATTAATGAGACAGAAGGTAGGGCTGTGCTGCACACGGCATTACGTGGTAAAGAAGATGATGAGGTTTTGGTTGACGGTGAAAATGTAATGCCAGAAATCTATGAAGTAAAAAAACATATAAAAGAATTTACAGATTCGGTAATTAACGGAGATTTAAAAGGCTATACAGGTAAGGCTTTTACAGATGTAGTGAATATTGGTATTGGTGGTTCAGATTTAGGTCCGGCAATGGTAACCGAAGCATTAAAGTTTTATAAGAATCATTTATCTATTCATTTTGTTAGTAATGTAGATGGTGATCATGTTCATGAAGTTTTAAAAACGTTAGATCCTGAGACAACTTTGTTCGTGGTGGTTTCTAAGACCTTTACAACACAAGAAACTTTAAGTAATGCTACTACTATAAAGAAGTGGTTTTTAAATCATGGAACACAAGAAGATATTGCAAAGCATTTTGCAGCAGTATCAACTAATAGTGAAAAGATTGCTGAGTTTGGTATTGACGCTGCGAACGTTTTCCCTATGTGGGATTGGGTTGGTGGAAGATTCTCACTATGGAGTGCGGTTGGTTTAACAATTGCATTGGCAGTCGGTTATAACAATTTTGATGCTTTGTTAGAAGGAGCCAATGAAACAGACATACATTTTAAGGAAACTGAATTTTCAGAGAACATTCCTGTAATTATGGCATTGATAAGTGTTTGGTATAATAATTTTTACGGTGCTGAAACAGAAGCTATTATTCCTTACGCACAATATTTAAGTAGATTCTCTGCCTATTTACAGCAGGGTATTATGGAGAGTAATGGTAAAAGTGTAGATAGAGCAGGTAATACTGTTGGTTATGAAACAGGTACTATAATTTGGGGCGAGCCAGGTACCAATTCTCAACATGCCTTTTTCCAATTGATACACCAAGGAACTAAACTAATACCTACTGATTTTATAGGTTTTAAACATTCTTTGCATGGGGACAAGGACCACCATGACAAGTTGATGGCAAATTATTTTGCGCAGACAGAGGCTCTAATGAACGGTAAAACTAAAGAAGAAGTGGTTGCAGAGTTAAAAGAGAAAAATCTGCCACAAACTGACATTGATAAATTAGCTCCTTTTAAAGTGTTTGCAGGTAATAAGCCAACCAATACGATATTAATAAATAAGCTATCTCCTAAAAGTTTAGGAGCATTGATAGCGTTTTATGAACATAAAATTTTCGTTCAAGGTGTCATTTGGAACATATTTAGCTACGATCAATGGGGCGTAGAATTAGGAAAACAGTTGGCTGGGACTATTCTTAACGATATTAAAAATTCAGATATTTCTGATCACGATAGCTCTACATTGCGACTTTTGCAATATTTTAAGAAATAATCTTAAATCCAATAAAGATTATTTAAAAAGGATAACTATTTCATTTTCAAGTAAATTATGTGAAGTTTTTGGGTATTTTTGAAATGCTGATTTAACGTTCTCTTAACGTTGGAGGTTTAAAAATAATTGACTTTTGCAGCAAGTTAAAAAAACTAACAAATACTCGAAGAAAATGAAAAAAATGTATTTTGCATTAGCGGCATTTTTAATGACCGTGACTGCTTTTTCACAAGGACCAATTACAGGTACTGTATTAGATGGGGACACTAACACTCCGTTGCCAGGTGCTACAGTAATGGTAAAAGGTACAACTAATGGGACATCAACTGATTTTGATGGAAATTTTACAATTAATGCAAGTGCTGATTCAGGAACTTTAGTAGTTTCTTACATCGGTTTTAATTCAAAACAAATAGCTTTCACTTCAACTGGTAGTATTGGTTCAATAGTATTGGAGCCTAATGCAGAGGAATTAGAAGGTGTTGTTGTAACTGGAATTTTAGATATAGCAAAGGATAGAGAAACGCCTGTTGCTGTTTCAACTATTAGAGCTGCTGAAATACAAGAGAAATTAGGTTCTCAAGAATTGCCTGAGATACTTAAATCTACTCCTTCAATATATGCTACTAAAACAGGTGGTGGTTTTGGTGATGGTAGAGTTAATGTAAGGGGTTTTGATTCTAGAAACACTGCTGTTATGGTAAATGGTATTCCTGTAAATGATATGGAAAACGGTGCAGTATTCTGGAGCAACTGGTCTGGCTTAGGAGACGTAACTACTGCAATGCAAGTTCAAAGAGGTTTAGGTTCATCAAAGTTGGCAATATCTTCTGTAGGTGGTACTATCAATGTTATAACAAAATCTACTGAGAAAGAAGAAGGTGGTGCTGTAACTTTAGGTGGTGGTAATGATGGCTACTTAAAAACTACTGTGGCATACAATACTGGAAAATCTGAAAATGGATTTGCAGCCTCTATTTTATTAGGTAGAACTGCGGGTGATGGTTACGTTCAAGGAACAGAATTTGAAGGTTACAACTATTTTATCGGTTTGGGTTATGAACCAAATGAAAAACATAATTTCCAATTTATTTTAACAGGTGCTCCACAAGTTCACAATCAAAGAACATCAAGTTTCTTCAACGTGGCAACTTTAGCTGATCATTTAGAATATGGGGCTAAATACAATTACAACGGTGGTACTTTGAACGGTGAAGAATTTGGTTGGAGAAGAAACTTCTATCATAAACCTATTACATCATTAACTTGGGAATGGAAGGCATCTGAAAAATCTACATTATCAACTTCTGCTTACGCATCTTTTGGTCGTGGTGGTGGTACAGGTGATATTGGTTCTGGACCAAATTTTGGTTTTGCTAGTGATAGTAGATATAGAATACCGGAAACAGGACAAGTTGATTACGATTTAATATCTCGTTTTAACGGTGGTGAAGCGGTTACATTTTATGATGGTAACGATTACCAATTATCTCCAAACGGTGATGGTGAATATATTACAACAAGTTTTAACGATGGTTTGGCTAGAAGAGCATCTATCAACTCACATAACTGGTTTGGTGTAATTGCAAATTTAAATACTCAAATCAATGAAAAGTGGAGCTATGACGTTGGTGTAGATTTAAGAAGCTACAAAGGTATACACTACAGAAGAGTGGATAATTTGTTAGGTGCAGATGGTTATTTTGATGATGATGATATTAACAATCCTACTCATGTTGTTCGTCAGGATGGTGTAATTGATTCTGATTTTAGTTCTATTGTAAATGTATTCAAGGATATCGATGATGAAGAAAAAATTGATTATTACAATGATGGTCTTGTAAGATGGACAGGTGCATTCGGTCAAGTAGAATATACTGATGGTGTAATTTCTGCCTTTGCTCAAGGTGGTATTTCTAATCAAGGATTTAAGAGAATAGATTATTTTAACTATTTGGATTCTGATCCTTTACAAGAAACAGACTGGGAAAATATCTTAGGAGGTAACATTAAAGGTGGTGCTAACTTTAACTTGAATGAAGCTAACAACGTATTCTTTAACGCTGGTTATTATTCAAAACAACCTCAGTTTGATGCTGTTTATATCAATTTTGTAAATGAACTAAATCCAGATTTGACTAACGAGAAAGTTTTAGGTTTAGAAATGGGTTATGGTCTTAATCTTGGTGATTTTAGAGCTAAGGTTAACATTTATAGAACAACTTGGAAAGATAGATTCGTTACTATTGGTGTTGAAACTCCAACAGGTGATGAAGGAAATGCGAACATTAATGGTGTAGAGCAAATTCACCAAGGTATTGAAATTGAAGCTGATTACCGTGCATCAGATATTGTGCAGTTTAGAGGTATGTTATCTTTAGGTGATTGGGAATATGCAGGTAACGCATTTGGTCAAGCTTTAGATGATGACAGAAATGTTATTGATCCAGATGTTACGTTGTTTTTAGATGGTGTAAAGGTAGGTGATGCTGCTCAGTTCACAACGAACTTGGAAATGATCATCAGACCTATTGAAGATCTTAAGATTAGCGCAAATCTTTATAATGCATCAAGATTATATGCATTCTTAAACGCTGAAGATTTTGATTCTGCCGATAACCAAGGTTCATTACGTTTACCAAGTTATACGCTTTTTGACTTAGGTGCATATTATACTTTTGGTTTTGGAGGAAGCAACAAACTAAGTATTGCTGCTAACGTAAACAACCTTTTTGATACAGAGTATATTGCTGAATCTTTAACAAACACGTTTGCAGAAGGTAATGGAAATACTTATGAAGGGATTTCAACTGATAACAAAGTATTCTTCGGTTTTGGAAGAACTTTCAACGTAAGCGCTCGTTACAGTTTCTAAGAATTTAATTACAATAAATATTAAACCCTGGCCATAAGGTCAGGGTTTTTTTATGCTTAAAATTCAGTACATTTAAAACTTAAATAAAGAACTATGTACGAAACTATTCACATGCTACATTCATACTTGGCTTATATAGCATTGGCTGTATTGATTTTAGCTGTTATTAATGCTATTTCAGGGCTTGTAGGTAAGCGAATCTTTAATATGGGTAAAGATCTTAGATTAAGTCTTTTTGCGCTTATTTTATGCCATATTCAATTATTGGTAGGATTAATATTATATTTTATTTCACCTAGTGGATTAAATGCAATACAAGAATTTGGTATGGGGGGCTTAACTTCTGCCGCACGTTTATTGGCGGTTGAGCATCCGTTTATTAATATTCTAGCTATTGCGGCCATAACTATTGGCTGGTCTAGACATAAAAAGTTTGTTGACGGGGCTAAAAAATTTAAAAGTATTGCCATTTTCTACACTATAGGTTTACTTCTTATTTTAAGTAGAATTCCTTGGGGACAATGGTTTAATTAAATAACAGTTCACAATTAATAACGAGCCAAGTTAATAGTTGGTTCGTTATTTAATTTTGTTTTTTAATAAGGTGTAAATAGACAGGGAAGTGGTCGCTATATCCACCAATATAACTTCCGCCAGCATAAGTCCGTAATGGGTAACCTTCATATTTTCCTTTTGGGTCCATTAAATAAGAGGGGGTAAATATGCCTACTTTCCAAAAACTATAGCTTTTTCTTTCTTCATTTATAAGAGTTGAAGTCATATAAAGTTGGTCAAACAAATTCCACTTATCACGATAAGCTAAAGAACCTCTTCCTTTTTTGAAAAGTTTTTCCATAGGTCCATAAAGACTTAAAGAATCCAAGTTTTTATAGTTTTTTTCAACTTTCAAAATTTTTTTAAAACTAGGGTCGATGGGGTCATCGTTGAAGTCTCCCATACTTATAATCTTAGCATTGATGTCTTGTCTTTGAACAGAATCTATAATTCGTTTATTTAGTTTGGCCGCTTCTAGCCTAAATCGTCTACTTCTGGCTTCGCCTCCGCTTCTAGAAGGCCAGTGGTTCACCATGAAGTATATCTTTTCATTATCTAATAAACCTTGTACAATGAGTTGGTCTCTAGTATAATCTCGTTTTCCTTCTAAGTTAAAAAGTAGTAATCTATGACTATTAAAATTTACGGGGACAAAAGCACTTTTTTTATATAATAGGGCAACATCAATACCTCTTTCATCAGGTGAATCAAAATGTATGATTCCGTAGTTGTATTTTGCTAGGTTTTCATGATGTATTAAATCTTCAACCACATCTAAGTTTTCTACTTCACAAACGCCAATAATGTCTGGTGCAGTTTTATTGTCCGCTGAACCAATTTCAGAAATAACTTTAGACATATGTTCTATTTTTGCCAAATAGCGTTCTTCTGTCCAATTATCTTTCCCTTCTGGAGTTCTATCTTCATCGTAAATTAAAGAATCATTTTTAGTATCGAATAAATTCTCAAGATTGTAGAATGCAATTGTTCTAATTTGATAGATTTCAGCCTTTTGTGCAAAGCTTAATAAAGGAAGAAATAGTGTAATGATAAATGATAATTGCATTATAGAGAGTATTTTATCTTGATTATTTACGTGTATAAAGAAATTACATGTTAATTATTTCTTAAAATAGTATCTTAATGGCTCAATATTAAGGCTTTAAGTTTTAGAATGATTAAATATTACCTGTTTTTATTATTAGTTATCAAAATATGTTTCACTAATGCCCAAAGTACTACAACAATATCTGGGCTAGTTAAAGAAAAAGTTAGAAGTGAAGTTATTACAGATGTAACTATTGTTTTGGAAGGCGAAACCATATCAACTAAAACGAATCAATTAGGAGAATTTCAACTTGTTGTCTCCAGTAAGGGAGAATTTATACTTCAAATTACTTCTGCTGATTATAACTCTAAAAGAATACCAGTATTTCTCAGTCAAAATAACATTGACTTAGGGGTCATCTTTTTGGACAGAGATATAACCGTAGAAAAATCAATTAACTTAATTAATATAACCGATGATGAATTATTAGATGATGAGATAAATTCTAATGCGCTTGCTTTATTACAATCCACAAAAGATATTTTTCTAAATAGGGCAGCGTTCGATTTTGGTCAGGCGTTTTTTAGGGTTAGAGGGTATGATTCTCAATATGGCGAAGTTCATCTTAACGGATTGCCCATGAATAAAATGTATGACGGCAGACCGCAATGGAACAACTGGGGAGGATTGAACGATGTTATCAGAAATCAGCAATATGCAAATGGCTTAGAGGTATCTGAGTTTACTTTTGGTGGTGTTTTAGGAAATACAGATATAGATTTAAGACCATCTGGCTTACGACCTGGTACAAGATTATCATCTTCAGTATCGAACAGAACATATAGTGGTAGGTTAATGGCAACCTATAATTCTGGAGTTAAGGATGAAAAATTCGCATATTTAATTTCTGCTTCTCGGCGCTGGGCAAAAGAAGGCTATATCAATGGTACTTTATATGATTCTTATTCTGTTTACGGTACTATGGAGTATTTGTTGAATAAAAAGAATACGTTTTCGGCAACTGCAATGGTTGCCTCAAATAGAAGAGGTCGCTCGTCTGCAATTACAGAAGAGGTGCAAGAGATACAAGGAAATAGATATAATCCGTACGCGGGTATTCAAAACGGAAAAATTAGAAACTCGAGAGAAAGACATATTCGTGAGCCACTGTTTCTTTTAAATTACGATCACGAATCTAAAAATTTGAGAATTAAGGTAGGAGCAAGTTATCAAACGGGTACATATAAAAGAAGTCGGTTAGGGTATTACAATGCTCCAAATCCAGATCCTACATATTATCGCTACCTACCAAGTTTTTATTTGAACTCACCAATTGGGGCTAATTATGAAAGTGCAATACAGGCAGAAGAAGGTTTTCTGGAACATCCACAATTTGATTGGAATAACATTTATAATGCAAATACAAACTTAAGCCAAGACGGTGAAGCCGCTTATGTACTATACGATGATGTTACTAAAGACAATCAATTAACTGCTAGAACAACGGTCAATATTAATTTTAATAATCATTTAAGATTAGATGTAGGGTTAACTCACCGCCAACTATACTCTAATAACTTTGCTAGAATAGATGATCTATTAGGGGCGGAGTATCATAAAGATATTGATGTGTTTTCAGAAACATTAAATAATCTTTCAACTGAAGTTAATAAATTAGAAGGTGAAATCTTTAATTATCATTATGATTTGATTGGAAGCAATACCGATATATACACTCAGTTAAATGCCCATTACAATAAGATCAAAGCATTTGTGTCCGGTAAATATGAAGTGGTAAATTATCAAAGAAAAGGTTTGTTTCAGAATGAGCGATTTATTGATAACTCAATAGGAGAGAGTGAAAAGGCTGAGTTTTCAAACTGGTCGTTAAAATCTGGAATATCTTATACAATTACGGGTAGGCATTGGGTTTCTCTTCATGCAGGCTTAATAAATAAAGCGCCAGTTTTACAAAATGTATTTATTAATCCTAGGGAGAATAATACTATTGTACCCGATTTGCAAAGCGAAACCATAACTAGTGTAGACGCTAACTACTTTCTTAGAATGCCAAAATTGACGGGTAGATTTACTGGGTTTTATACACGCTTTCAAAACACCACCGATGTTAATTTCTTTTTTGTTGATTCTGGGGTAGGTTCAGATTTTGTGCAAGAAGTAATCACTGATTTAGACAAATTGCATTTAGGTATTGAATTAGGCTTAGAATATCAGTTGTCTAGTGCGGTTAAATTATCATTAGTTACCTCTGTTGCAAAACATGAATATGCTAGCAATCCTTTTGTGACCATTAATTTTGACACTGCAGGTGCAGCTGAAGATTTGATTGACGTATCTGGTTCTAAATTTTTAGGTCAGTCCAACATTAAGGGTTATAAGCTGGCGCAAGGCCCGCAAAAAGCAGTTGCAGTAGGTGTAGAGTATAGAGACCCCAAATATTGGTGGATAAGTGCTTCTGCGAACTATTTAGCGAACAATTATGCTAATATTTCTACAATAACTAGAACCCAGAGTTTTCTTATAGATCCAGAGACCCAATTAAGGTTCCCTGATGCAACAGATGAAAATGTGCAGAAGCTTTTAGAACAAAAACCACTTGATAATTTCTATTTGTTAAATATGGTTGGCGGTAAATCATGGCTTAAAAAAGGAAAGTATATAAGTGTATTTGCCAGTATCAATAATGTTTTTGATACCACTTTTAGAACAGGGGGCTACGAGCAAAGTAGAAATGGTAATTATGGTCAGTTAAAACAAGATAATTTAAGTGGTAACCCATCTTTTGCACCTAAATATTGGTATGGTTTCGGTAGAACTTATTTTTTAAATTTTGCTTTTAGTTTTTAAAAATCAAGTAATTTAAATGAATAATAGTGTCAGTAAATATTATGCGATAATGACTATTGTCATCATGCTTATCTCATGTGTGAAGAACAGAGAATTTGATATGCCTGAATTAGGTTGCTCAGATTCTGAATTTTCGTTCATAAGTATATCTGAATTAAAGAGTTTGTATAATGGAGAAACCATGCAGATTCATGAAGATTTGTTTGTTAGAGGTTATGTGATTTCGTCAGATAAGGAAGGTAATTTTTTTAATACTGTTTATTTTCAAGATAAGTCTAGCAATCCTTCTGAAGGTATGCAGATAGAATTGGAGTTAAGGGATTCTCATTTGTTCTTTGATGTAGGTCAACAGATTGTCATAAAATTGAAAGGATTGTATTTAGGTAAATCTAATGATATATATAAAATTGGAGGTGTATTTACCTCTTTTGGTAATCGTAGTGTTGGTAGGCTACCTAAAAATGTTGTTTTTGATCATGTTTGGATGTCTTGTGAAGTAAATAACGGCATAGAACCTACCTTGGCTGTTATCTCAGAATTAAACGATTCTTTATTGAACACCCTGATCGCAATAAATAATGTGGAAATTAAACAAGAAGAACTAGGGAGGACTTTTGCTGTTCAAGAAGAGGAGACATTACGTACCCTTGTAGATTGTTTAGATAATGAATTGATAATGGTAAACAGTGGTTACGCTGATTTTCAATCAGAACTTCTACCGGATAAAATGGGTATGGCTATTGGGTTGTTAACTAAAGATAATAATCAATATCAATTAATTATCAGTAGTAAAAATGACCTTGTATTTACTCAAGAACGCTGTAAAGATTTAATCGATGAGTTTACGTCTTCATCAATTTTAATATCTGAGATTGCAGACCCAGATAATAATGCGGGTGCACGTTTTGTAGAACTTTATAATTCATCAGATGAGAGTTTGTCTTTGAAAGGGTGGAAATTGGAACGCTACACCAATGACAATTTTGAAGTTAGTTCAAGTATAGATTTATCCGATTATGAAATACCTGGCAAAGGGTTTTTAATAATTTCACCTAATGCAGAAGAGTTTAAAAATGTATACGGTTTTGACCCCGATATTTCCGTGGGAACTAATTCACCGGCAGATTCAAATGGTGACGACACTATCGTGCTAGTAGATCCCTTTGATTCTGTTGTAGATATATTTGGAGTTATAGGTGAAGATGGTAGCAGCACCAACCATGAATTTGAAGATGGTAGCGCCGTTAGAAAAATAGAAATAAATTTTAATAATACAGTTTTTGATTCTGCTGAATGGATAATTTATAACGATACTGGTGGTGAAGGTACAATTAACCAGCCTCAAAATGCTCCGTTAGATTTTACCCCTGTTGTAAGATGATGTTACATTATATCTTTAGATGCTATAATTTTTTTAATGGCACTTTCGGTCAAAGGTTTTACGATATAGTCTTTGACTAAATTATAATCTTTGGCTTTTTCCATGTATTTAGGACTAATAAAAGAGCTGGTAATATAAATTTTAATGTGACTTATTTTGTCTCCAGGAAGATTTTTAAACTCTTCTAGAAAAGACCAGCCATCTCTATTGGGCATATTTAAGTCTAGAAAGATGACATCTGGTAATTTTATGTTTTCAACCAACAAGCCAATAAGCCCGTCAAGTGCCTCTTGACCACCTGTATAGTAAAGAATGTTATCACTAAAGTTATGATGCTTTAAAATATTCTTACTACTAACCGAAAAAAACTCGTCGTCATCAATAATACAACAACTTGAAAATACGCTCATTTTAAATGATTCAGTTATAAATGTTTATAATTGACGAAGTTATATAAAATGCTGATTTTTTTTAATGTAAAAAAACAAGTTTCATTTATTCTTATTAACAATAGTGTTTTCTTAAATTAATTATCAGGTTTAACTTTCTATTTTGGCGCCCAATATTTTAGAAAGATCATCAGGAGTGATTGGTTTGAGTATATATGTGTCTACTTGATCATAATTTTTTACACGTTCTAAGTCTCTTGGATCAACAGAAGAACTTATGATATAGATTAAGATTTTTTTTGCCTTGTTGTTTGGAAATTTTTGAAACTCATCTAAAAACTCCCATCCATTCATGATAGGCATGTTTAAATCTAAAAAAATAACATCTGGTATCTCTTCTTTGTTTTTGCTTCTTTCTAATAACCCTTCAAGTGCATCTTGACCATTAGGGTACACTATCACGTTTTTTGCAAAGTCTACTTCTTTAATAATCCTTTTAGTGCCGTATACGAAAATAGGGTCGTCATCAATAATACAACAAATATCAACTTTTTTCATAATTTTTAATCTTGGTTAAGTTCAATGTATATAGTAGTACCTGTGTCAACGGTACTTTCAATATG
>NZ_JBDVOT010000064.1:0-1191 GCF_039968975.1 Maribacter sp. | reverse complement strand
GTAAAATTAGCAAAAAAATCCATTAGTCAAAAAGCGAAATGCTGAAAAGAAAACTTGCATTCTGCATAAACATCTGTATTAAACAATAATGCATCTATTAAATGGCATTTTGTAAATACGATAAACAGTAAAAATCTTACTTTAATACAGAATGCATTTTTTTTTGTACCGCAAACAATTTTAAAAATGAAAAAACCCTATAAACGTTATGTTTATAGGGTTTACATAGAATTTATTAAATTCTTTGCGGAGAAAGAGGTTATTGAACCTTTTTATACTAAAACACACTTAAACATAATAAATACAGTATATACCAGTGATTATGCAAAATATTTATATCTAAATTATAAGCTTAAAACATAATTAAATATATCTTTACTGTCACCTAAACTGTCACCTAATAACGTAATATGAGATATACATTTAATCTTAAAAATTCGAAATCATCAAGTGACACCCCAATTTTCTTTTCTACTTATTTTAAAGATGAGGGAAGAAAATTTGTTTATTCTACTGGTGAAAAAATTAACCCAAAAGAATGGGACTTCAAGTTGAGAATTCCGAATAACACCACAGGTAGGTCAAGCGAAGCTGAAAAACATAGAACTATAAAACAACAATTAGACAGATACTCTAGTTACTTTTTAGACCTTGTTGGCAGATATAAGAATATTAACGAGCCTTTAGATATAGAAACCACTAGAAATCATTTTGACAAACATTTTAAAAAGACCAAGCCCAAATCAAATAGATTCTTCGAAGTCTATGAAATTTTCTTAGACTCTAAGAAGAATGATAAATCAGGAGAAGCAAATACTTCTAGTACTATTAAAAGATATGAATACAATAAAGATTTGTTATTAAACTTTCAAGCCCACACTAAGAGGAATTTAAACTTAAATAAGTTTGACAGCAATATGTATAACTTATTCCTAGACTATTGTATTACGGTTAAAAATCATTCCTCTAATACACTTAGAAGAAATGTAGGTTTACTAAAAACTTTTTTAAACTGGGCTTTAGAGAATGCCTACACTCATAATATATCATTTAAAAGTTTTAAAACTCCTAATGCTTTCGTCACCGATGAAGTAGCATTAACAATGGACCAGGTTAATCAAATTTATGAGAAGGACTTTTCTAAAAATAAAAAATTAGAAAAAGTACGAGATTTATTTGTGTTTGGATGTT
>NZ_JBDVOT010000063.1:0-3883 GCF_039968975.1 Maribacter sp. | reverse complement strand
AACTGATACGATAGTATTGAAATAAAAAAATCCCTTGATTGAATCAAGGGATTTTTTTATTTCAATTAAACTCTTAAAAGAAATTATAATAAGTCTGTAAATTATTCAAGCTTATACTAGGGGTACTCCGTTTAATCTTTTTTCAATCTTCTTCTTTTTGACTGTAACTTCTTTCATTACATCCATTAAGTTAGAATCTTTTGTTTCCTTGTATATTTCGTTAATGCTTAAAATAAGTGCTTTTGCCTCTCTCGACGCCTCTACTCGGTCACTAGTAGACATATTACTCATTTTTCGACCTATAAATTCCTGAGCTTTTTCAAGTAACTCCATTTGCTTCTTTTTTTTCAAAGTTAACATAATATTCAAATTACGCAATTCTTTGTCAATTGTATATAGTTATGAGGCTATTAGATAATAGTATTTATGAACAATTTAACGAAATAGAGGTGTTTTGACCCCTTTTTTCTGATGTTGAAAGAATTTTAAGACAATTTTATTCCTCCAATTAAAAATATAAGCATATATGTGTCTAAAAATTATATATAATTTAATATGATTCATTTAGTTGTTGCTAATCAGTCAAATATTATACCTTAATATATGTTTTTTGATATTTTATGGTCTGTATACTTGCTAAATATCTAAAATAAGATATATTTGTGTAATCGATTGCATTAAATTTTGTTGCACTTTTTGTGCCTGTTGATTTTGCAAACAGCACAAAAATTGCGCTAATACATAAAGACAGAAGATTTAAAGAAATTTCACTTGTTAATGTATTTAAAAGTTTTTCAATCTATTTATAAATAACATCGTTACTCGTGTTTCACAAACAAGATGTAACCTTATTAAAAATAATAATGAGTAATTCCACTTTAAATAATAGTACGTTCATTACAGATAATTTTCTTTTAGAAAATAAATTTTCGCAAAGGTTATTTCATGACTACGCATCACAAATGCCGATCATAGACTACCATTGTCATTTGCCACCATATGAAATTGCAAATAATAGGCAATTTGAGAACCTAACTAAAATTTGGAACGATGGTGACCATTATAAATGGCGCGCTATGAGAACTTTTGGTATAGATGAAAAGTATATTACCGGTAATGCTACAGATAAAGAGAAGTTTCTTCAATGGGCTAAAGCTGTTCCGTATACTTTAAGAAACCCTTTATATCATTGGACGCATTTAGAACTTAAACGTTATTTTGATATTGATCTGTTGTTAAATGAAAAAACAGCTAATGATATTTATGACGATGCTACCGCTAAGCTACAAACACCAGATTACAGTTGTCAAAGTCTTATTCAGAAAATGAATGTAGAGGTTATTTGTACTACAGAAGATCCTATTGATAGTTTAGATAATCATGTAAAACTGAAGAATAGTAATTTCAATGTAAAGGTGAGTACTGCCTTTAGACCTGATAAGGCTATTGTTATTTCTAATGAATCTTATCTTGAATATGTAGAAAAGCTATCGGTAGCTAGTAAGGTGACCATCAATTCGTATAAATCTTTGTGCGATGCGCTTTTATTGCGTTTAGATTACTTTGAAGAAAATGGATGTACGCTCTCTGATCACGGTTTAAGCTATGTGCCGTTCAGAACATTTACAGATGCGGAGATTGAAAACATTTTTCAAAAGAGAATTGAAAGAAAGCAATTAACTTTAGAGGAAGACGAAAAATTTCAAACCGCTATATTATTGTTTCTGTGTGAGCAATACCATTCTCGCGGATGGATACAGCAATTTCACTTAGGGGCACTACGGAATAATAATGCAAGAATGAACCGTATTCTTGGTCCGGATACTGGTTGGGATTCAATAGGCGATTATTCTCAGGCAAGAACACTTTCAGGTTTTTTAAATGCTTTAGATTCAAAAGATAAGCTTACCAAAACTATTTTATATAATCTAAATCCGTCAGATAATGAAGTTTTAGCTACTATGATCGGTAACTATAATGATGGTAAAGTAAAAGGTAAAATGCAGTTTGGTTCCGGTTGGTGGTTCATGGATCAAAAAGATGGAATGACCAGGCAGCTAAATGCATTGTCCAATATGAGTTTAATTAGCTGTTTTATAGGGATGCTGACAGATTCTAGATCTTTTCTTTCCTTCCCTAGGCATGAGTATTTTAGAAGAATAGTTTGTAATCTATTTGGACAAGAGATGCAGAGAGGAGAGTTACCTCAAGATTTTGAATTGGTGGGTAAAATAATACAAGATATCAGTTATAACAATGCCAAAGAGTATTTCAAATTTTAATAAAAAGTAAGGGTCTATTCTTATCCAATTAAAATATTTCTATGAAAAGTATAAAAATACTATTGCTCTTTTTTCTGGTAATACCCTTTGTGGGTTGCGAAATACAGACTAATGTAAAAACATTGCGTTTGGGTCATGGTCTGGATGTTAGTCATTCTGTGCATAAGGCAATGGTTAAAATGAGCGAAGATTTGTTAGAACGATCTGGCGGTAAATTAAAACTTGAAATTTACCCAAGTCAGCAATTGGGTACAGAGAGAGAATGCCTAGAGCTACTGCAAATTGGTAGTTTGGATATGACTAAGGTTTCCGTAGGCGTTTTAGAAAATTTTGCACCTAAGATGAAAGTTTTAGGACTCCCTTTTCTTTTTAGGGATCGTCAACATTCGTTTAATGTTCTTGACGGTCCGGTAGGTGAAATGTTATTGAATGATGGAGAGAAATATTGGTTAAAAGGTTTAGGGTATTACGATGCAGGTAGTAGAAGTTTCTACACTATGAACAAACCAATTGAAAAACCTGAAGATTTAGTAGGTGAAAAAATACGTGTAATGGAAAGTGCTACCGCCGTAAATATGGTAAAGGCATTAGGCGGTTCACCAACGCCGATTTCATGGGGCGAGTTATATACATCGTTACAACAAGGAGTGGTTGACGGTGCTGAGAATAATCCGCCAAGTTTTTACCTCTCTAGACATTATGAAGTTTGTAAATATTATTCTTTAGATGAACATACCGTGTTGCCAGATGTTTTATTGATAGGGACATATGTTTATGATAAATTAAATGAACAAGAGAAAAAATGGTTGAACGAATCGGTAAAAGAATCGGTGAAATATCAACGTATTCTTTGGGCGGAAGCAGAGGCTGAAGCCTTGCGAGAAGTCCAAAAAGCAGGCGTTGAAATTACACGACCAGATAAATCTCTTTTTGCAGAAAAAGTAGCAGGTATTTTCGAAAGCTATAAAGATGATAAAGATATATACCCGCTTATCAAACAAATTCAAGAAACCAAATAGTTTACTATGCGAAATAAAATAGATTCCGTTTTAGGCAAGACGCTGGTACTAATTATGTCCGTCATGGTCATCAATGTACTTTGGCAAGTTTTTACAAGATACGTTACTGGCAACCCTAGTTCATTTACAGATGAGCTAGCGCGTTTTCTAATGATCTGGATAGGAGTATTGGGAGCTGCTTATGTTTCTGGTAGAAATTTACACGTAGCCATAGATATTCTACCTCTTAGGCAAAGTAAAGGGACACAGAAAAAATTAAAGATAATCGTTACCATATTGATTATCCTATTTGTTTTATTCGCTTTTGTAATAGGTGGTTCAAGGCTAGTGTATATCTCTTATGTTTTAGGGCAACAATCGCCAGCATTACAATTGCCCTTGGCTGTCGTTTATCTCATTATTCCTATTAGCGGCTTATTGATTATGTACTACAAAATTTCTGACTTAAAACATATGAACTCATGATGGAGCATTTACCAATTATCGTTTTAGTGCTAAGCTTCATATGCTTACTGTCCATTGGTACTCCCGTCGCTTGGAGTATAGCAATTTCATCGCTATTGACCATGTTGGTTAGTATAC
>NZ_JBDVOT010000062.1:0-3092 GCF_039968975.1 Maribacter sp. | reverse complement strand
TTAAACAATTATCAATATTTTGATACAAATAGATATTGGAGTCCAGATAGTTTTGCTAACGGATCAGATATACCTGAAAATTTCTCGGGACTTAATGCCACATGGATAGAAGCCGTCTTTGGTACTAAAATTGAAATTTTTAATAACTTTTATATGGGAGCCAGCGTTAGATTAGGTCTTATATTAAACCAAAAAGATGACGACCGCTTTCCTAACTTATGGATACCCGGTTTTAATAAAGTAACCTGGGACAGTAATTTTGGTATTGGCTACAACTATAGTATTTCTTACTTCTTACCGCTCTATAAAAAGAAAAACAAGGCTAAGAAAAAAATTGAAAACTCTGCTGAACCAGAAGGCCCACCAAGACCAAAAGAACGTTTATAGGATTCTAAATCCTTTAATAAATACCCATTTCATTACAATCTTCTCAAGTCCTTCAATTTTAGCGACTGCAAACTTAGGAGCTAAAATAGAAGCTGCAATAGCTGCTATTGCCGATAAATAAAGACTATTTATAGAGAGTGAAACGTATAAGATAAAACGAAACAACACAAATAGGACCGCAAAGGCTAAAAAATTATATATTAGGACTTTATGTTTCAACTTCATTCTTCATTCCTTTTTTGATACTTGGCTTTCTTGCTACCTTCGTACATTTCATACTTCACCAAACGAGATTCTAAGTGACTATTAAACACTTTTATTTTTCTAGAAGGTCTTAACCCTACAAATTTCAAAGCAGGTAGATTACTTGTAATAAACCAAGCATTGGTACCAGGGTAACCCTGTTTTAAAGTATCACCAATAGCACTGTAAAAGTTTTCTAAATCAATATCTAAACGCTCTCCGTAAGGTGGGTTAAAACACATATGTAATGTACCTTCCGTTTGCTTATCCGTTTTGAAAAAATCTTTTCTTTCAACTGTGACATAATCCTCAAGATTTGCATTTTCAATATTGTCTTGCGCTTTTCTTACAGCAGAAGGTGCTTTATCATAGCCAATAATCTTATAGTGAAATTCTCTAGTTTTCTTCAAGCTAGAATCTACAATCTTTTCATACAGTTCAGCATCAAAGTCTGTCCATTTTTCAAAAGCAAAACCTTTTCTATTTATATTGGCAGGTATATTGCAAGCTATCATAGCAGCTTCCGTCAACATAGTACCACTACCGCACATTGGATCAAGAAAATCGCATTGACCGCCCCAACCACTTAAAAGTAATAAGCCTGAAGCCAGAACTTCATTTATAGGCGCAATATTTGTTGCAGTACGGTATCCTCTCTTATGTAAAGAATAACCAGAACTATCTAAAGACACATTACAATCATTATTATGAATATGTATGTTTATACGTAAATCTGGATCTTTTACATCTACATCTGGTCTAGTACCATCTGTATCTCTAAACTTATCTACGATAGCATCTTTCGTTTTTTGAGATACATATAGAGAATGCGTAAACTGATCTGAATTGACAGTAGCATCAATAGCGAAAGTTTCACTAACAGAAAGGTACTCCGTCCAATCCATCGCGTATATTTTTTTGTAAAGATCATTCTCATCTCTTACGCGAAATGAATGAATTGGCTTTATAATCTTAATAGCTGTTCTTAAACATAGGTTAGCTTTGTACATAAAACCAGTATCGCCTTCAAAAGATACATTTCTAGTTCCCTCTACAACATTACTCGCACCTAAATTTCTAAGTTCTTTAGAAAGTAGTTCTTCGAAACCAAACAAGGTCTTAGCGACCATTTTAAAATTATTACCCATATTCATCTTTTCTCGTACCGCAAAAATACGCTAATTTTGACGCCTGTTTAATTTATGACCTATTTCCTTTTTTAAAAGGTTTATCAACATCACATGATTTATATATTACCTATTCTAGGAGTGCTTATTAGTTTTCTCTTTGTGGTTGTTGCAAAGCCCAAGAAAAATGAATCCTTTAAACTTTTATTAGCTTTTAGCGGTGCATTTTTGTTGGCGCTAACAATTTTTGAAATGCTACCAGAGGTATATGAAAAAACAGATCCGAAATCTATAGGGGTCTTTATCATGTTAGGTATTCTTTTTCAAATATTCTTAGAGTTTTTCTCTAAAGGAGCTGAACATGGTCACGTGCATATTTCAAAGGAAAGCCCAAATTTTCCTTGGTTACTTTTTATCAGTCTGTGTACGCACTCTCTTTTAGAAGGTCTCCCTATTGGATCAAACGACACAATCATTTATGGAATACTAATACATAAAATTCCTATTGCCATAATATTGAGTATATTTCTACTAGGCTCAAATATTAAACCTTTATATGCAGCCTTTTTTATGCTGTTATTTTCAATCATGACCCCCATAGGTACCTATTTGGCACATACTACTGATATACTATCTACTTTTGGGATGTATTTAAATGCTTTGGTTATAGGTGTGTTTTTACACATTTCTACAGTAATATTATTTGAAAGCTCTGAAGGACATAAATTCAACCTGAGAAAATTATTGGTAATTATACTAGGTATAACAATCGCATATTTTTTATAGATGTTCAGTAAAGAAGAGTCAAGAAAACTAAGAGAAGAATTTTGGATTGCTTTTGGAAAATCGTTCCCAAACAAATGGACTTTATATAAAACTGAAGTAAAAGGTCTATCTTTTAAATTTCATTTCGATTTAAAAAAAGCTGTCGTCTCTATAGACATAGATTCAGATTTTGAACAACGAATTAAAGTATGGGATAAACTGGTGGCATTAAAATCTATTTTCCACGACGAATATCTACCCAATGCTATTTTTGAAGATTTTTATATTCTTGGAAATAATAAAGAAATATCAAGAGTATATATTGAATTAGAAAATGTATCAATACATAACAAAAATACTTGGCGAGAAACGATGGAATTTTTAAATACCAACATGCTAAAAATAGAAGCTTTCTACCAAGAATACAAAGACATCATAGATTCGTAATTTAATCCTATACAAATTTTTTAGATTACATCTAGATAAACAAAGAACCAATGGCTTATTGCTCCGCATAGAACAAAAAGATGCCAGATAAAGTGATTGTAAGGAATTTTTCTAATTGCATAA
>NZ_JBDVOT010000061.1:0-10230 GCF_039968975.1 Maribacter sp. | reverse complement strand
CGCAGCGGCAGATAAAGACCCGAAACTCATGGCAGATACATTGACTATACTACCTGGTCTAAACGGTTTTCTACGATTGTTATGCTCACCCATAACTTTTGCACAAGGTATGAAACTGGGCTCCGTTGCATTTGGGTGATTTGCAGGCACTTCATAACCGATCATTCTATTCTTTACGAATATATGCTGATGTGCATATAGATCTCGGTCAGAACCAAAACCTTCATAATTGTTTTCCTTTTTTGCAGAAGCATAGATCCACCCTCTTTCAATTCTATTAAAAGGAAGTTCTTCTCTATTATTGGCAACAAAATATTGTCGCATTTCTGGACCAATGCTTTCTAGCCAATAACGTAAGTGACCCACAACGGGGAAGTTGTGTTTTATAGTATGTCTCTTTTGTATAAAAATATCATAGATTGCTACTATTAAAAGAAACAAAAAAATCCAAGTCCACCATGGTAGACTTGGAATACTATCAAGAAATTGATTCATCAAAATTATCCTTTTGGTTGCATTTCTAATCTTGGAGTTTTGTCATTGTCTAAATAATCAAAACTCATTTGTGTTAATGTTTTTACTCCTAATAACATACCACTATCATCTATCAGAAAATCTGGGGTGTGGTGTGGGTAGGACGCCGTAGTACCTGGTGTCATTCCTCCTAAAAAGAAAAATAGACCTGGTACTTTTTCTTGGTAAAAAGAAAAGTCTTCGGCACCGGTTACTGCTTTGGCAACTTTTACATTTTCAATTCCGGCTACAGCTTGTATGGTTGGTATCATTTGTTCTGTAAGTTCTGGATTGTTATAGGTAATAGCTGTTCCAGAAGCAATATCTACAGTTGCCTCTCCTTTGTATGCTTCGGCAATAGATTTCACCATTTCTTTCATACGTTGGTTAAGTTGCTTTTGCATATCATAATCCAAAGTTCTAATAGTACCTACAATTTCTGCGGATTCTGGTATAATATTGTTACGAACTCCAGAAGTAATTTTACCAACTGTAATAACGGCAGCTTCATTGGTTAAATTCATTTCTCTACTGATAATGGTTTGTAGGCCGTCAATTATTTTAGCGCTAATAAGTATAGGGTCAACACCGGACCATGGTTGTGAACCGTGGCTTTGTTTTCCTTTTACATTAATTTGAAATCTCTGTGCAGCGGCCATAGTACCACCAGACTTGTAACGAATTGTTCCTACCGGCGTTTGTGAATTTATGTGAAGACCAAAAATAGCATCAACATCAGGGTTTTGTAATACACCTTCTTTTATCATTAAAGCAGCACCACCTTCTTCTCCTGGAGGAGCTCCTTCTTCTGCTGGTTGAAATATAAATTTAACAGTTCCTTTTATCTTGTCCTTGTTTTTTGACATTACTTCGGCTACGCCCATTAATATTGCTACATGTGTATCATGACCGCAAGCATGCATAACACCCACTTCTTTACCCTGATATTCAGATGTTACGTTGCTCTTAAATGGTAAATCATTTCTTTCTGTTACCGGTAGGGCATCCATATCTGCTCTTAAAGCAACAACCTTACCTGGTTTGTTACCTTTTAATATGCCTACAACACCTGTATGTGCTACGCCTGTCTGAACTTCTATACCTAATGACTCTAAATGCTTGGCTATTTTTTTAGAGGTCTCAAATTCTCTGTTAGAAAGTTCTGGATGTTCATGAAAATACCTTCTCCAATCTATAACCTTATCTTCTATTGCTTTATAATCTTTTTCCAGATTTGGTCCTTGCGCCTGAACGGAAACCCCAAATAGGATAATGGCCAGTAATCCCAGTTTTTTCATAATATATATTTAAGTTAGTAAATGTAGTTGTGTAACAAATATATTGATGTATAGGTCATAATACTAAGAATGTGTTATTGATTTTTAATTAATTATGAATTTGAAAAAAATAGATGCTTTTGTTTATAAATCTAAAACACTTCACTTTTACTATCCCTCATTTATGGCTAAATTTACGTTACTAAAAGAAAGAAAATTTGAGCTCATTTATAGATGAATTGAACGATGCCCAAAAAGCTCCTGTTTTGCATAAAGACGGACCTTTAATGGTTATTGCTGGTGCCGGGTCAGGTAAAACTCGTGTACTTACATATAGAATTGCACACCTTATGGCGCAGGGGGTAGATTCCTTTAATATTCTGTCCTTAACATTTACCAATAAGGCGGCGCGTGAAATGAAGGAGCGTATAGCGCATATAGTTGGTGCCAGTGAAGCAAAAAACCTGTGGATGGGTACTTTTCACTCAGTATTTGCAAAGCTTCTGCGTATAGATGGTAGTAAGTTGGGTTATCCTGCTAATTTCACTATTTATGATACCCAAGATTCTCAGCGTCTTATCGCCTCTATTATAAAAGAAATGGGGCTTGATAAGGATATTTATAAATACAAACAGATTCAAAATAGGATTTCGTCTTTTAAAAATAGTCTTATCACCGTAAAAGCTTACCGTAATGATCCAGATTTGGTTGAGCAAGATGCCATGGCGAAAAAGCCAAGAACAGGTGATATCTATGAGAATTATGTAGATCGTTGCTTTAAGGCAGGTGCTATGGATTTTGATGATTTACTATTACGTACTAATGAGCTTTTAACGCGCTACCCAGATGTGCTGGCAAAGTATCAAGATCGATTTAGATATATTTTGGTAGATGAGTATCAAGATACTAACCATTCGCAGTACTTAATTGTAAAGGCGTTGGCCGATCGCTTTCAGAATATATGTGTGGTAGGTGATGATGCACAAAGTATCTATTCTTTTAGAGGAGCGAACATTAGTAATATTTTGAATTTTCAAAAGGATTATGAGAATGTAGGGATGTACCGATTAGAGCAGAACTACCGTTCTACAAGAAATATCGTAAATGCCGCGAATTCCGTAATTGGTAAAAATCAAAATCAGATTGAAAAAGTAGTTTGGACGGATAATGATGATGGTCCTGCTATTAAAATTCATAGAAGTACTACCGATGCCGAAGAAGGTAGGTTTGTAGCAAATTCTATTTGGGAACATAGAATGCAGCAACAAATGACCAATGGTCAATTTTGTATATTATATAGAACAAACTCCCAATCTAGGGCTATGGAAGATGCCTTACGTAAAAGAGATATTCCGTATCGTATTTATGGCGGACTCTCATTTTACCAACGTAAAGAAATTAAAGATGTGTTGTCTTATTTGCGTTTGGTCATTAACCCTAAAGATGAAGAAGCTTTAAAAAGGGTGATAAACTTCCCTGCAAGGGGAATTGGTGGAACTACGCTAGATAGATTAGTTGTTGCTGCCAATCATTATAACCGTTCCATTTTTGAGGTTATGGAAAATATAGACCGCATTGATTTAAAAATAAATGCGGGTACTAAACGTAAATTGACAGACTTTGTAACCATGATCAAGAGTTTTCAGGTCATGAACGAAACTGTAGATGCCTTTGCATTATCTGAACATATAGCCAAGAAAACCGGTATTCTTTTAGAGTTTAAGAAGGATGGAACTCCGGAAGGTATTGGTAAAATGGAGAATATTGAAGAGCTTTTAAATGGTATAAAAGATTTTGTTGAGGGTCAGAAAGAGATTGATGAAGCAACAGGAAATATTAGCGAATTCTTAGAAGATGTTGCCCTTGCTACCGATTTGGATAATGATACTGGTGATGACGATAGGGTTGCGTTGATGACCATTCACTTGGCAAAGGGACTTGAGTTTCCATATGTATATATTGTTGGTATGGAAGAAGATTTGTTTCCGTCTGGTATGAGTATGAGTACGCGTAGTGAATTAGAAGAGGAGCGAAGGTTGTTTTATGTTGCTTTAACCAGGGCAGAGAAACAAGCGTATTTGACATATACGCAAAATAGATACCGATGGGGTAAATTGATAGATGCAGAGCCTAGTCGTTTCTTAGAGGAAATAGACGAGAAATATGTAGAGAACCTGACTCCATTAGATGGTGGTTACCGTTACAAATCCCTTATCAATGCCGATATATTTGGTGAAGTTGATAAGAGCAGGTTGCGTCAAGAAAAACCAAAAAGAGGCACGCCGCCAATTGTTGGTCAACCAAATACCGGGCAACTTAAAAAATTACGTAAACTAAAGCCTCAGCTATCCGAACCTGTTGGGAATACCAATAAAATTGATCCAAACCTGACAGAAGGTTCATTAATCAACCATACGCGTTTTGGTCGTGGTAAGGTGGTGAAAATTGAAGGTGCCGGAAATGATAGAAAGGCAGAGATAATGTTTGATAAAGGAGATATAAAAAAGCTATTGCTACGTTTTGCCAAGTTAGAGGTATTGGGGTAAAGCATAGTTTTTTCGAAAATTTGGCTTAACTTGATAAGGAAAAAATGGAAAAAAGCAGCTTATATTCGGTTTTACTGACAATTTTTCTTTTTGGATGTTCAAGTTCACATATAAAAGAACTAGATTCAAACCTAATGGTCACTTCGGAATCTGAAGAAGTTGAACAGATAGTTATAGATTCTAATGCTAGTGGTTATTGGGATACTGCTGTTTTGGTTTGGAGCGATGAATTTGAAGGAACGACACTTTCAAATGAAAATTGGTCTTTTGAAAGTGGTAATAACGGATGGGGAAATAATGAGCTCCAAAATTATAGGTCAGAAGGGAATGCTGAAGTTAGTAACGGTACTTTGAAAATTACGGCTAAACTAAATACAGATACTAACATTGAAGGAGAATATACATCTGCTCGTTTAAATAGCAAGAAATCTTTTAAGTTTGGTAGAATGGAAATTCGAGCAAAATTACCAGAACATAAAGGAAATGGTACCTGGCCAGCACTTTGGATGTTAGGTAGTAATATACAAACAGCGGGTTGGCCATTGTGTGGCGAAATTGACATGATGGAATATGTGAGTTTTAAACCAAATAAAACTCATTTTACTATTCATAGTAAAGCAAATAACCATACCAACGGTACTGAAGCTACTTCTGGTGCCGTGGAATTGGAAACAATTGAGGAAGATTTCCATAATTTTGGAATTTTGTGGTCATCAGAGTACATAAAATTTTATGTTGACGATATAGAGAATATTCAGTTTATTTTTAAAAGACCAGCTAATAGTACAGTAGATAATTGGCCGTTTTCTAATCATTTTTATTTTCTGATGAATATTGCAGTTGGTGGAAATTGGGGAGGACTCGAAGGTGTTGACCCATCAATTTTTCCGGCGACGATGGAAGTAGATTATATTAGAGTATACCAAGTAAAATAAATATAAGAATTGGCAGAATTCATTAAAATATATGATGAGAACCCAAACCCTAAAGAAATAAAAAGGGTAGTGGAAGTATTGCGTAAAGGTGGCTTGGTTATATATCCTACTGATACGGTGTATGGCTTAGGTTGTGATATTACCAATACAAAGGCATTGGAGAAAATTGCACGTATTAAAGGCATAAAACTAGCAAAGGCAAATTGGTCTTTTATATGTACAGATCTTAGTAACCTGTCTGATTATGTACGGCAAATTGATACTGCCACTTTTAAAATATTGAAAAGAGCTTTACCGGGACCGTATACTTTTATCTTACCTGGTAACAACAATTTACCTAAGGAGTTTAAAAAGAAAAAGACGGTTGGTATTCGTGTACCTGACAATAGTATTGTCAAAGCCTTGGTTGAAGAACTGGGTAATCCTATTGTTTCAACTTCTATTCGTGATGAAGATGACGTTCTTGAATATACCACAGATCCTGAATTAATTTATGAGAAATGGGATAACCTTGTTGATATTGTTATTGATGGTGGTTATGGCGGTAATGTGGGTTCAACAATTATAGATGTTTCTTCAGGTGGTACGCCAGAAGTTATTAGGGAAGGTAAAGGAAGTTTAGATATTATTTAAAATCAAGAAAATTAGGCATAAAAAAAGCGGCTCTTTTGAGCCGCTTTAATTTTATACACTAATCAGTAATTAGTTATTGATAGCAGGATCTTTCATTCCTTCTTCAATCATACTATAGAACTGATCGATTTTTGGAAGAACAACGATACGAGTTCTTCTGTTTTTAGATTTTTCAGTTGAAGATACCGGTACATATTCAGCTCTACCAGCAGCAGTCATACGCTTAGGATCTACATTGAAATCATTTTGTAAAATACGTACAACGGCAGTAGCACGTTTAACACTTAAATCCCAGTTATCCAATAAAGAACCGTTACCTCTGTAAGGCACATCATCAGTATGACCTTCTACCATAAATTCAAAATCAGGCTTGTTGTTTACTACTTTGGCAACTTTACCTAAAACTTCTTTAGCTCTACCAGTAACGTTGTAGCTACCACTGCTAAATAATAATTTATCAGAAATAGAAACGAAAACAACACCTTTTTCAACGCTGATCTCAATATCCTCGTCATCCATGTTTCCAAGAACACCTTTTAAACTTTGTACCAAAGAAAGGTTTACAGAATCTCTACGTGTAATAGCGTCATTTAATTTACGAATCGTTAAATCTTTTTCTTGTAAGCTTTCTAAAGATTTCTCCAAGTTCTCAGCACCTTTGGTAGTCAAAGTTGTTAAGTTGCCCATATTGTTAATCAACTCTTGATTGTTCGCTTTTAAGAACGCATTTTGATCTTCTAAGGTTTGTAGCCTAGATGAAGCTGTTGCTTTTTCTTCCAAACAATCGTTTAGTTTAACTGTAGCCGAATTCAATAAATCTTGTGCACTTTTATGTTTAGCTTCAAGATCTGCGTACTTTTTTGAAGATACACAAGATGAAAGTAAAAGTGTTACTCCAAGACATCCTAATAATACTTTTTTCATAATTCTATTCTATTATACTTATTTAAGTGGTTTACTCTATTTTTCGCATCTAAGCAACTTCAAAATTATATAATTACCAAGTTACTTATATGTGTTGTTAGTTAATCTTTTACTAAAATGTTAAAATTACTTATTCTATGTACGAAGTAAGACCATACAATAGACTTCGTAGCATAGTATTTTCTGAGAAATTGTGTTTTTTCTCTTTTTTTATACATTTTTCTAAACTGTCTGTAAAAGCTTAAATGTGCCCTAAAAATAGCGAAAAAGTGTTTGAATCTTAACTGAAAAAGAAATCGTATTGCTGCAATACCATCTAAAAGCAATCTTAAGAAAATAATGATGAAAGCCTTTCTTCTTGGAAGGTTTTTTGTAATCGAGAATAAGGTATTTCTAAAATTTAGATATGTTTTTTTGGGGTTCATGTTACTTAAAGTTGAGCCACCCAAATGAAATACCTTAGAGGTGCCCACATAAAATATTTTGTAACCATGGTTTTTGGCACGCCAGCATAAATCTACTTCTTCTTGGTGCGCAAAATAGTCTTCATCAAAACCATTAAGTTCATGAAAGACTTCCTTTTTAATAAACATGCATGCTCCCGTTGCCCAAAATATTTCTCTTACATCATCGTATTGACCAGTGTCTTTTTCTAAAGTCTGAAATACTCTTCCTCTACAGAACGGGTAGCCTAGTTGGTCTATAAAGCCACCGGCTGCACCTGCATATTCAAAATGATCTTTTTTAAGTAAGTCAAGAATTTTAGGTTGTAGTATAGCTGCTTCAGGTACCTTGCTAAAGGTTTCTTTTATATGGGTTAGCCAGTTTGGGGAGACTTCTACATCTGAATTCAATAAACAAAAGATATCTGCATCTACATGAACCAAGGCGTCATTATATCCTTTGGTGAAGCCACCATTTTCAGTATTCTGTATAATTTTAACCGTAGGGTAGTTTGCTTTTACAAATGCCACCGAGCCATCGGTTGAGGCATTGTCGGCAACATATATATCTGCATCAGGAGAATAATTGATAACAGAAGGTAGGTACCTCTCTAAAAGTACTTCACCATTCCAATTTAATATGACTACAGCTATCTTCAAAACGATCGCAAATTAACGGCTAAAATCAGGAATTTCCTTCATAAATTCATATTTTTCCGCAATAAGGTCAGTTTGACAGTAATAATGTGAGAGTCCGTTCGTGACCATTAAAAAAGTGGCATTCAATTTAAAATTGTATTGTGCTATTTGATCAAAAGTCATTTGAGATATGGAAACCTCAGGAGCTTTACATTCTACAAGTATGTGCAGTTGACCGTTGGGTTTAAAAACTACAACATCATATCTTTTCTTTAAACCGTTGAGGGTTATTTGTTTTTCTACATTAATATGGCTGATTGGATATTTCTTTTCTTGGATAAGAAACTGAACCACATGTTGCCGAACCCATTCTTCTGGAGTAAGTACCAAAAATTTTTTACGTATAACGTCAAAAATCAAGGTTCTATTTTCGCTATTTTTGACCCTGAAAGTGTAGCTAGGGAAATTTAGTGGCTGCATTATACAAAGTTGATGATTTTTTCTGAATGGATGAAGCTGTACAAATAGTCAATGCAATTAAGAAAGGACAGATAAGTCCTATTTATTTCCTGTATGGGGAAGAAGCTTATTTTATTGATAAAATATCAGATTTTATAAGTGCCAATGTGTTGACCGAAGAAGAAAAAGGTTTCAACCAAATGGTATTGTATGGTAGAGATGTATCTATTGAGGATATCGTTGGTAATGCCAAACGTTACCCAATGATGGCAGAAAAGCAGGTGGTAATCGTTAAAGAGGCGCAGCACCTATCTCGTACTATAGAGAACTTATGTTCATATGCCGAAAACCCTCAACAATCTACAGTTCTAGTTATTTGTTATAAATACAAGAAATTAGATAAGCGTAAGAAGCTACATAAAATTATCAAAAAGAACGGGGTAGTTTTTGAAAGTAAGAAACTATATGAGAACCAAGTCAGTGATTGGCTAAGAAAGCATTTGGTAAGCCGCGGTTATACCATTTCTCATAAAGCCGCTCTGTTGTTGATAGAATACTTAGGTACAGATTTAGGTAAAATTAGTAAAGAGCTTGATAAGCTAAAATTAGTTTTGCCAAAACAGACGGAGATAAACCCACAGCATATAGAAGAACATATAGGTATAAGTAAAGATTACAATAATTTTGAGTTGAAAAGAGCTATAGGTGATAGGGATATTGTGAAGGCTACTAAAATTATTAATTATTTTGCCCAGAACCCAAAAGACAATCCATTCATACTGACAATTACCTTACTGCATTCATTTTTTACGCAGTTATTGCAGTATCATGGGCTAACGGATCATTCACCAAAAAATGTAGCTAGTGCGTTGCGTATAAACCCTTATTTTGTAAAAGAAATTCAAACTGCTGCAAGAAACTATCCAATGAAGAAAGTAAGCGGAATTATCTCTAGTTTACGTGAAATGGATTTAAAAGGAAAAGGAGTAGGGGCTACGCCAATGAAAGAAGCAGATCTTTTAAAAGAACTACTTTATAAAATTGTTTAGCTATTGCTAAGTAATCGTAATTTAAATGCTTTGACGTTTACTTGAAACTATTAGCTATAGTTTTCAATACTTAGCGGACTTGCCTTTTATTTATTTTTTATCTATTCCAAATTTACCAGGTCCTACTAATGAAATGGTGATAAAAGCTACTAAGTAAAACAAAGCTTTTTCTTTTGTGCTGAAATCATCGGCACCATGAGCAACAAAAGCAGCTACTGCCATAGTGATCGCTGTTGGTATTGCTGCTAAACGCGATTTAAAACCTATGATTATTAAAATAGGGCAAACGAATTCACCTATTACCGCTAAAAATAACGATGGAGCTTCTCCGATACCAAAAGGGTCGGCAAATTGAAAATCACCAGCAATCAGTTTTTGAAACTTTGGAAGACCATGAGTCAACATCATAGCTGAAATTGCAATTCTAAAAAAAGCTAAGCCGATATCTTTTAATAAAGTGTTTTTCATTTTAGACAATATTTACTTTAAAAGTATTGATTTTTTTTTGTTTTACTGAAATATATCAAATGTTGTAAGAGCTAAAACCTGTTTTTCTTTTTATATAATATATAGATTCCTTAGTTTTCAGTCAGTTAAAGAAAGACTATGAAAAAATAAAAATAGTTCGTTTTTTTTGGCAGATTTATGAGGTATAAAAAAATCCCAATTTATATGGGATTTTTCTTACTTAAAAACTTCGATTTACCTACCTTAATTTGGGGTAATCATTTGGTTTTACTTCGTGCATAATTGCATATACCTTTTCAAAAATATCTTCTCTATTAGGTTTTGAAAAGTAATCACCATCAGTT
>NZ_JBDVOT010000060.1:0-58474 GCF_039968975.1 Maribacter sp. | reverse complement strand
GAATTCTTCTACAACCTCCTTTAATACCGGTCTCATTAATTTACATGGCACACACCAAGATGCAAAGAAATAAACCAATGTTGGTGTTTCTGACCCAATACTTTTTCTAAATTTCTTTTTCATCGATTTGTATTTGCTACTTAATTATAACTATTTATAAAATCTTTAATGATGACGAATATCATACCATTTGTGGACATAGGTAGTTAATTTTATACTATCAAAATTTAGTATTATGACACGTATTCTACTACCAACAGATTTCTCAAAAAATTCATTAACGGCTATACACTATGCGCTTAAACTATATAAAGATCTAAAGTGTACTTTTTATCTTTTAAACAGTTATATGCCGCCCGTATACCATACAGAATATTTAATGGGGAGCCCAGCGCAGATAGGTCTTGGGGATATTGTGCAACAAAACTCTCAAGATAATCTTGCAAACCTTAAAGAAAAACTAGAACAGGAATTTAAAAATCCCTTACATACATTTATTACACATTCTGCGCTAAACGTACTTTCTAGTGAAGTTACCAGAACTGTAGAGGCAGAAGGTATTGATATTGTTGTTATGGGTACGCAAGGAGCCACAGGCGCCACAGAAATACTATTGGGCACCAATACTGTTCATGTTATTAAAAATGCAAAATGTCCCGTTTTAGTCATTCCTTCGGGCTTTGAATATGAGGCGCCAGAACAAATACTTTTTCCAAATGATTTTGAGGTTTGGCTAGATGAGAACATTTTGGCGCAACTGCTAAAAATTACAGAATCGCATGTATCGCAGGTAAATGTAATGCATGTTTATACAGGTGATAAGCTAAATACCATTCAAGAAAAAAACAAAAAACAACTTACCAAGGTACTATCTGAAAGCGGATTTTTTCATGACGTTCCAAGCAATGAGGTTATTGCTGCAATCAATGAATTTCAGATAAAGCAAAAAATCAATTTATTGGTAATGGTACAGAATAAGCACACCTTTTTAGAACGCTTGTTCATTGAGCCTGTAATAAAGAAAATAGGCTTTCACGTAACGGTTCCATTTTTAGTAATTCCACAATAAAAATTATGAAAATTAAAAATATACTAGTAGCTACAGATTTTTCTAATGAAGCCTACAATGCGCTATTTTATGCAACACAAATTTTTGCATCTACAACCTGTACATTTCATATAGTGCATGCCTTTGACGATATAGTTTTAAGCGCAAAAAACGCACTATTTACAGGTCAGAAAGAGATGGAGGATTTACAGAACCTATCTGAAGAAAACCTAACTAAAACTGTTCACAAAATTGTATTGGACACAGATAACAAAATTCATAAATTCAACACCATTTCAAGTAAGGGCAGTCTTACTATGGTAATTTCACAGACTATAGATAGTCATGACATAGAACTTGTAGTTTTGGGCAACAAAGGTAAAACTGGCGCTAAAGAACTGTTTATGGGCAGCAATACCATTCAAGTTGCCAATACAATTACCAAATGCCCCATTTTAGCAATACCACAAGAAATTGCATTTAAGCCAATAAAAGAGATTGCTTTTGTTACGGACTATAAAAAAGGATGTACTAAATCTACACTATCTTCATTGTTGAATATAGCTACTTTAACAGATGCTTCTATTGCTGTTCTTCATATAAATGAAGAAGAGATTATGACTTCTAAACAAGTTTCCAATCAAAAACTATTAGACAAGTGTTTACAGCAAACACCACATAGCTATGATGAAATTTGGAATTATGCCGACAAGGCCAATGTTATACAAGATTTTATAGTTGAAAGAGAAATCAGTATGCTAGCAATGGCATACCACAGAAGAAAATTCTTTGAACGTTTTTTACATGAACCTGTGATTATGGATTTAAGTATTTATGCCACTATTCCCTTTCTAATTCTACCGGTACTAGACTGATATTTATCATAGTATTAGTGATCAATAGAGCATATATTTATTGAGCAATCTAAATCATTTAACAATGAACAAGCGTATTCTTATACCTACAGATTTTTCTAAAAATGCCTTGAACGCCATTAGATATACTATTGATCTTTATGCTAAACTAAACTGTGATTTCTATTTTTTGAATTTATTTAGTTTTGAAAAATATACAACGAATAGCTTAAGTATACCGGAAGAAGGCAGCGCTGCATTTGAACAGGCAAAACAAGATTCTGAAAAGAACTTTGTAAAGCTACTAGATACCTTAGCCTTGCACCCAGACAACCTAAAACATAATTATTACACTGAATCATCTTATAGTTATCTTTCTGAAGCTATTAAAAAAATAATCGCTGAAAAGGATATTGATTTGGTTGCAATGGGTACTAAGGGCGCTACAGGATCAAAAGGTGTTCTATTTGGCAGCAATACCGTAATGGCGATGGAAAAAATTAGGGAATGCCCTGTACTGGCTATACCAGAACATGTATCGTTCATATCGCCGAAAGAGATTGTTTTTCCAACAGATTTCAAAGATGTCTATAAACGATCAGCGTTTAGATATCTTATTGAATTGGCTAATATGCATAATGCCGAAATTGCCGTATTACATATAGATAACAATAAAGAACTAACTGAAACCCAATTAAGCAACAAGAAATTATTATCATCTATTTTAAGTGAGACTAAATGCCAATTTCATACCCTAAGAGAGAAGAATTTAGGCAAGGGTATACAGAATTTTGTTGAAAGTAGA
Source organism: Maribacter sp. (assembly GCF_039968975.1). Lineage (GTDB taxonomy): Bacteria > Bacteroidota > Bacteroidia > Flavobacteriales > Flavobacteriaceae > Maribacter. Next base: position 55,767 of record NZ_JBDVOT010000060.1, on the reverse strand, counting down.
GAAAGTGATATGGTCTCTTTCATTAACCGTAAACATTTCTTTTTTGGCAGTGTGTTTTCTAAACCATTGATTAAAGAAATTGGTTACGACAGCGATGTACCCATTTTAGCATTACACTAGTAAGTTTATTTGATATTTACACTTAACAAGAAGTAAGAATATTTTAGACATTTTTAGTTGGTTGATGTCTAAAATTAAACCGTCAAAGAATTCTTTTCATTGGCGGTTTTTTTAAAGAAAATCTTATAGATATATTTTCTGACCTATTACCGAATACCAAACACTAACTAAAACTAATTGAAAGATTACAATGCTTTCTACAAGCTTAAACCACTAGCTGAAGCACTACCTAAAATAAAAAGGCAATATGGATACTAAAGAACCTATTGACATCATTAAATCTTCTGGGCAGAAAATGAAGTTCTCGCTAGACAAACTTCGTAACTCTCTTAAGCATAGTGGTGCAAATCATGAACTAGTAGAAGAAATTGTTAGTAAAGTATATGATGAGCTATTCGAAGGCATTACCTCTAATGAAATCTACAATAGAGCGTATTCGTTGCTAAAAAAGAACAAATCTGTATTTGCCTCTAAATACAAACTCAAGAAGGCTATCTATGAATTGGGACCAACTGGTTTTCCATTTGAACGCTTTATTGCCGAAATACTAAATTACTCTGGCTATGATGTACAAGTTGGTGTTACATTAAACGGTGAGTGCGTTACCCATGAAATAGACGTAATTGCAGAAAAAAATAATACTGTCACCGTTATTGAATGTAAGTTTCATAATGACGAGGGACGTAATTGCAATGTCAAAATTCCACTTTACATACATTCTAGATATAATGATGTAAAAGCACATTGGGTAACAAATAAAAATAATAAACCTTTGAATAAAGGTTGGGTGGTCACCAACACTAGGTTCACACAAGACGCACTAACTTATGGCAAGTGTGCAGACCTCTATCTTTTAAGTTGGGATTTTCCTGTAAATGACGGACTAAAAGATAGAATAGACCGCCTGGGGCTTTACCCGATAACCGTATCTAGCTTATTATCTAAACGAGAAAAACAATTTCTTCTTAGTAGAAATATAGTACTATGCAGACAACTAGTTAAAGATAAATTTTACTTAGATCACCTAGGTATTTCTACCAATCGGAAATCAAAGATTTTAGACGAAATCTCACAACTCTGTAAAGCTTAATAGTATGAAAAAAGTTAGCATCAAATTTTTAGGCGCTTCTGGTACGGTTACCGGTTCTAAGTTTTATTTAAAAACAGATGAATTGAACATCATGATAGATTGTGGCATGTTTCAAGGGCTTAAAGAACTACGTAAAAAAAATTGGAAACCCTTATCTATAGACGCAAGTAAAGTAGATGTCGTTTTATTGACACATGGTCACCTAGACCATACGGGCTACTTACCAAGATTAGTCAAAGAAGGTTTTAAGGGAGAAATTATAGGCTCCTACCCTACCTTATCCGTTGCCCGTGTAATATTACTTGATAGCGCCAAAATTCAAGAAGAGCAAGCAAAAAAAGCAAATGAAGAGGGCTTTCCTAAACACCCAAAAGCGCTTCCTTTTTATAATCTTTTAGAAGCTGAAAGAACGATTAGTTTATTCTCAGGTAAAAATAGAGATGAATGGATACCGCTTTCAGAGAACATCCGATTTAAATACAGATATAACGGCCATATCATTGGTTCTACGTTTATTGAATTGGAGATATTCGGAAAAATGTTCGTTTTCTCTGGCGATGTAGGGAGACTTAATGACGAGCTATTAATGACTCCAGAAAGACCCGAATGGGCAGACTATCTTTTTTTAGAAAGTACCTATGGCAACAAACTACATCCTAAAGAAAACATCACTGAAATTTTAAGTGATTTGGTTCAAAAAACCATTAATGAAAGAGGTACTTTGATCATACCTTCTTTTGCCGTTGAAAGATTACAATTGCTCATGTTCATATTTTGGAATTTATATAAAAAGAACAAAATACCTAACATACCCATTTTCATAGACAGCCCTATGGGAAGCAATGTTCTTGATGTTTTTGAGCAGTTTACAGATTGGCATAATCTTGACCAGAATGATTTTAAAGCTATGTGCAATCACTTTACCATAACTTCATCTTACGCGGATACCTGGAAAACTATTGACGACCCCAGACCCAAAATTGTCATTGCAGGTAGTGGCATGGTCACAGGCGGGCGCGTACTCACCTATTTAAAACAATTAATAGATGAACCAAAAACAAAGGTTCTATTAGTTGGCTACCAAGCAGAAGGTACTAGAGGAAGACAATTGTTAGATGGGACCCACGAACTTAAATTATTTGGTAAATACTACCCTGTAAAAGCTAGTATTCATTTTATAGAAAGCCTTTCTGCACATGCAGACCAAGCGGAGCTTCTTCATTTTATAGATGGTATTAAAAATACTCCAGAAAATGTTTTCTTAATTCATGGAGAACCAGGTGCTTTAGATGCTTTTAAAGTGAAAATTAGAGATACTAAAGGGTGGCACTGTCATATTCCAAAATTAGAAGAAACCATAGATTTACTTATATAAACTACATTTGCATTTTTCTATACAATTAGACGAACTGATAATCGTCATATCTACTGCATTTTCTAAATAGTATCTTGGACACGTATTAGATATAAATATACCTGCCTTATGAAAAAGTTATTTGTAGTATTATCATTGATGTTAATGGGGGGGTGTTCTTCTATTAGTTTAGTGGAAAACTGGAAAAACCCAGATATCGTATTATTCAATGCCAACAAAGTTTTAATTGTAGGTATGGCTCAAAATAATGATACACGAGAAAACTTTGAAAGTAAACTACAGAAAGAATTTACTAGTAGAGATGTTGAAGCATGGCGTAGTGTAGATATTTTTGATCTTTCCCTAACGGACTCCCGCAAGACCGATAAAGAATTAGACGATGTAGAACAAAGTCTTTTAGACAAAGATTTTGATGCTATTTTATTAACCAAGATTATAGGATCAGAAAATCGTGAAAGCTTTGTAAAATCTATTTCTAGGTGGGATGACCACCAATCTAGATTTAATGACGATTACCTAGAACACCAAGGCATATATTACGACGACAACTACTATGAAAAATTTACCATTTACCATGCAGAGACTACTTTATATTGCATTTGTGAAGGTAAAGAAAGAGCTATGATATGGAGAGGTATCATTGAAATTACAGAACCTAACAACATTGATAAAGCTATAAAAGATTACGTAAAAATGATCATCGTTGCTATGGAGGATCAAGATTTGGTATTTACATCACAGATTGAGTAAACTGCTTTTGAGCAAATATATATGGTATTTTGAACGAATCATTTTCTAATATCGAGGTAAGATTAAGGATGTAATTATCTTGTATTATCCAGCAAAGAATAGATTTTAGAATAACGGACTCAATACTCTGCCCACTCCTTGTTTCAACTTTTTGCCCCATGACCTTTTTACATATTCATCATAGAGTAATTCATTGCTAACCTTACAATCATTTAAAAAGTCTTCTTTTAAGATCTTAGCTATTTTACTATGATACATAATAGCATTGACCTCATAGTTCTGTTCAAAACTACGGTCATCTAAATTAGCCGTGCCAATAGATGAAACAGCATCATCACTCACCATAATTTTACTGTGTAAAAATCCATCAGGAAAAAGATATATTTTAATACCCGCTTTCAAGAACAACTCAAAATAAGATTGAACTGACCAACTTACTACTTGATTATCTATTTTTTCTGATACCAACAACCTTACATCTACCCCACTTAAAGCTGCTGTTTGTAACGCTCTTACCATTGCCTGCCCTGGTATAATATATGGGTTGGTTATATAAATATAGTTCTTGGCCATATTTATCATAGAGAAATAAGTTTGTTCCAACACCGGAAAATCATCATCTGGACCACCGGCAACAATTTGTACCAATTCATTAGCTACAGTCTCAATAGAACTATTCTGCTGTAATGGTATGGGCTTTAATAATTTTGTGCTTACCAAGTACCAATCTGTCATAAAGACCTGATCTAGCTGTGTGGCTGCAGTACCTATAAGTCTTAAATGCATATCATGCCATTTACCCAAACCTATTTGACCTTTTAAATACTTATCAGAAACATTAATACCACCGGTAAAAGCAATTTTACCATCGACCACTATAATTTTACGGTGATTTCTAAAATTCAATGAATAAAAATACCTGCCAAATTTAAATGGCAAAAAAGAGTATACCTCTACGCCTATATTTAGTAACTTTTTTAAATATTTCTTACTTAAAGAAAAACTACCTACACCGTCATAAATCATTCTAACAGCTACCCCATGCGCTATTTTTTCTTCAAACAACGCTAATAACCTATTAGCTAAATCTCCTTCTTCAAATATGTAATATTGAATATGAATTCTGGTCGTTGCTCCTTCTAATGCCTTAAATATAGTTTCAAAAGTTGTTCTCCCATCTTTTAATATTTTAAGCTCATTGCCGGTAGTAGGAGGAAAATGAGAGTTCTTGTAGCTAAGTGTCATTAGCTTATCATACATGCCTTCAAAAACGTTTATCTGTTCCGTTTTAGGCATTGGCATTCTATGGAACAAGTCTTTTTGGTTCTGAATAAGTTTGTACCTTCTTCTATTTCTACCTAATAGCAAATAAAGGAAAATACCACCAACAGGTAGGGCAAAAATAGCTAAGAGCCAAGCCAAACTTTTGGTAGGCTTTGCTCCATATAACAGAATTGACAATACAATTGACAATGCTACTATTACATAAATTCCAATAAAAATTGACGTCCACATAAAATTCGCGTTCTGTATATTCCAGTACTATTAAAGTAAAAACAAAAACTATGGTTTGTTACAAGTTACTAGATTTACCAACAATTCTACCATCTTCCATTTGTATGATGTAATCTGTTCGTTTAGCAAAATCTTCATCATGCGTTACTATTAACAATGATAGCCCTTCTTCTTCTTTCAGTTGCTTGAAGATATTAAAAACATTATCAGAATTGTAACTATCTAAATTTCCGGTGGGTTCATCGCCCATAAGTATAGACGGATTGTTAATTAATGCCCTAGCAATGGCTACCCGTTGTTTTTCTCCTCCTGAAATACGAGATGCCTTCTGTTTTGCCAAATTCTCTATACCTAACATTTTCAATTTCTGCATAGCATCATGCTCAATTTCTTGATGACTTTTACGAGCTAGCTTTTTAGCTGGTAACATTACATTTTCAATTACACTAAATTCTGATAACAAATAATGAAACTGAAATACAAAACCAATATTCTCATTTCTAATTAATGATAATTCTGTTGCAGACAAACCCGTTACCAACTTATTGTTCAATAATAAATCGCCTGTATATTCAGTATCCATCGTTGACAGAATATATAATAGTGTTGATTTTCCAGAACCAGATTTCCCCATTATCGAAGCAAATTCCCCATTAAATATTTGAAATGAAATATCTTTTAAGACATGGAAATCTTTTGGTTTATGAAAGTGCTTATTTATATCTTTTGCTTCTAATACAATGTCCATCTAGTATATCTTAAGTACCTCTAATAATTTTTACCGGATCAATATGTTTTGCCTTGATAGATGGTAGCCAACCTGCTACAAATGTAGAAATGAGCGCAAATACAATTCCTATAATATAAAACATAGAGCTAAAATGAACCGGATAGGTGGTCATAGTAGGTAAAGCCTCTGTTTTAAAAGGAACACCGTCTATGATGACCGATAATACAAAACCTAAAATTAAGCCTAGAACGCCACCGACTATACCTATAATCATAGCTTGACTCATGAATATATATTGCACATCTTTACCTGAAAACCCTGTAGCTTTTAAAATGGCTATATCTTTCATTTTTTCATAAATAAGCATGTTTAGAATGTTATATATTCCAAATCCTGCTACTATTAACAAGGTTATGGATACAGCATAGGTAATTAAGTTACGAATGTTTGTACCGGTCTCAAACTGGGCATTAGCTTCGTTAATATCAGTTGCGGTAACATCAAATTGCTTTTCAAAACCTTTTGCCAAAATTGGGGCTTTTTCAATATTGTTCAATTTTATATTAATATCAGTGATATAATTTTGTGCCTCTCCCTGAATTCGCTGTACCGTTTTTAAATTACAATAGCTTTGGGAATTATCTATATCTGCCACTCCGCTTTGATAAATACCCACTATTTTCAATGGAAATACAGCACCTCTAGTTGTACTAATCTGTACTCTATCTCCAATTTGCAAAGACATTTTACTAGCTAGCCCAGAACCCAATAAAATACCGTTATCCATATTGTTCAAAGCCTCGGGAGAGCCCTCTATAATATAATCTCGCATATTTGAAAGTCTAGTTTCTTCTATAATATCAACACCTACCAAATTACCTGACAATTCAATAGAACCAGATAGGTAAAAGATTTGAGCACGTACCTGGGCAGTAGCCCCTTTTACCTCATCCATCTGTTTTAAATGATCTAAGATCGGCAGCGCGTTATGAATCTTTTTTTGTCCGTTTTTCGGTTTAATTGAACTGACCATTTGTACCGAATTACTAAACTGCTCATATAAGGAAACTGGCTGATCTATTGTAGGTTCTATTTCATTATACAAATGAATATGAGGAGTTTGGTTGAGCACCAAATTATCTAACATATCATTAAGACCTGTCATAAAACTTACCATGGTAATATAAGCGCCAATGCCAAAAGTTACCCCCAAGGCTGCAGTTGCAGTAGATTTCATCTTGGTCAAAAGATGGGTTTTGGCGATATTTAGTATAACAGGCCAATTCATTATTCTACAGGCTTTAAAAGCAAATCATTTTCGGTTATACCTGAAATAATTTCTACTCTTTGTAAATTTTCAGCACCTACTTCAACGGTAACCGTACCGTTTTCGGTCATTACTTTATTACCGTCAATAAGATATGCTCTAGGTATGGTAAGCACATCTTCTTTCTTAGAAATTACAATATTACCCTCACCGGCAAGACCAGGGTACAATACCTTGGGCTGATTCATAAAAATTGCATCTACTTTAAAAGTTTGTGATGTTTCGTCCTTTTGCGGATATATTTTACTTACCGTAGCCGTAAATACTTCTGTTGGGTAAGCATCAAGAGTTACCAAGGTAGTCTGCCCCATTTTAATTTTAATGATATCTACTTCATCAATCAACATTTCTATTTTAAAATGAGTAGCACTACCTATTGCACCTAATGGTTCTAGCGTATTGATCAACTCTCCCGGTTCTTTAAACAATGCATAGACCTTTCCGTTAATTTTGCTATTAATGGTATAATCTTCTGCGGTAATTTTTGAGGATGAATAACTATTCTTTGCTTGCTGTAGAGCAGTTTCCAAGTCATTCTTTGTTCTGGTATAATTTGACCTTTGTTGATTCAGTTGATTTTTTGATAGCTCATACGCTAACTTTTGATTGTCAAATTCTGCCTTAGATCCTATATTCTGCTCCCAAAGCCGTTTTTGTCTAGTAAAATTTATAGAGTCATTGTTGAACTTCAATTCTGCTGCATAAATATCATCTTCTATACTTTTTAAAATAGCGGCACTACCCTGAAAATTTTCTTTGGACTGTTGCAAAGTCAAATACGCATTTTCTGAATTTAAAACGGGAGTACGATTATTAATCTGTAAAATAGCATCTCCTTTCTTGACCAAATCTCCTTCTTCTACTAAATTATCATCTAAAATACCGGCTACTACTGCATAAACCTGATATATACTATCTGGTTGTATGGTAACAGATGCATAGACAGAAGATATTAGTTGAGATTTTTGGGGTAGTACCTTTTCTTGTTTTTCCCCACAAGAAAGAAAAAGTAGAAATAGTACGCTAATGTTCAGATATCTCATGAATTATAGATTATTATAATTCAAAATAACAGGAAATCTTTTAGGTATGATATGAGTAATATCATGCTTTATAAAATCAACCTATAAATCTCAATTATCTATTACTTATACAGTCTTTTGAGAAATAGTCAATCAAATATTGAACAAAAAAAACCGAGATTTTCATCTCGGTTTTTCATATATTATTTTAAAGCTTTTCTAAGTTTTGTTTTCTTGCTCTTCAGTCTTTTGACCGACGCGCTCAACTTACTTTTTACTTTTTTTATTTCGCTTTTCTTAGCATTTTTCTTTTTTGCTTTTTTCAGTTTGCTTTTAAGACTTTCAACTTTCTTTGCTGATTTGGTTACCTGTTTAATCTCTGCTTTCATCTTTTTAATTAATTTATATGTACTTGACTTATACTTTATATTTTTTCGTTTCTTCTTTTTAGAAGTGCTCTTTTTCTTAGCCTTCTTCTTTTTTGTTTTTTCAGGTAGTATTTCAGCATCTAAATCTGCTTCTAAATTCTGGATTGCATCAACTATTGTTACACCTTGTTCCTGAACTACAGTGCTTTCTTGTAATAATGGTTGTTCATCCGCTAACACATTATCATTATTTTCTTCAACCATCTTTGTTTTTATAAAAGGTGTATTAAACTATCTGGGTTGATCAAATTCAACCTAAAATTTAAATTAATCATTTTTCTTTTATTTAATGCAAATAATTGTCTTACGACTTAAAAATGAGGTTGTTCGGTTTATATCTTGGTTTTTAACCAAATTGACTCCTTTTTACATCATTACAAATTCTACACTTTGTTAGTCTTTACTTCATATGATTTTGGTCATAATTTTTTAAGAGTATGGACTATAACTTTATCCTTTAATTAAAATGTTAAGAAATGAGCACTTTTAGAAACAGACCTAAAGACAACTACATTCATGAAGCAGACTGGAAATCTCTTTATGTATTGACGGAACATTGGAAATCTGATATGGCTTTTTACAATGAAGATTTAAAGTTCTTACATCACTTAATAGATAAATACTTTATGTGGATTTCTAAGAAAGATAATATTGATATGGTGCGTGAAATAGAAGTAAGCCTTATTGATACGGATAAGAAGTGCGATTCATTGGTAAAACGAATTGATACCCACCTGCATCATTTGGCTGAATTAATAGATAATCCATTTGCGTATGATTCTCATACTTTTAGAACAGAACATGAGCAACTTGAAGATGAAATTGCAGATTTTGTAAAACAATTTAGAACGAACAGAAAAGAAGTTTTCGCTATCACCGAACATGTAATTGATGGTGAAGAAATGATAAAACGATTAGGTCTTACAAGAGCATAAATTCCAAACTATTTACTTATTAAAACTCAAAGCTTTTCTACTATGAAAAAAGTTATTATTCCAACAGATTTTTCTTTAAACGCTCAAAAAGCAATTGATTACGCTCTTGATTTATTTAAGAATGAAACATGCACATTTTACATTCTTCATGGCTACCATAACGCCCCTTCTTCAGAAATGTCTAAATCTGCCACTCAAAAAACTTTAGATATTTTAATTAAAAGTTTAGAGCTGCAAAATGAAGATCAAGACTTCTATTTTGAAGGAATTTTAAAAACCGAATCGGTTATAAATTTGACTAACCATACCCAAAATATCATAAATGCGGATTTTGTTATTATTGGTACTAAAGGATCTTCTGCTCTCAGTCAAATTTTTATTGGTAGCAATGCTTTAGATCTTATTGAGCATCTAGAAAATTCTGCTTTAATAATTGTTCCTCCAGAATATAAGAACTCTAGTGCAAAGGAAATTGTATTAGCAACCGATTATAAGCATAGGTTTACAAATACCGAGCTATCTCCTGTTTTAAAAATGGTTAACTTAAAAGAAACTACATTAAACATTGCGCATGTTAAAACTGAAGAAACTTTAAGCAATGAACAAATCTCGAACAAAGAATTATTAAAAAATGAATTGAAAAAAACTAAACATCATTTTTTTGAGATTGAACTACAAGACAATGTGGCGTACACACTTTATCAAATCGAAAAGGAAAACCAGAATATTGATACCATGGTAATTTTAAAAACAAAACATGGTTTTTTTAAACAACTCTTAAGAGAGAATATCATTAAAAATTTAAGTGCTAAAACAAAGATTCCATTATTGGTTCTACCACAAGTAAATAATTAAAATAAAAATATGAAACAGTTACATAAAGTATTAAATGAAATTACCCAGCTTACTAGCAATATAGAAACGAACTATCCAGAACTATACCGTTCCTTAGACGAAAACCCCATGACCCTGCCTGTTAGTCAACACCTGCATATGGACAAGGTAGTCATGCAAGAATACCTAGAAAACTTAAAACAAATGTTACATCATTATTTGGAAGAACATAAAGCTGAAAACTAAAATTTTCAACACACAGAACTATAAACCTAATGGCCATATTAAGAATTCCAACTCAGAAAGAAATAAAGAGGTACGCCACTTTATTCAATGTACTTGTTAAATATGGCTTTGAAGATGTGTTATCACATAGTCCAATTATTAAATTAATTCCTAAAAAATATCTGGACAATCACCCAGATACCAAGAAAAATTTATCTTTTTCTAAATACGAACGTATTAGAATGGTTCTTGAAGAATTAGGACCTACCTACATAAAACTAGGACAAATATTCAGTACCCGTGAAGACATGCTGCCGCTAGAGCTTATAGAAGAACTAGAGAAACTGCAGGATCATGTTCCCAAACTTAAAGACTTTGATGTATTACATACTGTTGAGCAAGAATTAGGTATTGAAAAATTCGGGTATTTTGCCACCATTAAATTAGAACCTTTAGCCGCAGCATCTTTGGCGCAGGTACACCAAGCTCAACTGGTAAATGGTGAAGATGTCATTTTAAAAATACAGAGACCACATATTACAGAGGTCATTGAAGCAGACCTAATGGTCATGAAGCAAGTTGCCGATAGTCTTGAGAAATATAGTACGCAGGCGCAAGCTTTTCAGCCTATTCGTATTATTGAATCTTTTGAACGTAGCATTAATGAAGAACTACAGTTTGCAAGAGAAATAGGCAATACCGAACGTTTTGCGCAAAATTTTGCTGACAATCAATATATTCACGTACCTGAAATTTATAAGGAACTCTCTACAGATAAGATTATTTGTATGGAACTTATAGACGGTATAAAAGTTTCTAATATTGAAGCACTTACAAAAGCAAACATAAACCCAAAAGCCATTGCAAAAATTGGTGTTGACCTATATATAGAACAGATTTTAGATCACGGATTTTTTCACGCAGACCCACACCCTGGTAACATTTTTATAATTCCGGAAACAAAAAAAATATGTTTTTTAGATTTTGGAATGATGGGTACCATTCTACCAAATGAAAAAGAATATATAAACGACTTGTTACTGTATTTTCTCAGCAAAGACGTTAAAAAGATAATTATACTCTTAGAAAACATTGCTATAAGAACTAATATACCCGATTATAAAAAACTAGAACAAGACCTCTATCAATTACTTGAAGGTGTAAGTAATACTGCTATACAGAATATTAAACTGGGCGATACCTTATCTCAATTTAAAGTTGTCCTATACGAGAATCAAATTATAATTCCCCATTATCTATATATGATGATAAGAGGTATTGTTCTTATTGAAGGTGTTGGCTTAAAACTAGATCCTGAATTTAATATCACTGAAAATCTAGAGCCTTATACCGCAAAAATCTTACAAAGAAGGTTTAGCTTAAAATACCTGTTTAAAAAGAACCTGAACCGTATAAAAGATATCAACGCCCTAGTTGATACTTTGCCCGATGATATCAATACTATCTTAAAAAAAATTAAGGAAGGTAAGTTAGAAATAGTGCATGAACATAAAGGTCTTAAAGAGTTTCAAACTGCAACTAGCAAGGCTGTCAATCGCTTAGTCTTTGCCGTTATCATCGCAGCACTTTCCATTGGCTCATCTTTATTGGTCATGGCTAAAATGCCGCCATTAATTAACGGCGTTCCTCTTTTAGGTGCCATAGGGTTTGTATTGTCTGCAATTCTTGGGTTTTATATCATAATTTCCATCTTTAGAAATGATCAATTTTAAGTATTTAATATATGGATGAAGTTGAAAATATCACCAAGTATTTGGATCCTTATATTTTAGGGGTACTCATTAGTTTGGGTATTGGTCTAATTCTAGGACTAGAGAGAGAATATAATAACTTAAAGGAAGATAAAGGGTTTGCCGGTATACGTGCTTTCCCCATTGTAGCCATTTTAGGTTTCACACTTGGCAGCCTTACTGAAATCTACTCTACCTGGTTGCCCATTATTGGTCTAGGTGCTTTCATTTTCTTTTTAGGCTTCAATCATTTATATAAAGAAATTGTAGAATATGAGCGTAGTTTCACTACCAACATCGCATTGATTGCAACTTTGGTTTTAGGGCTAATGGTTTCTGCAGATTATTATAGAAATGCAGTCGCTACGGCAGTGATTATAGTCACCTTACTATCTTTAAAGACTCGTTTTCATACTGTTATAAGGAATATTACATCTGACGAACTTTTCGGATTGATAAAATTTTCAATTATAGCTTTATTGATTCTACCTTTTTTACCGAATAATAATTACGGTCCTAATGAATTGATTAATCCGTTTGAGATTGGATCCATCATCGTTATTGTATCTTTTTTGAACTTCATAGGCTATTTTCTGGTCAAATTTGTTGGCTCTAAAAAGGGTATTTTATTAACCGCAATTCTGGGCGGACTAATTTCAAGTACTGCGGTAACTTGGAGCTATGCTTCGCGTAGTGTAGAATCTCCAGAACTTTCTAGAAAATATGCTGCAGGTATAATCATTGCATCGGCAATTATGTTTCCAAGGCTAGCCTTGCTGACCTATATTTTCAATGCTGCACTTTTTAAATATGTAGCCATACCTTTTGCCATATTTTCAATTCTATGCCTTACAGTTTCTCTTCTATTAATTAGAGAAGATACCAATAAGCCCGACACAAATATTAAGCTAGGCAACCCTATGAATTTACTTAATGCTATTTGGTTCGGTGTAATTTATGTGGTCATACTTTTTGCCGTTTTTTACAGTAATAAATTTTTCGGTGAGAGTGGTCTATACTACTCTGCGTTAATTGCCGGATTAGCAGATACGGATGCTATCACCATAAGCTTGGCAAAATTTGCTTCTGATGCAGAAAAAATTAAACTGGCATCGTCTGTCATAGTTACCGCAGTAATGAGTAATATGCTCGTTAAATTGGGTATTTCGGTATTCAAAGGTTCTAAAATTACGGGTAAATTAGTAGGTTATACTTTCGTTGGCATTATTATCATTGGTATTTTATATGCTGTAATCGCTAGATAACATCGTTTAACTAAATTCTAAAAATAATCATAAGAGCTACTATTGTCGCCTATAGTAACTTCTAGAAAATCATTATTCAGATTCCATTAAATTAATATTACTTTCAAAATTGTGTTAAAAGTTTTGCGTCTAGTTTACGACTTAAAACTTATCTGAATATAATCATTGAATGAATTTTATTAAATCAACTTGGAGCAGATTCAAATCACTTTTTCAACAAGGACTTACTCCTAGGCAATTGTCATTAAGTATTACTGTTGCAATTGTAGTTTCTCTGTTTCCAATTTTTGGCATTTCAACAATAGTTCTTACCGCACTTGCTGTCAAATACAAATTAAACCTCCCTATTATGATTGTATTAAGTTATGTGGTTGAGCCTATTAAGGCTTTTCTTTTCATTCCTTTTATCAATATCGGCGAAACACTTTTTGGAACGGAACATACTTTGTTGACTTTTAAAGCGATAAAAGCAAGTTATCATTTTAGTTTTTGGAATACACTAAATTCTCTTTCATATGAATTAGTCTGTGGTATTGTGGGTTGGGCCTTAACTATAATACCCACTTCTATATTTTTTTATTTTTTATTGAAAGAATTGTTAAAATTATTCGTCAAAGATTCTAAATCAACCACATGAGTACAAAAACAACCATTCAATTTTTAGGCTATTTAGGATTAATAGGATCTATTCTGGTAGGGATGGGAGAATATTTACTCCACTACTCTACTAATATTTTGGGTCATTCAGAAAATTATGAATTCTTTGCTTTTGTAGACTTAGACCATATGTCTTTAGGTCATTTTTTAGCAGTCATTGGTCTACCCTTTTACTTTGCTGGCTATATTCATATATATCTAATGTTGAGATCGGGCAATGAAACATTAGCCAGAATGGTACTCGCAATTGGTTTTATCGCTTTTGCCGTTGGGGGAATATGGATTGGCTCTCGCTCTTCAATAGGCAACATTGTACATCTTAAAAATGCAATGTCCCCAGAAGTATATAAAGATTTACTAGCCCATTATACAAATCATATGGAAGTATTAGTGCAAGCGCTAAGAGTAATAGTTGCATTACTATCCATTGTTTTTATTGTTGCTATACTTAAAGGCGGTACTTACTATAAAAAATGGATGGCAATTTTTAGTCCAATTGTAATATTAGTTGTCGTAGCCCTAGTTGGTTTAGCTATTCCTGCTATTGGTCAGCATACTTTACCAATTCTTATGAATATTACTCATTTTATACTTTTTAGCTTATCGCTATACCAATTAAATAATCTTCTAAAACCTTTACATAATGATTAAAAAAATACTTAAAATAATAGGTATAATCCTATTAACAATGATACTCTTAGTATTTTTTAGATTTTGGCGTGATGCAGTTTCTGATAAATACGATGTTAGTATTGAATCAAGTAAAATACCTGAATTTTCAAGTGTACCCTTAGATTTTATTCATAAATACACTGGCGACAAATCACTCCCTTTAGCTCCGTCTGCTCTTATAGATATTAATAATGACAACATTGACGAAGTATTTTTTGGTGGTGGAATGGACCAAGAAGATGCCATTTATGCATATCGCAATAATGAATTTGTACTGATTTCAGATGAAATTGGCTTACCTAAAAAAGGAAACACTACTACTTCATTAGGTGTTGTATCCGGAGATATGGACAACAATGGCTTTACAGATTTAATTATTGGTAGAGAAGATGGTCTTCGAATTTACTATAATGATGGAAAAACATTTACAGAAACAGTCGTTAATACTCCGGTAAATAAAAAGTCGTCCCCTGCAGGAATCACTCTAGGTGATATTGATAAGGACGGCGATTTAGATATTTTCTTAGCTACCTACCTACATAAAGAATTGATGGAGGGTCAAAATATATTTGAACGCTATGACTATGGATCTACAAGCGAGTTATTATTGAACAACGGTGATAATTCTTTTAAGAGTATTACAAAAGCTGCCGGCTTAGATTACATACACAACACTTTTCAAGGAGTTCTTGTAGATATTGACAATGATTCATGGCTAGATCTAGTTGTAGTGCATGATACTGGCGAAGCTAGAACCTATAAAAACAATGGAGATTTAACTTTTACAATGAAATCTAACCCGTTAACTGGCAAGTTTGCCTACCCTATGGGGCTAGCTGTTGGTGATTATAATAATGACGGATTGGTTGATTTCATGTTCTCAAATGTTGGTACAACTGCTCCAAATTTTATGGCAAGTGGCGATATTAAGGATAAATCTCTCTTTAATGATAAATGGATTTTATTCAAGAATGAAGGTAACTTTCAATTTACAGATGCCGCAGAAGAAGCTAAAATTGCTGATTATGAGTTTTCTTGGGGATGTACTTTTGCAGACATGAATAATGATGGCTTACAAGATTTAATGGTAGCAGAGAATTATGTGGATTTTCCTTTTAGTAAAATTTTTAAACTACCAGGACGATTATTGATTCAAAAAGAAGACCACACCTTTGTTCCTACAGAAACAGAAAGTGGTGTTGAAAATCCTTTTTACGGTATAACCGCACTTGTAAGTGATTTCAATGCCGATGGTCATTTGGATCTTATCTGGACCAATATCGATGGCCCATCAAAAGCTTTTATCAATAAAGGAAATAACAACAATTTTGTACAAGTAGATTTAGCAGATGCCGCAGAAGCTATGGGAGCAAAAGTTACCGTTGTTACACCAAACCAAACATATACAGATTGGCTGGTAACGGGTGAGGGATTAGCAAGTGACCAAACTGCATTGATACACTTTGGATTAGGACAAAATCAAAATATTAATAAAATAACGGTAACCTATTCAAATGGTAACAAAGACGAGATTATTGCACCTAAAATTAATTCGGTAGTAGATATTATAAAAGAACGTAATCTACTAAAGGCAAACGATACATTAGTAACAACATTGAAAACAAAATTATGATAGAATCTCTTAAAAAAATGTTCCATAAAAGACCGGACGAATTTGATAAAACTCCTGAAGGAGTTTGCCCAAATTGCTGGGGTGACCAAGAATATGGAAATATAGTTCGTGAAAAATATAAAGATCTACAGATTGAAGTAAACAATCACAGTAGTAAACATGCCTTTATTCAAAATTTTGTAGTTACCCATTTAACAGGTATCCAGCTAAAAAGCAAAATTAGCGGACTAGAATGTCCTACTTGTCATATCACTCTTAAAAATGAGAACTAATACCAATCTATACTGGATTATAAATATTCTATTCCTCATTGGTCTTTTTGGTGCGGGTAGCCTAGTTATTACAGAATTTACAATAGGTAATGGCTGCCCCAAGTTTGGGGCTGTGCCAGCCTGTTTAATTATCTTAATTTGTTTTATACTGCCCTTTGTTTCGCATTTGTTTAAAAAGTGGAATCTTATCTACTTCATATTTACCGCTATTGCAGCACTAATTGCTTTAGTGGCTTCGATAATGCAGCTTGTTGATAAGGCAGAATGCCCTAAAACTGATTCTGGAATTCCTATGTGCTATATATCATTACTGATTTTTACATCACTTATCATCCTCAAAAAAATTCAACTTCAATACCCTAATAGCAAGTAACTGTCCCACAAATTTTATCTGCTGTTTTTTGTTCCTATAACTTCTATAAAAAAGAGAAATTAATAGTATAGAAGTAAGTATCAAAATGTATTTTTCAACATATCTATAATACTTTCTACAATCTAAATGCATTGCATAATTAGACAATGTATTACTTATAGATCATTACCATACTGTATTTTAATTGTCGTGAAAACGTAACCTAAATACTACGTTACACAAACTATTTTCAAATAGAATCATTTATATTTGAGTACACTTGACGTAGTTGTTATTATCTTTTATTTAAAATATTAAACAACTGATATCGTTCAATTAAAAAGCCTTTATACAGCTTTATAAATTTCAAGTCAAAACATATATGAAAGATACCAAAGTAAGATGGCTACAGGACCTTAGAAGATTTGTAACACTTAAGAGCCAATTTATACTTTCTGGGAACACCAAAGACTTACAACTTATTGACAATGGTTTTGGCGGTTTTAACTGGCATAGGCTAGAAAATGCGATTGACATTGAACTTAAAAGTTTAGGGTATGAAGAGGTGTTATATTACAACCCGTTAGACGGATTTGACATTCCTTTTTTCACCGGTAACCCTGATGAGAAAAAAGCCCTTTTCAACAAGCTGAACATACCGCTAAGCAGTCCTACTAGTTTTAATAATCTGGATACTTTTAATAGCGTTCTTCAATCTATAGTCAACTTCAAGGAAAGTCCTATTGCATTGATTGTAGATTTTGCATCGCAATTACTCATGAATCCTGAAAGTTTGGTAAAAGCGGAGCATGATACTTTTAGTCTTGCAAACGTACTTTCACAAACTACAAATACAAGACCACACGGCAATCCGCCTACCCCATTTTACAATTCGGTTATTTGGATTGTTGACAAAGAAGGTGATCTGCCAGATTGGATGGTGGTAAACAACCCCAAAATACGCCATATTCCCATAGAAAAACCAGACCACATTGTACGCAGAAGACTTGTGGATACACTGATTCAAGGTTTTGGTAAACAAGATGAAGACGTAGATAAAATTGTTACCGATTTTGTAAATGAAACAGAAGGCCTACTACTTTTAGACCTTGTTGCAATTATAGAGCTTACAAGAGCAGAATCTATTCCCATTACCCATATTGCCGATGCCGTACGTAGATATAAGATTGGGGTTACAGAAGATCCTTGGATCAATATAGACCGAGAGAAAATAGTACAGGGAGAAACCTTTATAAAGACTCGAGTAAAAGGGCAAGATCATTCTGTACAGCACATAATGGACATAGTTAAAAGAGCTATTACAGGTGTAGGTTCTTCCAAACGAAATAGTCGCCCTAGAGGTGTTGTCTTTTTGGCAGGACCAACGGGAGTAGGTAAAACGGAATTAGCAAAAACATTGACCAGTTTACTTTTTGGCGATGAGAATGCTTACATCCGTTTTGATATGTCAGAGTTCAGTGCAGAGCATTCAGACCAGCGTCTTTTAGGCGCTCCTCCTGGGTATATCGGGTATGATGTTGGTGGTGAACTAACCAATGCGGTACGTGAAAAACCTTTTAGCGTTCTATTATTTGACGAGATTGAAAAAGCACATCCGCGTATACTGGATAAGTTTTTACAAATACTAGATGATGGTGTTCTCACCAGCGGTCGTGGCGATAAGGTTTATTTTTCTGAAACCCTTATTATTTTCACCTCTAACCTAGGTATTTATAAGAAGACACCTACTGGTGGTCGTATTGCCCATACTTCTTATGAGGATCCTTTTGTTACCATACAAGAAAAAATTAAATATGAAATTGAGAATTATTTCAAGTTTGAACTGAACAGGCCTGAACTTCTAAATCGTATTGGTGATAATATTATTGTTTTTGACTATATAAGACCACATGTTGGCGAGATGATTTTTGATATGATGCTTGATAACCATTTGAAAGCTATACAAAAACAACTGAACATCACCTTGAATATAGATGACTCCGTAAAAAACAGTCTAAAAGAATTAGCCTTAAAAGACCTAAGTAATGGTGGGCGTGGTATTAGAAATAAAATAGAATATCACTTTATTACCCCTATTTCACGTTCTCTTTTCAGTCTTAACCCTGCACCTAATGATAATTTAAAAGCTACTGCTATTACCATAGATAGTACGGGCACAACAATCATTCTGAAAAAACAATAACCTATATGGATATACATATTTCTCGTGTGCACTATCCGGTTACAACATTAGGTCCTGGAAAACGTATAGGTATTTGGCTGCAAGGCTGTTCTATTCATTGTGAAGGGTGTATTTCTATGGATACTTGGCAATTTAATACCAACAAGGTATCCATGAAAGACTTAAAGCAAGTTTTAAAAACATGGTTACCACAATGTGACGGAATTACCATTTCTGGCGGTGAACCTTTTGATCAAGAAAAACCTCTTTCGGAGTTGCTCGAATTTTTAAACTCCTATGATAAGAATATTTTGGTCTATAGCGGATATTCGTTTGATGTATTAAAAGAAAAAAAGCTAATGCAAAACGGATTGATAGATGTATTAATATCTGAACCTTATGACCATACTCAAAGCCAGACCAAAAGACTTCTTGGTAGTGATAATCAAAAGGTTCACTTTCTAACATCGGTAGGTAAAAATGAATTCACTACATATCTAGAAGAACCCATAGAGAAAAAATTAGACCTTCATATTACCCCAGAAACTATTTGGATGGCAGGCATACCCGTTGACGGGATGAATGAGATTACCCAAGCAAGTAAGGAGAATAATGTAACCCTAACGCACAGTCAAGCAGTGATCAAAAAGTAATAATTATGGAATTTGTAAGACTCTGCCCTGCTTGTAATAGTGAACGCCCTGTTCAAGAAATGTACTGCCAAAACACGGTCAATGATGCTACGTGTAGTTGGTTGCTCATGAACGTTACCCAAACACCAAAAGGCGGTAAGGTAGAAATTGAAAACACACCTGTTATACAAAACGCGCGTTACTGTACTAACGGACACGAAGTTCAGCCAAACGACTTTATGTGTATGGAATGTGGTGCAGATATTGAAACGCTAACTAGTGCGCATGAAAATACCAATACCCAACAAATAGATGAATATCAGATTGTTAAAACTGTAAAAGCACAACGCACTACCAAAGAGTGCTTTATAGTCAAAGACGCTGCAGACAAGGAGTACTTTCTAACCCTGTATTTTGAAAACAGCGAGCCGGACAAAGGTATTTACAAAGTATTGGACAAGATGGATAGCGACCATATTGCCACACTTATAAAAACCGGTGAATGGAACGGTCGCTTTTTTGAAGTTTCCGAATGTATAGATGGTGGGTCTTTAGATAAATTGGATTATCTAGAGCTTGATAAAATAGAGAAATTAGTGGATGAAGTCGGTAGAGCTATACACGATTTTTCTAAGGCTGGTATTCGTCATCGCGATATTTGTCCTAAAAATCTTCTACTGAGAGATTCTGAAAATTTTGATGTGGTTATTATAGATTACAGTTCTGCACGTTTGTCAGATTATGATCTAGATACGGACACACCCATAGAACTTACCAGATATACCGCCCCTGAAGCCATTATAGGTGGTGTTAGTCCGGCTTCAGATTGGTGGAGTTTAGGTATGATTGTCCTAGAACATATTACAAAGGGAGAATTCTTTGAAAATATCAATGATAAAGCATTTATGATTCACTTGATCACTAGAGGCGTAGATATTCCACCTTCTATTGATGAGCGTATTTTGCATTTGCTTAAGGGTTTACTTTACAGAGACCCAGTAAAACGTTGGAATTGGGAACAGGTAGATAAATGGCTTAAAAATGAAGAGGTCTTAGCTCCTGTAGAACACCTTACAACGACTACGAAAAAAGAAAAGAAAATTACTTTGGGTTCTGAAAGTTACACCAATGTTGCATTCTTTGCCTTAGCTGCTGCCGAGGAGGAACATTGGGAAGAGGGCTTATCGCTTTTTAATTCTGGTTCTCTTGCCAGCTGGGTAAGTGAGGTTCTTGGTAAAGACCAAAAATCTGCCGCTGTTCGTGATCTTAGAAATAAAGAGGATATTGCTTTAGAATGGCGCTATCCCCTAGCCTTAATGGTTTTAAATGAGGCATTGCCGCTTACTTGGCGAGGACAGATTGTAATCCCGGCATGGCTTATGGGAAATACGAAAGAAGCTATTAACCTTGTTGAAAGCCAAGTACCCGATTATTTAGCAAGTATTCAGCGAGAAAAATGGCTCATTCAGCTTAAGGAAAGAAAAGCGAACATTACGCGAAAAGCCAAAAACCAAGAAATTCAATTAGACAATGATAAGTTTTTAATTTACAGCCTTAGTTCTTCACGAGTAAAACTTAAATCTGAAATGGATTTCTTGCGTCGCCTTTATCCAGATGCACATAATGCCGGACTTTCAGATGTTATGAGCAATCTAAGGGTTCGTGAAGAAGATATGATACTTGTTTTAAGTGCCAGTCGTAATCAGTTTATTACATTAGAGGAACTTATAAACAAAACAAAAAAACTTGCAAAAAAGCATGATTTAGAACTCAACGTACCTTTTTATGAAGCTTGTCTTATAAAGTATAGATTAGAAATCTTTGAGATGCTAAACAACCATTTAGAAGGTTTCTCTCGCTGTAACAATGAAGCGTTGGATAGATGGGCAGATCGTTTCAGAATTGAAAAGAGGTTACCCATTATACCTTCTGTACTATGTCTATCTATTCCTAAAAACAGATGGGTAGCACCGCCTAAACATGAATACGGTTCTAGCTTATTACGTCATTTTGAGAAAAAAGTGGTGTACGCATCCTCTAGAGGTCCGTTAGTTAGGTTGATTATATCAAAACACTCGGCTCGTATTGACGTTAATGAACTTGGCACTAGCTTAAAATCTACTGAAAAGCTTGTACAAAATATTCTTAAAAGATCTACAGGTACGGAAAATGTAGACCCCTTGGCTTTCAATAAAAATGCACTGTTAGCAAGACGAACGAGAAGAATGTTGCTTAAAGCTGCCAATTTTAAGCGCGATACAGGTTTAGATTCACTATTCATGGGGTTTCCGTTTTTGATAGCTCAACAGAAAATGACCCACAGGCCACGTATCATGCCTATTCTATTATGGCCAGTTCATTTAGACTTTAGTTCTAGAGCAACTACATCGTTGAAAATAAGTTTTGATTATGCGCAGGGTGAAATAAGGTTGAACCCTGCTCTTGCAAATACATTAGATCCTGATAGTTATAAAAAACTAGAGAAAATAAGCCGTGAGATTCTAGGTAGACAATCGTTACATAGTTCTGAAATTATCGATGCTTTTAGCGCATGTTTTCCTGCAAAAAGCAACGAACTTACCGCTCACCCAAGCGTTAACTATAAAAGAGATGAAGTTGGTACGGAGCTGCATCCTTCTGCAGTGTTTTTCAATGCTAATTTCACAGGTCAGGCAATTAGTGAAGACTTGCGCCTTTTACAGAAATTACCGCATACAGGCTCTTCAATGGAGCCCATTTTAAAAATATCCGAACCTGAGATTATTGAGCAAGTTGAGGAAAGCTCGGAAAATGGTCGTTACACGACAATGGCTATTGATCCTTCTCAAGATAACGCCGTTCTAAAAAGTAGAACAGCCCCGGGTATTGTTATAGAAGGTCCGCCAGGTACGGGTAAAAGTCAGACCATTGTAAATATCATTTCTGATTGCATAGGTAGAAACGAAAAAGTATTGGTCATTTCTCAAAAGAGAGCGGCAATACAAGTTATTCTAAAAAGATTGCAAGCTGTAGGTCTAGAAAAGAGAGCTTTGCTGATTACAGACTTATCAAGAGACCGCCAACCTATTATACAAGGTATTCGAGAACAAGTGGCACATTACTATTCTCAACCTTACAATCAAAAAACCTTAGATAATCTAACTCAGAAACGTGAAAATCTTGGAAAAAAAATAGATCGATTAGAAGCTAATCTTGACGTACTATCACATCAAATTCATCTTGTAGACGAAACTTCTGGTTTAAGCTATCGTAATGTACTTTCAGAATTAATTGATATTACTTCTAAAGAATACATTGAAGTACCAGAGCTGAGAATGCTTTTTGAAAACAGCACTAGAAATAAGCTTAACATTCATATTGAAGAAATAAGCAGCTTAATAACAGGTTGGGTTCCGTCTAAATATGAAAATAACCATCTTCAAAACCTCCAAGTCACTTCTTTTGACAGTAATACAGAATCTGTATTGACCAAAGACTTGAACACTTTTTATGAAGCGGAAAAAGAACGTGTACAGTTCATTAAGGAGACTTCTGGAAAGCTTGACACCCCTAATGCCGCATATTATGGTGAGTGGTTAGCTGAACATAAAGAGGTATTACTCAATGTATCAAAATCGCAGGCTTCTCAAAGTCAACTTTGGCTACATCTTCTTTATGATGAATTTGATAGCCGGTCCATAGGAGATGATATTCATGACAAACTTCTTAAATTATTAGAACAAGTAGAACAGCTCATCTCTAATTACCAAGACGACCGTTTTGCTCCATATTTTGATAGTTTAGATGATGAAAATGTATTGAAATTGGATAAAGCTTGTGCTACCTATTTAAGTACTTCAAGTTTAAAAGTGCTCAACCCTTTCTATTGGATATATAAATCACAACTTAAAAAAGTAACGAATAAGCATCGTCTTCCATTAAATCAACAATCTGTTAACGAATTACAAGCTGCCGTAAGCTATGAGAACAATTTTAGAGCTTACCGAAATGAATATGCGCAGCATCTTGTAAAATTGAAGACTAATTCTCTGGTTATAACAGAACCCAGACGACTAGGAGTAGAAGTAAAATCTACTGCCAGAGCGCTTGAAAAAGCCATCTTATTGGTTAGTACTTTAAGAAGCTGTCCTGCAAAGGACGAAGCCAGAGCAATTCTGGAAATAGGAGATGAGAATGCATATACAGAATTCTCAATTGCTTTAGAGAGCGCCAGCAAGCGTTTTGAAAACAGGCAGCAATCTCTTGGTAAATTACATGAGCTAGAAAAATGGCTGACACCAGAAGCTGTCTCATTATTTAAAAATGCAGTTGAGGAAAATGATACGGATTTGAGCATAGCTAAAAATATCATTACTGATATGGTAAATTTTGTTCCCTATCAAAAATTTAGAATACGTTTTAATGATAGCCCGTCTAAAAATGAGCTTATAGAAATATTCGCTATTCTTAGAAACTACGAAAAAGAAATATCCAATTTTGCTAAGGAAAAATGGTCATCTATTATTGCCACATCACTACATAGAGAAGGTTTATTGGCTTGGAAACAACGCATAGAAAAGTCATACCCTTCTATGCTTATGGCAGAGAGTGAGGTAGAAAATAAAATTAGTGATCTAGAGGACCATCTAGATGAAATGAAAGAGCTCAACCGAAATACGTTAGCCCTCAATTATAATTTTGATGATATAGAATCACAAACCGCATGGAACAGTATAACCAGATTAAGAGGTAAAAATTACAAAAAACTCCGTGAGTTTATTTCTGAAGGCGAACCCTTGGGGCTATTAGAATTGAGACCTGTATGGCTTATGAATCCAGAAGTGGTCTCTCAAGCATTACCCCTACAAGCCGGTATGTTTGATGTTGTTATTTTTGACGAGGCTTCACAAATGTTGGTGGATCACGCTATACCTTCATTATATAGAGGTAAAAGGGTAATCATAAGCGGAGATGAAAAACAAATGCCACCAACAGGATTTTTTACAAAAAAACTGGAAGAAGACGATGATGATATAGACCAAGCAGAACTTGATGAGGACCATTCTGAAGAAGATCTTGTAAATTATGAAGACGCATGGAACAAGAAAGAGGTAAAAGATAGTCCCGATCTACTTTCTTTGGCAAAAACAGTTTTACCTACCACTACCCTACAAATTCATTATAGATCACAATACAAAGCGCTTATTAATTATTCTAATTATGCGTTTTATGATGCTATGCTTCACATTCCCGCGTATCACCCTAAAGAAGAAATTGCAGCTGTTAAGCCTATTGAAGTACTTCGCGTTAATGGAATCTATGACGAACAGACCAATGTTGCAGAAGCAAATACCCTCATAGAATATTTAGCGAAGCATTGGGCGTTACCAGAAGCCGAAAGACTTAGTACAGGCATTGTTACTTTCAATAAAAAACAAGCAGAGCTTATAGAAGATACTATTGAAGAATACGCTGCAGAAAATGCTAATTTTAGTCGTGCGCTTACTATAGCTCGTAACAAACAGCAAGATGGAGAAGACATGGGCTTCTTTGTTAAAAATGTAGAAAACGTTCAAGGAGATGAGCGTGATATGATTTTGTTCAGTACCACTTTTGGTATTAATCCGTTAGGTGCTTTCCGCCGTAATTTTGGTGCATTGGGTCATCGCGGTGGTGAACGCCGTCTTAATGTGGCTATTACCAGAGCAAGAAACAAGGTGGTAATTGCGACCTCTATGCCTACGCAAGCAATATCAGATATTTTATCAACAGGTAGACTAGCTTCTAAACCAAGAGATTATATACAGACATATCTTAATTATGCAGAAATACATTCAAACGAGCAAATAGATATTGCTACCAAAACTTTACGTCTTTTATCAACCGGTAATCATCAACAAATATCTAAGGTTAGAAATGACGGATTTAAAAATATAGTTAAAGCATTTGTGGAAAGTTTAGGATATGAAACTGTCGAAGATAATGAGAACTCGGTATTCTATATGGACCTTGCCATTAGAGACAAACAACACGGTCATTTTATTTTAGGTATAGAATGTGACGCTCCATATGATAATCTTTTAAAGCAAGCGCGATACAGAGAATTGTGGCGCCCGAATGTTTTAAAAAGATCTATTCCACATATTCATAGAACCACATCTTATCAGTGGCTAGAGAATACCCAAGAAGAGCAATTAAAACTAAAAAACGCCATTGAAACGGCACTTATACAGAACTAATGAGCGGACCTAAAGTAGTACGTATTGTTACACCACAAGAACGACAGATTATAAAAGACCGTTGGCTAACGCAACTAAAAGAAGCTTTGGTAAGAACTGAAGTCTATGCTCAGAATAATAATTTATTGGATAAAGATTTGGAGAAAGGGCTTTTAGAGACCCATGAATTTTATGCCAATTTAACCATAGATGATTACCGACAAATAGAGCAAGAAGTACCGCAGCAGATAGCCTACTTAAATGCCGAACTTAAAAAACTTAAACATAAAGTTGCTAGTGAAAGAACCACAGATTGGGACACTTTTAGGCATCTTAAGAGTACGCATAATGAGTTAAAAGCGCTATCAAAAGAAAAAAACATACTTATTGAACCCTTTAATGCTCCTAGTATTCTAACCAAGAGTCATTTAAAGACATATAAGTCTCAAGTAGATAACTTATATGAACTGCTACAAAAATCAATTTCTAAAGCCGACGCATTATCTGAGGAACAACTGGAATTGCAAGAGCGTTTGTCTAAAGGCGACAGTATGCTCTCGGTTACCGATTGGAAAGCCAAACTACCGAGAACCAAATCTCGTTTAAAGAAACTAGAAGAGACTCTTAAAGAAATGTACGTGCATGAAATGTCTCAAGAAAAAATACAGACATTGATAGATCGCTGCGGACAACTTGATGCCAACGCATTAAATTATGAGGTGCAATTAGATTCACTTATCATAGATGCGGCAGACTTTACTAAAAATGAACATGCACTTCGTGATGCCCGTGAAGACCTCAGTAATAGTCTACTCCTTATTAAAACATTAGGTGAGGATTTCAAATTTGTACCACAATGGACGAAAATACTCCAATCTTCAGAACTTAGTCTTCTATTAGAAACAGCAGAAAAGGCTCGAACTTTTTATAAGAACACTTCTGAAAGCCGAATAGTAGAGGCGAGAAGAATTGCCATTAAATCTGCCTTAGAAAAAGCGGGGTACGCCATAAATGACAATATGCAAACTGCTTGGGTAGAAAATGGACGCCTAGTCGTGAAAAAGGCTACAAACTCACTCTACGGAGTGGAAATTATGAGCCCTACTAACCTGAGTAGAATTCAAGCCCGTGTAGTAGCGGACGAAAACCGCAGTAACGAAAGATCTCCAAGTCTAGATAAAAATGAAGAAGAAACCTGGTGTGATGATATTGATGAGATAAGAACTTTATTCGCTAATAAAGATTTAGAAATCATCATTGATAAAATGGAAGAGCCTGGTGCAATTCCTCTTAAAGAAGTACCTCTAAATAGTGGGTATGAAAGCCGTAAGCAAGGTGTTGAGAAGAAAAGGCGTAGTTAGAATTTTGCTATTTCAGGTAACTTATTCGTATGCTTCTATGGTGAAGACATAAATTTAAAAGCACTATTAAATTATAACTTAACAGTGCTTTTTACTTTCTACTACATGTAAATATTGAATAAAATTCAGGAAAACTATTACTCAAAATTTTAAACTACCCACCTCTAGTTCATCTTTTTCTTTATCAAGTCGCA
Source organism: Maribacter sp. (assembly GCF_039968975.1). Taxonomy (GTDB): domain Bacteria; phylum Bacteroidota; class Bacteroidia; order Flavobacteriales; family Flavobacteriaceae; genus Maribacter. Next base: position 28,248 of record NZ_JBDVOT010000060.1, on the reverse strand, counting down.
CTACCGTAGTTTTGCGCTCTTCATTTGGTTTGCCATAATCGGTAAACATCGTAACTTTTAATACAGTTGGGCCTGAAATTTTCTGAACGTCATCAGCAAAATAATCTACTAAAATTTTATACTCGCCTTTAACAGCATCTTTCAACATAAATTCTTCTGGACCATAGCCTTCTGTCATATCTTCAGACATATGCCCCCCTATATTTGTTTCTTGATTTGAGTAATATGCTTTTTCTTCTTTAGGATCAACAATCCATAAATCTATGTCTGTATCATTATGATTCCAGTCAATCACAATTCTTACATCTGTATCAAGAGGTTTAAATTTCTCTTTCTCTTCTTTTTTTAATTTTAGTTTGTCACCATACTTATGTACAAGTCTATTTAGTTCAACATAAGCAATTTGCTCTATTCCATTAAAACGTTCATCCTCATCTTTTTCTAATAAATCGCCATTATATAATTTAAATAATAAATCATAAGCTTTTTGAATTTCGCCCAATTGCTCATAAGCCAAAGCCAAATCTCTGTAAGATTGTGGTTCTTCTGGTCTTAATTCTAAAACTTTTTTATAAACCACTACTGCTAAATCATATTGATTGAAGTACTCAAGTTTGTAACCTAGTGCTTTCATTAATTCATGATTACTTAATTCAATTTCCATTAAATTGGTTAAAATTCTAATTGCAATAGCTGATTTTTCTTTACGCTCAAAATAGTCAGATACATCAAGGTAAAAAGAGGGACTATTCGAATATTCATCTCTAATTTCTAAATACTTACTATAGGCTAATTCTGTATTTGGTTCTTTTTCTAGAATCTTAATATAGGGCGTATCAGGATTCCAAGATTTAAGGTCTATCTGATCACTTATTTCTTGATTAAATTTTTCAATTGCTTCAAGGTTAGTTTCCAAGCCTTTCTTTGTAGTTATAATAACTACACCGTTTGACGCTCTAGCTCCGTAAATTGAAGCCGCATTTAATGCTTTTAAAACCTGCATACCATCAATGTCTTCAGGTTGTAGCTCACCCATCGGGTTCTTTGAAACAATTTGACCATCGACAACATAAAGCGGATTGCTATTAGCTGTAACTGAATTGACACCCCTAACCGCAATATTTGAGCCTGAACCCAGCTCACCTAAATTCTGTGTAATCTCTACCCCTGCTGCCTTTCCTTGTAAGGCTTCGGAGACCACTGAGCTGACAGAAGCAGTTATACTCTTTTTCACCACCATTCCATATCCTACTACCACTACTTCCTCTAAATATTCAGTACTTTCTTCCATTGCTATAGAAATATCACTAGAATTAGTAATTGTTTTTATCACTGAGCCATAACCTATATATGATATTTCTAACTCATCATTTTCCTCTGCATTTATACTAAAATTACCATCGAAATCTGTTGAAGTGCCATTTGTTGTACCTTGCACAATTACACTTACCCCAGGTATCGGAGTATTTTCTTCATCTACAACCGTACCTGAAACTATATTTTTTGTCGAATCAATATTTATAACACTAGGGTTTGGAGTTTGACTCACCGTATTTTCGACTAACTCAATCGTGTCTGCAGTAATAGTATTTGTTTCTATACTAGAACTATCATTATTGGCTGTTTCTTCATTATTTTGCTTAATATTCTTTTTAGGGTACTTGGTTGAATACCAGTCTAAAATTTTATCATAATTACGGAACAAATCTTCTTTTCTATCATTTAATCGCTCAAGATGATATGCTTCGTCTTCTTCCAAATTTCTAATTAGTTCTTTGTATTCAGCTTTCAATTCAAAGGGTGGCTCAATACGATACTTCGCATAATCTTCAACCCTATCTAAAATCAACATTGAAGTATAATCTGTTACCAAATAATGGCTTTTTGCAAGCGAAATTATTTCTTCTTTATTTTCATCTTTATTACTACTTAAGTGCTTTAGCTTTTGTTTAGCCCATAATCGTTTTACTACCTCATCACTTTTATTTTTATTAATCTGAAGTTTGATGCGCTCCGTTACTTTTCCACTATATCCAAATAACAACTCTATAGTGCTGTTTTTTGAAAATCTACCAGAAAGAGTAAAATCTTCTGATACGTTTGTTTTCTTATTTGGATACACCTCCCAGAAATCATTATTCTGCTGGTATCCTAAAAATTGAAAAGTCTCCTGTTTTAAAATATTTAAAGCTTCGGTTTGTGGCAACCTAACCAGATTAATATAACTGCCACCAGATAATGTAGCGACTTCTCTTAGCAATTCATGATTTGCAGAAGTAGTAGAGTTAAATGTATAAATTGAGCCTTTATTAGTACTAGCATAATCTCCGAGATTAGCTAAACCATCTGTAAACAAAAGTGTTTCGCCCGAAATTTTTGCTAATGACTTAGAAAAATCCATACATGTACCACCATCATAAACAGCATCTTTTAATGCTTCTTTTAATTCTAGCCAATCACCATTTTCTATTTTATAAATTTTAGTTTGAACTATAGAATTACTAAAAGAAATATAATTTACTTCGACGTTTCTTAGGTAATAAAAATATTCACCAAGTATGGCTAATTCTTTTTCTACATTTCTATTTCTTAATGAATACGAAGTATCCCAAAGCAAAGTGATTTTCTTAGGCTTTTGCTTCAGCCTAGTATTTGGTTTAAGCGTTTGATTTATATAAAAATAGTCTTGAAAACTCAATTGTGTTTCTGCATTTCCAGTACTTGACAATTCTACTATAACTGGTATGTTTGGTCTATAATTCTGTTTCTCTAAAGATGCCGTAAAACCATCGTTACTTTCCTTAAAAAAGAAGTTTGCAACATCACTTTTTATTTTAGGTAGTTTTCCATCATTCAGTACGTTCATTTGTATTGAAAAATCATCTAATTTAGCTTTCATACCTAAAGGCAATTCATAAATTTGACGTTGATTTAATGTTGATAATTCTTGCTCAAAAATCAAAACAATGTGCTTATGCTTTTTGGGTAAAATCGGATAAATTCGTGCCTTGTAATTATTGCCTTCTGTTTTCTCTAACAGACCTGGATCTATATTTTGCCTTATTGTACTTTCAAAGGTAACACGAGCCAATTCTTTTTCTACAATAACTGCCTCGCGAAGTTTGTCATTAACATCCATCGCAAATTTAGAAACGGACTGCCCATCTCCTAAAGGAAATACTAATTCTCCCTCTAACGTTCTATCTAATTCATTATAGAACATCATATCATAGGTAGTGTTGGCAAAATTGCCAATAATATTTACATCGATTTTTAAACTAGTAAGTTTTAGTCTGCTAGAGTCTTTCAGTACTATTTCAAGGGACTCTTGGGCAAAAAACTGTGTACATATGAATAGAGAAATTAGTAAAATCAGCTTTTTCATGATTGGTAGTTTTATGGTTTTGATAAAAGTCTTCATGAACTACGAGATATGAAATGCAAACTGAGTGAACAGGTCATTTGAATGAGTTAAGCTTACTCTACATCATACATCTTCTTTGCTCTATTTACTCGTAGAGCAAGGCGTTTGACTAAACGCTCTGGCTGCAAAACCTTCATAGCTTCGCCGTAGCCTAATATAATTCGTTCTAGTTCAAAATTCAATTTGACCTTAATACCTATAACTATGCTACCGTCTTCATTTCTTTCTTCAATGCATTGCGAATGATGTAAGGGTTTTGTCTCAACGTATGGTGCGTGCCTTTGATGTACCCACAGCTTTACATTACTTGCTCTTTCCCCTTGGTTTACAGTTACCCCAATTACGTTCTTATAAAATTCATCTGCATTGAACTCTACAGGTATATAAGGCACGGAAAAAGCATAATCAACACTCTTAATACGGTCTAAAGCTAAATTTACAATTCCTCTTGATTTTGCACCTTTTCCAATTAGAAACCAACGATTATTAAATTCTTTTAATAGTATAGGATGAAATTGAATCACCCCAGATTGCTTTGCTTTAAAAGATTGATACTCCAATTTCAATACTATTTTTTTCTGAATTGCTTGATACAATTCATCCAACCAATGTAGTCCTTTTAGGTTCTCGTTTTTGTCTAAATGAATGATTGAAGCTTGATGTGTTTTCTCTGTGTATACCTTATCTTCTAAACGTTGAATAATGCCCCCTAATTCAGAAAACAATGAAAAGTCTTTAAACTGTTTTAGCATTTCTACAGTTTCACTAAGCACATTCATATCATTTTCTGTGATGGGAATATCTGTAATGGAATACTCATCCTCCTCGTACCTATAATATTTTTTATCGTAAACTTTTATGGGTGCATTGTAACCTAATTTATCGCTTCGCATTAACTGAATGTCCATTTGCACGGTACGTTTGCTTACATTGATTTCACGACCCTCATATTCATATAAAGCATCTGAACAAGCTTCTATTAAATCATCTAATGTCCATTTACGGTATGTATTCTGAAGACATTTATCAATCGTTTTATAACGGATAAGTGCATTTTTATTGATTGCCATTTCAATTCATTTTTACTAAAAATAATACATCAATTTTTACTACGCAAAATAACTGCGTAGTACATTGTCATATTTGTATCATAATTAAAGAAATGATGATAGACAAACTAAACAATTTAGCAAAAGATAAAAAAGTATCTATCCTTTATGCTTGCGAATCAGGTAGCAGAGCTTGGGGATTTGCATCACCAGATAGTGATTACGATGTTCGATTTGTTTACACTCATCCCCTAGACTGGTATCTATCTGTTTCAGAAAAAAAAGATACTATCGATATTATGGATGGTGATTTTGACGCTGTTGGTTGGGAACTTCGAAAGAAGCTGCGTCTTCTTAAAAAGTCTAACGTACCTGCTTTAGAACATCTATTTTCTCCTATAACATATATAGAAGAAAGTGAATCTATAAAAGAACTTAGAGCCATAGCTGAAGATTGCTTTTCTCCAGTAGCTTGTATGTACCATTATTTAAGTATGAGCAAAAAATATGAAGAAAAGCTAACGGATAAAAAAGTAAAACTAAAGAGTTTGTTTTATGCATTACGAACAGCTTTGGCGGGTAAATGGATACTAGAACATAATACAATGCCACCAGTTGTTTTTAGTAAAATGCTATCTCTGGTTAAAAAGGATGAAGAAGATGAAATAAGAAATTTAATGGCTATAAAATCAGAGAATAACGAAAGTTATCTGCATTCTAGAAATGAAAAGATCATAGAACTCATAACAAGAGTTATTTGTACTAATGAGAAGTACGCAAAATCACTTTCTGGCGGAAACCCTGATACAGATAGAATAGATAGTTTTTTATATAAAACCTTGACCAAATGAAAACAATAGAAGAACTAAAAGCTTCAGGAAACATCATATTTGAATGTATAAGCGGCAGTAGAGCATACGGACTTGCTACCCCTACCTCGGATACGGATATTCGTGGAGTTTTTATATTGCCAAAAGAAAAGTACTATTCACTAGAATATGTGGGTCAAATAAATAACGAGACGAATGATATTGTTTATTATGAGCTCAAGAAATTCATGGAACTTCTTTCAAAAAACAACCCTAATATTCTTGAGCTTTTAAGTGCACCAGAAGATTGCGTTCTTTTAAAACATCCTATATATGATACGCTTAAATCTAAATACTTCCTTTCAAAGTTATGCAAAGACACTTTTGCCAATTATGCTTTTACTCAAATTAAAAAGGCAAGAGGCTTGAAGAAGAAAATAGTAAATCCAGTAGAAAAAGAACGAAAATCTGTTACTGATTTTTGCTTTGTTCGAAAAGAAAAACGTTCGGTGCCTTTGCATACATTTTTAGAAACTGAAGACCTCGATGCAACCCGTTGCGGATTGGCAAAAATAAGCCACATGAAAGACTGTTACAATCTATTCTATAATCCTTATATGAAGTATAGTGGAATCGTCCGAGAAAATGCGAATGAAGTCTGTCTGAGTTCTATTCCTAAATCAGAGATGCCAGTAGCTATTCTATACTTTAATAGAGATGGGTATTCATCTTATTGCAAAAAATATAAAGAATATTGGTCTTGGGTAGAAAAAAGAAATGAAGATCGATACAAAAGCAATATCTCACATAGTAAAAACTACGATGCAAAAAATATGATGCATACTTTTCGATTATTGCATATGGCAAAAGAAATAGGTGCAGAAAGTAGAATCAATATTAAAAGAACAGACAGAGACTTTCTTTTGTCCATAAAAAATGCTGAATTCGAATATGAAGAGCTAGTTAAAAGGGCAGAAAAGTTAAGATTGGAATTAGATGATATCTATGAAAAATCAAGCCTTATGGAAAGACCTGATTTGTATACGGTAAACAAATTATTAGTAGAAATAAGAGAACAATTCTATTAAAAATTTTAACTACGCAAAATAATTACGTAGATAGTTCTCAAGTTTGTACCAGAATCATAAAGAAGACCAGTTAAACAGTCTTCGTGTAGCGCTCTGCCGAACGAATGGAGTCGGCAGAGCTAATTAAAAGAAATTATGAAAAATACAATAAACATCACAGGAAAAGAATTGATCGATTTAGGTTTTCGATCAGGAAAATGGTTTCCAGAAGCCATAGATTATATTAACGCAAACCAGTTGGAAGAAGAAGCTATGTTAGACTTCTTAGAGCAATATCGTTTACCACCTATGATCAACCTGCATTCTAACCCTGCAGAATTCGAAATAAATATAAAAGCCGAAAATGAATTGGAAGAGACCAATGTAACTAAAGTAGTGGAATCGATGAAAGTTTTGATGCGCACACCTACAACTGTCAATGGTGCTATAATGCCTGATGCGTGCCCAACTGGACCATTAGGTACAATACCCGTTGGTGGTGTTGTTGTAGCAAAGAATGCGATTCACCCAGGTATGCATAGTGCAGATATTTGTTGCTCTGTAATGTTGACCGATTTCGGAAAAACAGATCCAAAACTAGTTTTAGATGCCGCACATTCAATTACACATTTTGGACCAGGTGGTAGACCACGTGGTAAACAATATAAATTACCCCAAGAATTATTAGCTGAGTTCAAAGCAAATAAACTATTGAATACACCAAAGGACATAAGTCTTGCAATAGAACATTTAGGTACTCAAGGTGATGGCAATCACTTCTTATTTGTTGGTATTTCAGAAAAAACTGATAATACTATGATGATTACTCATCACGGTTCTAGAGCGCCAGGTGCAAGATTGTACAAAAAAGGAATGCACATTGCAGAACGATTTAGAAAAGATCTTTGCCCAGCTGCGTTAAAACAAAATGCATGGATTCCTTTTGAAACTGAAGAAGGACAATTATACTGGAGTGCGTTGCAGACGATAAGAAAATGGACCAAATTAAACCACGAATGTATTCACAATGCTACGTTAGCAGTTCTAGAAATGAAAGCTGAAGACAGATATTGGAATGAGCATAACTTTGTTTTTAAAGACGGAGATTTGTTTTACCATGCTAAAGGCGCTACACCCTTAGATCCTAAATTTATGCCTGATATTACCGGTCCAAGATTAATACCCTTGAATATGGCTGAACCTGTTTTGATTGTGGAAGGTAAAACAACCGTTAAGAACTTAGGTTTTGCCCCACACGGAGCTGGTAGAAATATGAGTAGAACACAACACAAAAGAAACAATGCAGATTTTACCAAAGAAGCCTTGTTCAATTTGGAAACGGAAGGATTAGATGTTCGTTTCTTTTCAAAAGAAATAGATATCTCTGAATTACCCAGCGCTTATAAAAATGCACAAACGGTTCGTTCTCAAATGGAAGAGTATGGCTTAGGAGAGATAATTGATAAAGTAATGCCCTATGGTTGCATTATGGCTGGAGATTTTCAGGTAAATGCTCCTTGGAGGAAGAAAAGAAGAGAGAAAGGAAAAATTTAAATAAAACAGAATATGGAAAACTTACAAAGGACCAGGAATATACTCTTTGAAGAAGTTGCTTTCCAAAAATTCCTTAAAGAAATAGAATTACAAAACGGAACTGCAATGTTAATTGGTGGGGCTGTTATAGATGAAATACAGGAATTAAAAATCAAAGATGTAGATATTGAAGTTTATGGTCTTTCTTATGTAGCACTTACCAATTTAATAGAGGGGCTAGATATTGATTGTAATATGGTTGGTAAATCTTTTGGTGTTATTAAAACAGTCATAGCCAATTTAGAAATCGATATATCTATTCCTAGAAGAGAAAATAAAGTGGGAATAGGTCATAAAGGATTTACCATTGAACTAGACGAAAATATGACTCCTAAAGAGGCAGGATTAAGAAGAGACCTTACCATCAATAGCATGTATCTAAACTTACATACCAAAGAATTGGTAGATCCTTTTAATGGACTCGTAGATTTGCAAAAAGGTATTCTTAGGGCTACCAACGAGCAAACCTTTATAGAAGATCCGCTACGGGTTCTTCGTATCATGCAGTTATTGCCGAGAAAAGGAAAATCGGTCGCTAAATCAACTTTGGCTCTTTGTCGAAAAATGGTAGATTCTTATTCAGAATTACCGGCAGAGCGCATTTTTGTAGAATGGGAAAAGCTTTTACTTAAAGCAGACCAACCCTCTATAGGATTAGAATTTTTAAGAGATTCTGGCTGGTTAAAGCATTTTCCTGAATTACAAAACTTAGTTGGATGCCCTCAAAATCCTGTATGGCATCCAGAAGGAGATGTTTGGGTACATACATGTATGGTTTTGGATAATGCTGCAAAATTAAGGGGTCATATTCCTGAGAAATGGAAATTGCCCTTTATGTTTGGTGCATTGTTACATGATGTAGGTAAACCCTCTACGACAACCCTAGAATTAACAGCTTATGGCCATGATGTTAAGGGAATGCCCTTGGCCGAAAATTTTTTAAAACGGATGACCAATAATAAAACTTTGATCCATAAGGTAACCACTATTGTTGGCTTACATATGAGACCTGGGCAATTATATGTATCTGGGGCAAAGGAGGCAGCCTGGAAAAGGTTACACAACAAATGTAGAATTGATATCTTGGGCTGGCAGAGCAAAGCTGATTCTGCTGGAAGAACTGGTAGAGATGTCATTTTAGACGAGCATAAAGTATCTGAAACCTGTTTTAACCTTTTTGAAAAATTTGGAGAGAATGAAATTAAACCTTTGATTTCAGGAAAAGATTTGATTGATCTAGGTTTAAAACCTTCCCAACAATTTGGGGTGATTTTAAGCAGTTGCTATGAAAAGCAATTGGATGGTAAAAGTAGAAAAGACCTCTTATATGATCTAATAAATCAGATTTAAGATAAAAATTGCATCTTTGCATCTTTGCATCAGTTCATTGAAATAGTTCTTTTGAAAATTTTGTGGGATATGCATGCCAATACTGGTCTGCATAACTTTTAAAATTTAAACTATGAATTGGAAAATTCAAAAATTACTTGATGGGGAAACCATCATTTCAAAAGAACCCGGTAATTCTATGTTACCATTATTAAAATCAAAACAACCAGTGCGCCTTGCGCCAATTAGTTGGGATGAATGTAATGTTGGTGATATTGTATTCTGTAAAGTACGTGGAAATGTATTTACACACCTTGTAAAAGGGAAGAATGATAAACGAGGTTTGTTAATTGGTAACAATCACGGTAGAATTAACGGATGGACAAAAAATGTGTATGGTAAAGTAATAGAGATATTATAGGCTCCATGCCACATTTTAATCTTTAAAATTTAAAAGTTAATTATAAATAAAATAGTACATGCTAAATCATTTTAATCACATACCGGACGCTGAAAAGCTAGGATTGCATCGAATTGATAGATAGATACTATTAAAAACAGATACATAACTAGAGCGTCCAAGAAATTGGACGCTTTTTTTATGCAATTTTTCTAGAGAATTCTAAAAATTCCAAAAGAATGTTATTTAAAAGCTAAGTATTTGAAAAACAGCAAATTGATTAATTGTGCTGTTATCCGTTAAACAACGGACAGGAATACCTATGTTAAATAAATAACATAACTAATTGATAGTCAATAAATTATATTTGTTTTTTCTTGTGTAATCTAAAAATACATTTTAGCTTTGCACCGCAATACAGCAACAAAATTTATTAACTGAAGTATATATGACTTTTTCAATCACATATCAGAATACACTTAAAGTACCAGGTGCTTTATTAGTGTCGCTTCAGGACTTCTACAATACATAAAGCTACTATAGCTAATGATAGAAAGTCCGAAGCCCTAAAGTTTCGGACTTTTTTTATGCTTATTAATTAAGGGCAAAACTTTCCGAGACATTTTATCAAATTAAGTATGGCTTTTCAAAGGTTGAACGGTCATTCTATTCTCTAAAATGAAATATCATGGGAAAGAAATTAAGTGGAAAAGACCTTATCAAATTAGGCTTTCCAAAGAACAATAGTATAAATATCACTTTAGGTCAAATCAATAGGTATCATAAAAGAGTAAAAAAAGAAAAGATATTAACTGAAGCCAAAAAAGTGTTGTTGCATCCTGAAAACTATAAGGGCGATGGTGTTTGGGGCAAGATTTCCGAAAGTTTATTAGACCCGGTTATAGTAAAAAAACAAGCCTTAAGTTCAGTACGAGCACCTTTTCATATCTATGGAGAAAATGAAATTGAAGAACAAGCAAAATACCAATTGTATGATGCTTTAAAGCTTCCGATTTCTGTTGCCGGGGCTTTAATGCCCGATGCCCATAGTGGTTATGGTTTGCCTATTGGGGGAGTTTTGGCTACCAAGAATACGGTAATTCCTTATGGGGTTGGTGTCGATATTGGTTGTCGAATGTGTTTGACTATTTATCCGATTCCGGTTTCATACCTTAAAGGAAAGAAGCACCAATTGGCTAATTTCCTTTCGGAACATACCAAATTTGGAATGCGGGAAACGCATCAGATAAAGCACGATCATGAAATCTTTGAGAGAGATGAGTTTAAAAATATCCCTCTCTTAAAAAGATTAAAAGATAAGGCATACAAACAATTGGGAACCTCAGGTGGCGGAAATCATTTCGTAGAATTTGGAACGGTTACTATTGCAGATAACCAAAATGAATGGGGTTTGAAAATTGGTGAATACTTAGGTGTGCTTTCTCATAGTGGCTCGCGAGGTCTAGGAGCCAACATTGCAAAACATTACACCTATTTGGCAACAAAGCAATGTCCTTTACCTAAGCATGTGCAACATTTAGCATGGTTAGATTTAAATACGCATGACGGACAAGAATATTGGTTAGCTATGAATTTAGCGGGAGATTATGCGAAAGCATGTCATGACGATATTCACGCAAGACTTGCTAAGCTTTTAGGCGAAAAGCCGGTGGCTAAAATCGAGAACCATCACAATTTTGCCTGGAAGCAAGAGGTAAATGGCGAAGAGTGTATTGTTCATAGAAAAGGAGCAATCCCAGCTGCCAAGGGCGAATTGGGTATTATTCCTGGCTCTATGACCGCACCGGGTTACATTGTTAGAGGTTTGGGAAATAAAGAGAGTTTAAACTCTGCTTCTCATGGTGCAGGAAGGCTTTTTTCAAGACGAAAGTGTAAACAAACTTTTACACGAAGTGATATTAAAAAGCAACTAGAATCAAATGAAGTAACCCTTATTGGTGGAGGTATTGATGAAGCGCCGATGGCTTACAAAGACATTAATAAAGTCATGGCAAATCAACAAGAACTAGTAGAAGTAATAGGAACCTTTACCCCTAAAATAGTAAGAATGGATAAGTAAACATTAGTGTTCAGTTGACAGTTGCAGCTAACAGTATTTGCTCAGCTGTCATCCTGAGCTTAGTCAAAGGCGTAGGAACACTAAAGTTTAACTTTTTATTAAAAAACATGGAAAAAATTATACAAATAACAGCAGGTAGAGGTCCAGCAGAATGTAGCTGGGTCGTTGCCCAAGTGCTTAAACGATTTTTGGAAGAAACCAAGATGAAAGGGTTTAAACATATCATACTACACCGAGAAAAAGGAAACCTAAATGGAACAGTTCAATCGGTGACTATTCGCTTAGCGGGAGAAAACCTTGAAGCCTTTTTGGCAACTTGGGTGGGAACCATTCAATGGATTGGTATCTCTACATTTCGAAAATACCATAAACGAAAAAACTGGTTTATTGGAGTTTTTGAATTGAAGCAAATGCAAACCTTGAAATTGGATAATAAGGACATCTCTTTTCAAACTATGCGAAGTACGGGTCCTGGTGGCCAAAATGTAAATAAAGTAAACTCGGCGGTGAGAGCAATTCATAACACAACTGGAGTTCAAGTAGTTGCAATGGATAGTAGATCACAACATCAAAACAAAAAATTAGCGATAGCTCGATTAAAAGAAAAAGTAAACGAAGTTAATCTAGCGCAGTTAAAAAATAGCATGATAGACGAATGGGAAAATCATATGAATTTGCAACGTGGGAACCCTATTCGTGTTTTTAAGGGCACGGACTTTAAACATCAAGAAGAGAAAAAAGGCTTTAAACCAAAACGGCAAAAGCTAAAAAACGATTTAAAACAACAAAAATGGGACTTACAATAGCCGACACCTATTACCTAAAGGCAAAAGCGGCATCTGGTTACGATTGGGACGAAGTTTGCGAATCACTCAACTATGCCTTGTCTTATGATGAAAACCATTGTGCTGCACTTTGTCTCTTAGGGAAAGTATATGCCGCAAACTTAAACCAATATGAAAAAGCTTTTGATTGCTTTGACAAAGTCATTACAATTGATAGTTATTATTTGGGTGTATATCCAATTTACGTAAAATACTTGATTTGGGTTGATGAAATTGAAAGGGCAAACAAACTAATTGCTTTTGCCCTTACTTTAAAAGGGATATCAAAAGGAAATTTATTTTGGCTTTCAGCGTATGCGTTAGAAACCAAGGAAGCATATAAAGATGCTTTAAAGTTTCTTAAAAAAGCTAAAAAGCATTCATACAATGACGATTACTTCTCTTTTATTGGGGATGAAGAAAATAGAATCAAAAAGAAATTGAAATTGGATAAATCCAAAGTAAAAAAGAAGAAAAAAAAATGATTTAAAACAAAATATTAATGAGTTAAAAATTCCACTAAACCTTGATTATAAATATCGAAATGAAAACTAAAGCTATTCATTTCGATATTTTTTTATTGCACCATTATTAGATGTTATATACACTTAGTACCTCAGAAAATAATGAAAAAAATAAATTTCACCATCACTTCGTAGCATTAACAATTGCTTCTGCAATCTCAGGATATACCCATTCTAACGTATTTCTATTGAAAATACCGAATTCATCGGCATTACCATTATCCCACCAAATAGGGCAAATACCGCGTTCGGCACAGAGGTTAGCATAATATTCAGCATGAGCTAAGCGGTCATTCTCGTTATCGGAAAAAGTGGAACCCCATTCGCCCATAACTATTGCCCTACTTTCGCTCTCGAACTTATTTTGAATGGTATTAAATTCTTGCGTTAACTGCGCCTTATCTTCCTGCGTACCCCAAGTTGGATCAGTACCTGCAAGACTGAACAAATAAGGAGAATAACTATGAATAGAAACAATTACATTTTCATCATTATTTGGAATTTGATAATCTTCTAAGGCATTTTCGGCAGTACTGGCCGCATAAGTAGAAACCATAATTTTACGAATGGCGTTGTTGCCACCTGTTGCACGAATTGCATCAACACTAACCTGATGATATTGATTTACAACATCTCGACCCTCGGTGGTACCTCCCTCCCATTCTTCCGGAGAACCTTCATGACGTGGTTCATTTAAAGTTTCAAAAATTACATGGTCTCCATGGGGTTTAAACCTGTTGGCTATCTGTGTCCACGTTTTTGTCAATCTATCTTTTACAGCAGGTGCTTGTTCATATGTAGGTATGATCCATTCATCATCATGATGAATATTAATGATAACATACATATCATTACTTAAAGCAAAATTTGCAATATTTTCTACCGTGTCTAACCAATCCGATTCTAAAATATAATCTGGCGCTGAACCAGTATGATATTGCCAAGTTACCGGCAACCTCAACGTTTTAAATCCCATGTTGGCAATCTCATCGATCATTGCCTTAGTTGTCAAAGGATTTCCCCATGCCGTCACGTCAACATCTTCAGTATCTAATGTATTTCCCAAATTCCAACCAGAACCCATGTCAAGTACAAATTCTTTCGGAGAGATTTCTCGCATAGTTCCATCAATGACTTCATCTGATCCGGAATCGTCACTAGGTATTTCTACGTTGTCTATTTCTTCTGGTGAACCATTATTTACTGGATTTTCTGAACTAGAGCAACCAGTTATAATAGCTACGATTAATAAAACAAAAACTAGGATTGTATTTTTCATTTGTACCTACTATTTAAAAACAAAAGGAGCAAGAATATTAATATACTTACATTTTGTTTTGGTGCGAAATGAAAGATAAGCAATTAAGTATAAAAACACGAGTCAAGACAAATTGCCCAATTCCATGAGATTTTTGGACTATTTATCAATTATAAATAACCCTAATGAACCCTCAGTGCAAATGACAAAGCGAAGGCTAACGCCTTTTCATTTTTTGTTTCCAATCGTTTACAAAAACAAAAGGATTTTGATAATCCTAATAAACCCTCAGTGCAAATAACAAAATAAAGGCTATCGCCTTTTCATTTTTTGTTTACAATCGTTTACAAAAACTATGTTTTTGACACTTTTGAAAACAAAAAATGAACTGTTCTCACAGTTCATTTTCTTATTCAGTCGGGATGACAGGATTTGAACCTGCGACCACTCGACCCCCAGCCGAGTGCGCTACCGGACTGCGCTACATCCCGAAAATTTCGATTGCAAAAATAGACAAGTTCTATTGATTAGATTCTATCTTTTACCAAAAATTGAAATACTATCTTAACGATACTATCCATTCTATCAGTAGATTGCTCCAACCCTTTAAATGCTCATCATGCAAACCTAATCCGAAACCGTGACCGCCTTTTGGGTAAATATGCATGGTTGCCGAAATATTTTTATCCTTAACAGCCTTATAAAACAACAAGCTATTTTCTACTGGTACCACCATATCATCGGTAGCATGAAGTAAAAATGTAGGTGGTGTTGACTCGGTTACTTGTTTTTCATTCGAAAAATAATCGACCAAGTCAATCGATGGGTGCTCCCCTATCAAATTCCTTTTAGACCCTTGGTGTGTCATTTCTCCAAAAGAAATTACCGGATACCCCAATGCCATAAAATCTGGTCGAGCATTTTCAGTATCAATTTCATCAACAGCTTTATACACCTTTTCGTTAAAATGTGTTCCTAAGGTTGATGCTAAATGTCCCCCAGCAGAGAAACCTATTATTCCTATTTTATCGGACTTCACATTAAACCGTTGCGCATTGCTACGAACTAACCGTATCGCTCTTTGTGCATCAATTAACGGTACGTACTTTTTATCTTTCTGAGAAACATCTGATGGCAAACGATATTTTACTACTATACCTGCAATACCCTTACTGTTCAAAAATTTTGCTATATCCGTACCTTCCCAATCATAGGCAAGTATACCATATCCGCCTCCTGGAAAAATCAGCACCGCTTCTCCAGTTGCATCTCGTTTTGATGGTAAATAGACTTCTATAATAGGTACCTGAACTTTACTAATCCGTAAAATTTCACTTTGTTCATGCACCTCCTTTTCTGAGCTTTTTAACTGATTAGGAATCTTATCTTCTGGCCATAAAGATATAATGGTATCTTGAGCAGAAACATAGCTCACTAATACTAAAAATAGCAATAATAGTCTGTTTTTCATATCATGTAATTTAACCTATTCACAGTCCCATTTAAAGTTAGCTATTGGGTCATGCGATGCTCCTTGCAAATTATAATGCCACCACTCGGTTCTTGTTGACCAAAACCCATATTTTTCCATGGTTTCCTTAAGTAACTTTCTATTATCTAAAATCTCTTGTGGTAAGTCAAAATTATCATGATAAGCACGTTTACCAAAGAAATCAAAATCTGATGGCATTTTCACTTCCTTACCATCTAAAGTAACCAAAGTAATGTCTACTGCTCCACCCTTATTGTGAATAGATCCTTTTACAGGATTAGCTACATACTGGGGATTAGGTACTATTTTCCACATTTTATATTGTACAGAATTAGGTCTGTAGCAGTCATAGAATTTTATCTTTACTCCGTGTCTTTTGAACTCTTCATTTGCCTTTAGCAAAGCCTTTACCGTTTTTGCCCTCGTATAGCATTCACCACAATCATATACCTGCTCTTTTAAGAAGTTGTTATCGGTGGCATATCTTAAATCATAAGCAAAGCCGTCACTATAGTCTGCTAATCGAACAAATGTAGTATCTGCAACACCTTCTAGGCTTTTAAACATAGGTTTTGCTACTGAGACTATTTTAACGGAATCGTTTACTAATTTTTTCTCTTCATTTTCTATTGATACCGTTTCTTTCTTAGAAGCTTCAGTTTTACAACCTAAAATAATCAGATTTAAAAGTAGAAGTGAAATAGTTATTTTTGGCAATATTGTCTTTTTCATTTATAATCGATTATGAATACAGAGCTTAATTTTTAGTAGCACCTATATGTATACAGAAAGTAAAAATAAGGATCAAAATTTATAATAAAGAATAAAATAAGAAACCCAATAATAATAACTCCAAAACATAAAAAACCTCCTATTTAATTAAAAATAGAAGGTTGCATTACACATTTTGGTTGTTGGTTTACTTTAAGGTTTTTAAATACACCAAGCTCTTTGGTACTTGGGTAACTACATTTTTAGATTCATCTTCTATAAACATATATTCAATTCCTAATTTTTTAGCTTCGGCAACTATGCCTGCAATATCTACCTGTCCCGTTCCTAGCACAACGTTAGTATCATCATCTTCATGACCTGTGTTATTACCTTCAATACCTTTTTCCATATCTTTTAAATGTAAAAGGGTAATTTTTTTAGGGTATTTCTTCATTAATGCCAATGGATCAGCACCTCCATGTTGCGCCCAGAATACATCAAGTTCAAATGTGAAATCTTTAGCATTCTGTGCCATATAGTCAAACAATGTTCCGCTTTTATAAGGTCTAAACTCATATCCATGCGGGTGATAAGCCAATACAAGTCCGTTATTCTTTAAAGTCTTTCCTGCCTGGTTAAATACCTCAGTGGCGTGTTTAGTTTCTTCTAAATCCCATTTATTATCATCGTGAGGTACCCATGCACACATTACATACTTTGCTCCAAAATCCTTAGCGTTTTTAATGACCTTTTCAACATCATTTTCCAAGTCACCAAACTCGGCACCAACACTTACCATTTCTAAATCGTTTTCAGATAGTAAGGCTTTAAAATCTTCCAACGGCATATCGTAAGTACCACCACCTTCAATTTTGGTAATTCCCCATTCATTAATCAATCCTAGGGTGTTGGACACATCCATTTTAAATTGATTTCTTAGGCTATATAATTGAATGCCTACTTCTTGGGCTTGAGTTGAAAAACCACTAACCAAAAGGATAGTGGTGATCATTATTTTTTTTATCATTTATGATACTATTTACGTAAGTAAATTTCCTTCGTCATCCCATTCAGCAATAACATTACGTTGACTTTGGTCGACGCATTTAGCTATCCATTCCGGGTCATAGGCTACACCATGTTGGTCAAGTACATCTTGTGGTACACCATCCCAAACGTTAGGTGAATTTCCTTTATAGCCCAAATCCGCTATTCCTACTTTAGAGGTATAATAACCTGTTACGGTTAAACCTCGCATAGTATAGAAAAATTGAATTTCCAAAGGTTGCTCGCTTAATGGCTTTTCAGTATCATGCCAGCAAATTTCATCACAAATTTGTTTTTTCTGCTCTAAAGTAGCAGACTTAAATTCAGTACCGAACTCAGTATTACTTTTATGATCCAACCACATTAAACCACCTAATAAAGTAGGTGCCATTTCTGGAATATCCTTACCCATAAATTCAACAAGTTCTGGCACTTCTGCTTCTATAGGACCGCCATGAGGTGCCTTTGGAGGTAATATAACAACACTTAAAGCTGCTATGGTTTCCATTTCATGCTCGTTAAATAATTGCTCGGCGTTCAATTTTTCAATACGATCTAGCTCTGCCGGTGTTCTTCCAAAATACTTTTCACTAGTTGTTGCAATGGCTTCATCTACTGTTTCGCCATTTTCAGTCTTACAGGAATTGAAGACCAGACCAGAGGTTGCCGCGGCACCACCAAGTATTAAAGTTTGTAAACTCTTTCTTCTATCCATCGTTTAAATATTTTGTGCCTTTAATTGTTCAATGATATAATCAGATGCTCTCCAAGAAAGTGCCATAATCGTCCAAGTACAGTTTTTATCTGCCTGAGATACAAATACACCTGCATCTACAATAAATACATTGTCTGCATCATGTAACTGCTGAAACTTATTGGTTACCGACGTTTTTGGGTCATCACCCATTCTCGTAGTACCAACCTCATGTATAATCTCTCCTGGTTTATGTAGACCGTAATCTTGATCTTTACCTGGTTTTTCACCTAAGTAATGACCGCCCATGTTATGAATGATCTCTTCAAAAGTATCATGCATATGTCTTGCTTGGTTTTTTTCGTATTGAGACCATTTATAGTTGAATTTCAATACCGGAATACCGTATTCATCTACCGTAGTAGGGTCTATTTCACAATAATTATCTTTCATTGCCAAACCTTCTCCACGACCACCAAAACCTATTACGGAACCGTAATATTTTTTAACATCGTCACGTAGACTTTCTCCGTATCCGCCAGATTTCAACCCAAAGTATTTGTTCATTGCATTTGGGTCCCAACCAAAACCGTAGTTTGGCTGACTCATACCTCCCCAAACTTCAATATGATATCCTCTTGGGAAATCAAGTTTAGAGTTGTCTCCCCACCAAGGTGAGTATACATGCATACCCCCTACACCATCTTCATTATAAGAGGTTTTTCTATTCATTAAGCCTGGGATTACACCTGCGGCACTTGCTCCTGTAGAATCGTGTAAATAACGACCAACAAGGTTACTACTATTTCCTAATCCATTAGGGTGTTGTTTACTTTTAGAGTTTAAAAGTATACGTGCAGAACTACATGCAGAAGCTGCTAGTATTACTACCTTTGCTTTAAGCTTGTATTCTTTTCTATCCTCTTTATTGATGTACGATACACCTGTAGCTTTACCTTCTTCATTTGTTGTAACCTCACGAACCATTGAGTTCACGAACAACTTCACCTGTCCACCACTTTTTTGAGCAGGAAAAATCAAACAACTACCTGCTGAGAAATCAGCATATATTTGACATGATCTTCCACATTGTCCACAGTAGAAACAAACGCCACGATCTTCGTTGATTCTTTTCGTTAACATAGAAAGTCTACCAGGTATAACCGGTATGTTAGACTTCTTTGCCCCGTTGATATAAAATAACTCGTGCAATCTTGGTTTCGGGGGAGGAAGAAAGAATCCGTCAGGATCATTTTCTCTACCTTCATTAGTGCCAAAAACACCAATTAACTTATCTAGTTTATCATAATATGGTTTAACATCTTCATATCCTATTGGCCAGTCATCTCCATGACCGTCACGGGTTTTTCCTTTAAAATCTTTAGGTCCAAAACGTAAAGAAATACGCCCCCAGTGATTTGTTCGTCCTCCAAGCATTCGTGCACGCCACCACTTAAATTCAGTTCCTTCTGCATGTGTATATGGCTCTCCTTCTACTTCCCAATCTCCCCATGACATATCCCATTCACCAAAAGCTCTATCTGTACCTGCTCCCCTTCTTGGAGAATCATACGGTTGTTTTAATTGCGTCATGGTCTTAGGATCAGCTGGATCAAAAAATGGACCCGCTTCTACAACAGCAACATTTAAACCTGCATCTGCCAATTGTTTGGTAGCCATACCACCACCGGCTCCTGAACCTACGATGATTACATCAAAAATTTCTGAGGATTCTTTTATTTGCATAATTTGAGATTAGTTGATGACTACAATTTAACTATTAAATAAAATAAGAACCCGTGTTTTTAGCTGAATAACATTCGTT
The DNA here is from genome assembly GCF_039968975.1 of Maribacter sp. Taxonomy (GTDB): domain Bacteria; phylum Bacteroidota; class Bacteroidia; order Flavobacteriales; family Flavobacteriaceae; genus Maribacter. The sequence continues at coordinate 8,119 of NZ_JBDVOT010000060.1, read as the reverse complement.
ATTGGACGGACGGATAGTTTTTAAGCTCTTTAGTACTTATTCTACCATTTGACTACTTACTGGTAAAAGTTGAAGCAGGTAAACCTGCCTTATTGAATAAGGTAGCTATATCAGTACTTTTCCAAGCATACCTTACCGCACTTGGCTTTTTAACTTCTTTAGCACTGACGACAACAGTCCCATCTTTCAGTTTAGCCTTCGCTGGATACCATTCGCCTCTATCATTTGAAATTTCAAAAAGAGTGATTTTTTTACTTTTATTATATAAACCATCGGCATGACTAAAATGAACTATTATCTGATTACCATTAATTTCTGAACTTTGATAAAGTGGTCCATATACTTCTTCATCTTGCAACACACCAAAATGATTTTTAAGTGCAATATTTGCTAGTCGCAGACCTACATCTTGCTTGTTTAAAGGATGAATATCTTCTGTTGTACAGATATCACTTGTCATTGCCATACCAGTATTCTCTAGTGCTAAAGTTCTTCTTTGCTGATCTCTAACTATACCTCCAGCAAATTCTTGGTCATACTTAAATGGCGCTATTTGAGCATAATAAAATGGAAAATCATCTTTCCATTCCTTTCGCCAAGATGTAATCATATTGGTAAAAAGCTCTTGATAGTTTTCGGCATTTGGCGTGTTAGCTTCACCTTGATAATAAATAGTACCACCAATTTTAAACTTAGTTAACGGTGCCACCATACCATTGAACAAAGATGATTTCTGTACCGTTACCCATTTATTTGGTTCTACTTTTTTGTGCGCTTCTACCAATTCAGGGTGTGCTTTAAAAACAGATTCTGGTGTCCACACTTCTGCGCTAGATGCTCCCCATGCGTTATCTATTAGTCCGATCGGAATGTTTAATTCTTCTTGCACCTTTCTTGCGAAAAAATAGGCAACCGCACTAAAATCTTGCATGGTTTCAGAAGTACATGCTTTCCATGTGCCGCTTACATCCTCTTGCGGATAATCGGCTGTTCTCTTTGCTACAGTAAACAGTCTAATATTTGGATAGTCTGCATTTTCAACTTCAAAATCCCTATTCGCTATTTTGCTGTTTGCACTCCACTCCATATTACTTTGCCCAGAACAAAGCCAAACTTCGCCTATCAAAACATCTTGTAAAATAATTTCATTATTCTTCCCCGTAAAGCTTATTGTAAAAGGACCACCAGCTTCTGGAGTTTTTACGGTGATTTCCCATTTTGCATTGTTACCAGTTTTTACTTGAACCGTCTCATCGTTCCAACTCGTATAAATGGCAAATTCTTCGTTGGGATCTGCCCAGCCATACAACAACACATTGCTCTCGCGTTGCAAGACCATTTCATTAGAAAATATTTTGGGTAGTGTAATTTCTGCTTTTGCAAAGGTGGTAGCCACCATGCACAGCAATATCAGGGCAAAACGTATATTCATTGGATTGGTTATAATTTTGATTTAAATATACTTAAATATGTTTCATATTAACAAATTCATAATCATTCAATATTATTTTTAAAGTATTTGCTATCTTAAGTACTTTATTTGTGATGTTCATAATCTATTTAAACTCAAGTTGTCATGACAAACCAACCTCTATCTATTAAGAGAAGAAATTTTATAAAAATAGCATCTGCATCTTTACTTTTTACTTCTTTGCCATCTTACGCCAGCAATTTTTTTGAAAATGAACAACCTAAAAAAGTAGCCCTCATAGGTACTGGTTGGTATGGCACTGGTGATTTATTACGTCTTATTCAAATAGCGAATGTAGAAGTAGTTTCATTGTGTGATGTTGATAGTCAACAGTTAAACATAGCTGCCCAATTAGTATCTGAACGACAGAAGAATGGTAAAAAACCAAAACTATTTTCTGATTATAGAACCATGTTGCAAAGTGAAAAATTAGATATTGTTCTTATAGGTACACCTGATCATTGGCACGCTTTAACTTGTATTGCAGCTATAAAACCTGGGGCTCATGTATATGTTCAAAAGCCTACCAGCATTGATGTTATAGAAGGTAAAGCAATGGTTGCCGCAGCAAGAAAATACAATAAGGTAGTACAAGTAGGTACCCAACGAAAAAGTACGCCACATCTAATAGCCGCTAAAAAACAAATTATTGATACAGGACTACTAGGTACCATTGGTCATGTAGATATGTGCTGCTATTACCACATGAGAGCCAACGGTAATCCACCGGAACAAGAGGTGCCTGATTTCTTTGATTATGAAATGTGGACGGGTCCTGCACCTATGAGACCTTATGACGGATTACCGCATAAAAGATGGTGGCGAACATTTCGAGAGTATGGAAACGGAATTACAGGAGATATGTGTGTACATATGCTAGATACGGTTCGTTGGATGCTTGATTTAGGATGGCCCAAACGAATAAGCTCTGAAGGAGGAATTTATGTACAGAAAGAAGGCAAATCTAACATATCTGATACACAATCAGTCGAATTTGAATATGACGGACTCAACTGTAACTGGCAACATAGAACTTGGGGAAATCCCGATGACCCAGAGTACCCTTGGGCCTTTAAAATATATGGAGAAAAAGGAGTACTTAAGGGCGATGTCATGAAAGCCGAATTTGTACCCGTTGATGGTAGCGACAGTATTCGTTTTAATGTACTTTATGAAAAAGAAAAATATAGGGAAGACCTTACAGAAAAAGATTTAGAACTACATGCCGCACCAGCAACGCGTAGGCATATGATAGATTTCTTAAATGCAATTAAAAACAATACAAAACCTGTTGCGGATATTGAACAAGGGCACATTTCATCTGCCAGCTGTATTTTGGCTAATTTATCGATGGATTTAAAAAGACCTTTAACCTATGATCCTAAAAGTAGAACGGTTTTGAACGACCCTGAAGCTACCGCACTTTTGCAACGAGAATATCGTGGACCGTGGAAACATCCGCACCCAGATACCGTATAAATTTATTGTAATTTTTTAGTAGAATCACGTACCAGCAAGCTGGTCTTTACTGTTTTAGTTTCATAAGGTAAACCAGGATTCTTAATTCTATTAATTAACAATTTAGCGGTTTGCTCACCAATATACTTACCATGCTGACTAACCATTGTCAATGACGGAGTTACATATTTAGATAACTGCCCGTTTGTAAACCCAATTATAGAAATATCATTGGGTACATTGTAGCCTCTTGCCTTTACAACTTCTAAGACTTGAACAGCAATTAGTTCATCAATTCCTATAATACCTTCAATTGTTTTATAATTTAATAAAAATGACATCAGCAGATCAAGATCATCTTTGACCGTGAGATTTATAATTAATTTAGGATCAAACGGAATATCAAATTCATCCAATGCTTTTTTATAGCCTTGCAGTCTCAATTTACCTACGCTTGAGCTTGAAATAGGATTTACCACAGCTATATTTTGACAGCCAATGTTTATGAGGTACTTGGTGATTTTATAACCAGCCTCAAGATCATCTACAACCACCTTATCGCATTGCACATTTTCTGACACCCTATCAAAAAGTACTACGGGTATATCATTATTAATAACATCTATCAACGCATCATGCTGATCCTCATTCTGGCTTTCTTCCGCAAGAGACATTATAACTCCATCTACCGTACCTGCATCAAAAAATTCAAGTGTTTTCGTTTCTTTTGCTTTAGACTCGTTACTAATACAACTAATAATATTATAACCACTCTCATTTGCAACCTTCTCTATACCATAAAGAACCTGAACAAAGAAGTAGTTTAAAATATTAGGTACAACAACGCCAATAGTCTTAGTGCTTTTATTCAACAAATTAAGAGCCAACCTATTGGGTTTGTAATGTTTCTCTTTGGCGTATGTTTGAATTTTCACCTTTAGGTCGTTGCTAATCTCATGACTATCGTTTATCGCTTTAGAAACGGTAGAGATAGAAACACCAAAATGCCCGGCAATATCCTTTAAGGTTACTTTTTTCATAATATATACTGCAAAAGAACAGATTTAATTTGACATTTAAATTATCCGTAAAAAGCAAAATGTCCCTAAGGTCAAAACCTAGGGACATTTAAATTTAATTTTATAACTATAAGTACCCAAAAAGCTACTATGCTAAAACGCTTAATGGGCAAAAATGCTTATATGTATTGATTGATGATATTCTCAAACAATTCTTGCTTACCACTCTGTAACTCCAACTCACCATTTTCTTTAGCAATGTTGTAAAGATCTTTCATATCTAACTTACCGTTTTCAAAATCTTTTCCTTTGCCTGAATCAAAAGAACTGTATCTATTTTCACGCAACTTGTTGTAAGATGAGGATTCTATAATCTTATCTGCAGTAATCAATGCTCTTGCAAAAGTATCTGCACCACCAATATGTGCATGGAACACATCTTCCAAATCCGTACTATTTCTTCTTATTTTGGCATCAAAATTTACACCACCACCTTGTAAACCACCAGCTGCCAAGAATACCAACATTGCTTCTGTTGTTTCTTGAATATTGTTAGGGAACTGATCGGTATCCCATCCATTTTGGTAATCTCCTCTGTTAGCATCCATACTACCTAACATACCTGCTTTTGCGGCAACAGCAATTTCATGCTGAAAAGTATGTTGCGCCAATGTAGCGTGATTAACTTCGATATTCATTTTAAAATCATTCTCTAGACCATATTCTTTCAAGAACCCAATGGCTGTTGCACAATCAAAATCGTACTGATGTTTCATTGGCTCCATTGGTTTTGGCTCAATAAAGAAATTTCCTTTAAACCCTTGGCTACGTGCATAGTCTCTTGCCATAGTCAAAAACTGCCCCATATGGTCAACTTCACGACTTAGGTCTGTATTCAATAGTGACATATAACCTTCTCTACCACCCCAAAAAACATAGTTCTCACCACCTAAGGCAATGGTAGCATCTAAAGCCAATTTAATTTGACCACCTGCTCTTGCCAATACATTAAAATCAGGATTGGTAGATGCACCGTTCATATATCTTGGGTTTGAGAAACAGTTAGCCGTACCCCACAATAATTTCTTGCCTGATTCTTTTTGCTTCTCTTTTAGGTACTCTGTGATTGTTGCCAATCTCTTTTCTGACTCTGCAAATGTTGCTGCTTCTTCAATTAAATCGAAATCATGAAAACAGTAGTAATCAAATCCTATTTTATCAAAAAATTCAAAAGCAGCATCTGCCTTGTCTTTAGCCGCTTGTACCGCATCAGATGATTTATCCCACTCAAAATTCTGTGTACCAGGTCCAAATGGATCTGAACCTTCACCACAGAAGGTATGCCAGTAAGCTGTTGAAAACTTAAAGTGCTCCTTCATTGTTTTACCCGCAACAACTTGATCTGGATTGTAGTATTTAAAAGCTAACGGATTGTCAGATTCCTTGCCTTCAAATTTAATTTTGTCTATTCCTTTAAAATATTCCTTGTTTGCCATTATGTTGATTTATTTGTTGTTCAATGTCAATTCTAATTCTTTCTTCCAAGTAGCGTAGGCTTCTTGGTATGCTATTTTATCTTTTTTAGGACTGAAGGTCATTACATAATCATTATCTAATATTGCCTTACCAAAAGCTTCAAAATCGCCCTTATGTAAATTTGCCGCTCTAGCCGCTCCAATTGCACCAGTAGTATTATAAATCTCAATATCATACCCTATTAAAGTTGCGACTGTATTCGAAAAGATTTCTGAACGAAAAAGGTTATCATTACCAGCACGCATTACATTCACTTTTATACCATCAGACTCCATGATTTCCATTCCGTAAACAAAAGAAAAAGCAATGCCTTCTAGCGCTGCGCGACATAAATGCCCTTTACCGTGATTATTTAAATTTAAATTGAGAATTCTTGTACCTACTTCTTTACTTTTTAGCATTCTTTCTGCCCCATTGCCAAACGGAATTATAGCTACACCATCTGACCCAATGGAAACCTCATCTGCTAACGAATTCATTTCTTCATACGAGTCTACATCGAGGTTATTTAACAACCAACGGTATTGAATTCCTGCGCCATTAATGCAAAGCAACTTGCCAATTCTAGCCGGTTTTCCCTTTGAATAATTTACATGTGCAAAGTTGTTTACCCGAGAGCTTTCTTTTACTGAAAGATTATCTGTTACTGCATAAACAACGCCAGATGTACCACCTGTTGCCGCAACTTCTCCAGGGTTAAACACATTTAATGTCAATGCATTATTTGGCTGGTCTCCTGCCCTATATAATATTGGGGTATCTATTGAAAGTCCGCTTTCAGCTGCTCCTTTTTCATTTACTTTAGATTGTACAGAAAAAGTATCTACAATATCCGGTATCATATCTTTTTCCAATCCGTAATACTCCAGTACTAAATCGGCTATACTGTCTTTTTTGAAATCCCAAAAAATACCTTCAGATAAACCTGAAACCGTAGTATTTGCTACTCCTGATAATTTATAGGCAATGTAATCACCCGGAAGCATCATTTTATAAATTTGAGCGTAAATGTCAGGTTCGTTTTCCTTCACCCATTTTAGCTTAGATGCCGTGAAGTTTGATGGTGAATTTAATAGATGGGTGTCGCAAGTATCCGACCCTATTTCTTCGTAGGCTTGCTGACCAATGCCAACAGCTCTACTGTCACACCAAATGATAGATTTTCTAAGGGAATCACCTTCTTTATCAATGAGCACTAGACCGTGCATTTGATAAGATATACCAATGCCTGATATATCTTTTTGATTAATATTTTCTTGTTTGCATATCTTGTCAATGCCACTACAAACATAGCTCCACCAATCTTCCGGATGCTGTTCTGCCCAGCCATTTTTCACAGCCTCCATTGACATTTCTGTCTCAGGTTCTGTAACCACCCCAACGCTTTTTCCTGTTGAGGCATTTACTAAGGCAATCTTAATAGATGAACTACCGATATCTAATCCTAAATGGTACATAAATAGTATAAATTGGTTTGCTGTAATAAGTTAAACCAAAAATAGTTACTATGATGACCATTCAATATTTACACAACGAAAAATTATCATAGTTCAATTTTTTAAAAATATCAAAACAAAAACCTGAAACTATAAAGTTTTGAAAATGAAATTGTTATATATTAAATTGAAAACAACTTATTTTCGAAAGGGTTTTCGTACTACCCTTAATATCAATACATAAGAATTCATTTTTTAATACTGTTCTAGTTGATTTTGTAATTGTTCTAACTTTGAAAGTGCCTCTGATTTTGAGTTTACATCTAGCTTCAAATAAATATTCTGAATGTGAAAATTTACGGCACTAGGCGTAACAAATAATTTTTTTGCAATCATTTTATAAGTAGCACCTTGACATAGAAAATCTACAATTTGATTCTCTCTTTCTGAGAAAAAAGCAAAGGTCTTTCTATGAAAATTACTTATAATTTTCTTTACGATATCATTACTCATTGCCGCACCTTCTTTTTCCATACTACGTAAAGCGTGCTCTAACTTGTCTAAGGTCAATGGTTTGGTCAAATACCCATTAGCTCCTTTTTTGAAAGCATTTTTTATAACGTCGAAATCATTGATCTCACTGAACATTATAATTTTAACTTCCCAATCTTTTTTCTTGAAAAGTTTAATGGCATCTACCCCGTTCATATCATCTAAATCTATCTCAGATAATACAATTTCAGGTTTAGTAAACTTATAATCTTTAATGGCTTCTTTTGCTGATGTGTAGCAGCCTACCACTTCGTAGCCATCTATATCTTCGAAGTGATTTTTATACACAGAATGTAATGAACTATCTTTTTCCAAAACAATTATTCTAATACTTGAATTCTTCATAATCTCCATAGTTTTTTAAAGCTATCATTCTTATTTAGAATAATAACTAAAATTAGTTTTTAGTAATTTCAATAACCTTTTGAAAGGCTCGAATAACTAGACAATAGCTATGTTATATGCACCAATAGCGTATACTATTAGTTCAATTTTACATTAAAAATTGACAAATGATGTCTAGAAGAACAGTCAAAACTTTGACTATACTTCACTATTGTTCAGTTAAAAATTAAATCAAAAAACGGATATCCGTTAATGAATTAATTCATAAAACTGAGGCGCTTGCCAAACTTTGGATTAATGAG
>NZ_JBDVOT010000059.1:0-1898 GCF_039968975.1 Maribacter sp. | reverse complement strand
ATATTCGGAAAAGACAATGCTATAAGCACTACAGAAGTTTTGAATTCAGGCGTATGGTCCTTTGAAACAGGCTTGAATTTATTATTCGCTGCCCTACTGCAATCTTTCAGTTATCCATTTCATGACCCTGTGCTAACAGACAGAGGTTTTATCAGTAGTCCAAAAGTAACCCTAAAGAGTTTTTTATGGGCAAGTGTACTTGGTGCTATCTGCATCATTCTATTTAGCATTATTGGTGTATATGCCCAATTTCAAGGCATGCAGGGGCAAGCAGCGGTACAAGTTGGTAAGGCTTTTGGAACAATGATATTGCTAGTCATCAACTTTATTATGATTACATCAGCAGCTTCCACCTTGGACTCTACATTTTCATCATTTTCAAAATTACTGGCGCTTGATCTAAACCTAGGGAATACATTAAAATTTGGTCGTTGGTCTATGGTAGCAATCGCTGTATTGGGTACCGTACCGGTTTTTTTAGATGCAGAAATTTTATCGGCTACAACCATTAGCGGAACCATGGTTATTGGACTTACGCCCGTTTTCCTTTTTTGGAAAGATAAAGCACCCAAAATCAGTTTTCATTTAAGCGTTTTTATAGGGTTGATATTTGGTTTCCTCTTAATTTTCAATTGGTTTCCAGATAATTTGATTTTTACGACTGGCAAGTATGCCAATTTATTATGGATTAATTTTTGGGGCATTTTATGTTGCCTATTCGTTTATATAATACCTACATGGATAAAGAAATAAAACATCTTGGTGCCAAGAACGGAAGGCTATTGCTTTTTGGTGGTGTATACAGTAATCTACAGGCTTTAGAGAAATTGATTTCCATTGCTGAAGAAACAGGTATACCACCTGAAAACTGCATAAGTACCGGAGATATTACCGGTTACTGCGCACAACCCGAAGAAACGGTACAGTTGTTTCAAAAATGGGGTGCATTAAGTATTGCTGGCAATATAGAATTACAATTAGCAAGCGATAGCGAAGATTGTGGCTGTGATTTTAAAAGCGGTAGCCGTTGCGATGATTTTTCAAAAATGTGGTTTCCGTATACCAAAGGGCATTTATCTCAGCAGTCTTTAGATTGGATGAAGCAAATTCCTGAATACATAAGCTTTGATTACGGGAACAAGAAAGTAACGGTAGTTCATGGAAATTATGGTAATACATCTGAATTTGTATTCAAATCAAATGCCACGGAAAGTAAAGAACGTTGTTTTCAAGAAACTAAAAGTAATATCATAATTGCAGGGCATTGTGGCTTGCCATTTCACCAGACTATAAAAGAAAAGGTATGGTTGAATCCTGGTGTAATTGGCATGCCAGCAAACGATGGTACTGCTCGCGTATGGTATATGATTATGAATATCGAAGATGGTGAAGTTACTTACGCACATCATTCTTTTGAATATAATGCTGAAACCGCACAGAAATTAATGTATAAAAACCACTTGCCAGAAGCTTACGGTGATACGCTTACCTCTGGTATTTGGGACAACATGGAAATTCTTCCTGAAATAGAAAAAATGGGACAGGGAATTCCGATTCATTTTAACCAAGAACAAAAAAAATCAATAAAACCTAAAACACAAAAAAAGATGGCAAATACGTACTATGACCCAGCAGATTTAAGAAAATTCGGAAAAATTACCGAGTGGAGCGAAGAGCTCGGAACTAAATTTTTTGATTATTATGGTAAGGTTTTCGAAGAAGGCGCACTAAGTGCTAGAGAAAAGTCCCTAATTGCATTAGCTGTATCTCACGTAGTTAAATGTCCGTATTGCATAGATGCCTACACAAAAGACGGATTGCAAAAAGGAATTACGAAAGAAGAAATGATGGAAGGCGTTCATGTAGGTGCTGCCATTGAAAGTGGAGCAACATTGGTT
>NZ_JBDVOT010000058.1:0-43906 GCF_039968975.1 Maribacter sp. | reverse complement strand
TCTGGCATCGCGTTACCTACGATCACATCATCAATACGTTTTTTATCGAACTGCGGCAATTCCTTCATCATATATTCTATGGTTTCGGCAGCCAATTCATCGGTACGCTTAAAACGGAAAACACCTTTCGGAGCTTTTCCTACAGCAGTTCTATATCCTTTTACTATATATGCAGTTTTCATTTTTTATGCTTTTGGCTATTAGCTTTAAGCTACTAGCATTTAATTGTTGTTTTAAATAGCCTACTAGTTAATTGCTATAGGCTTACAGCTACGTAATTTTAATTACGTAACGGCTTACCCGTTTTCAACATGTGCTGAATTCGTTCTAAAGTTTTTCTTTCCGTACATAATGATAAGAAAGCTTCACGTTCTATATCCAATAAATATTGTTCGGATACTCGAGTAGGTTCTGATAAATCACCACCTGCCATTACATAAGCAAGTTTGTTAGCAATTTTCTTGTCATGTTCACTAATATAATGGCTAGCCTCCATAGAGTCAGTACCAACTACAAACATGCCTAATGCTTGTTTACCCAATACTTTAATATCATTTCGGGCTGCTGGTTGTGTATAACCAGATTCTGCCATTAAAATAGCGTGTGCTTTCGCAGTTGCTATTTGGCGATCCTTGTTGACTACAACAACATCCTTACCTTTTTGAAGTAATCCTAAATCAAACGCTTCATAAGCAGAAGTAGATACTTTTGCCATACCAATGGTCAAGAAATATTCTTGTAATACATTTAATTCAACATCACCTTTCTTGAAAGTATCTTGTGCACGTAAGGCCATTTCTTTAGAGCCACCTCCACCAGGAAGAACACCAACGCCAAATTCAACCAGACCCATATAGGTTTCTGCCGCCGCAACAACTTTGTCTGCATGTAATGAAATTTCACATCCACCACCTAAAGCCATACCATGTGGAGCAGAGATGGTAGGTATAGAAGAGTAACGCATGCGCATCATCGTGTCTTGGAAGAATTTAATAGCCATATTAAGCTCATCATATTCCTGCTCAACGGCCATCATGAAAATCATACCAATATTTGCACCTACAGAGAAATTGGCAGCTTGGTTACCAACAACCAAACCTCTATAATCTTTTTCGGCCATGTCTATAGCCTTGTTCAGGCCATTCAATACATCACCGCCAATGGTATTCATTTTAGATTGGAATTCTACATTTAAAATTCCTTCACCTAAATCTTCAACAACAACACCAGCATTTTTGAATACTTCTTTAGATTTTCTAATATTATCCAATATGATAAATGAATCTTGTCCAGGAATTTTTTCCATAGATTTTTTCGGTATATCGTAAAAGTAAGTGCTTCCTTCTTTTACTGAATAGAAAGAGTCTACACCGGCATCTTTCATCTCTTGAACCCAAGCAGCAGCTTCTAAACCTTCTGCTTTAATAAACTCAAGACCTTTGTCTAGACCAACAGCATCCCAAATTTGGAAAGGACCATGTTCCCAACCAAAACCAGCTTTCATGGCATCATCTATCTTGTAAAGCTCGTCTGTTATTTCAGGTATTCTATGCGATACGTAAGCGAACAACTGCCCAAAACTTTTACGGTAGAATTCGCCTGCTTTATCTTTTCCTCCACAAAGAACAGCAAAGCGATCAACAACCTTGTCAATCGTTTTTGTTAACTCTAAGGTGGCAAATTTTGCACTCTTTTTAGAACGATAATCCATCGTCTCTAAATCAAGCGTCAATATTTCAGTTTTACCTTTATCGTTTTTTGACTTCTTGTAAAAACCTTGTCCCGTTTTACTTCCTAACCATTTGTTTTCCATCATTGTATTGATGAAACCTGGTAGTTTAAATAAATCGTGACGTTCGTCATCTTTACAGTTATCATAAATACCATTGGCAACGTGTACCAATGTATCTAAACCAACAACATCAACAGTTCTAAATGTAGCAGACTTTGGTCTACCAATCACAGGACCAGTCAATTTATCTACTTCCTCAACGGTCATATCCATATCTTTTACCATATGAAAAAGACTTTGAATACTGAATATTCCAATTCTATTACCAATGAATGCTGGAGTATCTTTAGCTACAACAGAAGTTTTTCCTAAAAACTTTTCACCGTATCCGTTTAAAAACTCAAGTACATCTGCATCTGTTTTTGGACCAGGAATTATTTCAAAAAGTTTAAGGTAACGTGCTGGGTTAAAAAAGTGTGTACCACAGAAATGCTTCTGGAAATCTTCACTTCTTCCTTCAGACATAAATTTGATAGGAATACCAGAGGTGTTAGAGGTAATAAGTGTGCCAGGTGTACGATACTTCTCTAAGTTTTCAAACACTTGTTTTTTAATATCCAAACGTTCAACTACGACCTCAATAATCCAATCTACCTTAGATACTTTTGCAATATCATCTTCTAAGTTTCCTGTAGTAATACGATTTGCAAATTTTTGATGGTAAATAGGAGATGGTTTAGATTTTAACGCTGCTTTTAGAGCATCGTTCACCATTCTGTTACGAACTACCTTATCTTGTAAGGTTAAACCTTTCGCTTTTTCTTTGTCATTTAGTTCACGAGGAACAATATCTAACAATAAAACCTCTACGCCAATATTTGCAAAATGACAGGCTATACCGCTACCCATTATTCCTGAGCCAATTACTGCTACTTTTTTAATGTGCTTGTTCATGTACTTTATGCTGTATTAATTTGATAAGTTGTATTAAAATAATTTTTTATCCGAAATAAGCTTGTTGATGACATCTGTTACTTCAAAAAAACTTTCTAGCTTTTCCTCTGTTACATTCTCCTTCACAGCTTCATTGAATCTGATAACGGTATTCTTAGAATCGTTTCTTTTTTCTAAACCGAAATCAGTTAAATAAATAAGAACACCTCTACCATCTTTTGGGTTCGGTTTTCTTAAAATAAGACCTTTTAGTTCCATGCTTTTCAAAATTCTTGAAAGGCTAGTGGCTTCCATTCCCATTTTTGGACCCAGCGAAGTAGAAGGTGTACCTGTTTTCGGGTCAATACTCAATAATGTAAACCCAACAGCCATAGTAGAATCAAAATTCTTTGCTTCTTCATTATACATTCTTGCTACTGCCTGCCATGTAGCTCTCAACGCATAATCTATCGTCGCTTCTCTCATACTCTCCTTTAGTTGGTTCTCAAATATAAGAAAATTTATTATGCATGCATAATAAATTTTCTTATATTTTAGCTAATCAGGTGTGCTAAGGTAATTTGCGCTATTCTTTTTTAAGTTTTGCTTTTAGGTTAGTTCTATTGCGTATAACATTCTACTTTAAGTAGATGGGTGTTGAATATGCTTAATCATACATGGGTTGCGTATTTTACAGCTACTCATGAATAATAGATAAAATCATTAACACCCAACTAAATATCATTTCTGAGCCTTAGTTGGGTGTTATTAATAAAAGTATGTTTTTATATACTCTTCTTAGTGCTCATAAATATCATTATAAAGAGTCATGTATTTCTCTTTAATAATTTTCCTTTTCAATTTCATGGTAGGGGTAAGGTGCCCATCTTCCATACTCCAAACATCAGGAGTAAGTCTAAATTGTTTTACTTTCTCCCATTTGGCAAATTTTTCATTTGCTTCGTTAATTTCTTGTTGGTAACGTTCTAAGACTTCTTCATTCATTATAAGGTTATCATTACCAGTAACATTGATATTGTGTAAAGCAGCCCAATCTTTTAAGAATTCAAAATCTGGTTGAATCAATGCAGCAGGCATTTTTTCACCTTCACCAACGACCATAATCTGTTCTATAAACCTTGATTGCTTAAAACGATTTTCTAAAAGCTGAGGCGCTACATATTTGCCGCCCGAGGTTTTGAACATTTCTTTTTTACGATCGGTAATTTTTAAGAAACCTTCACTATCTAGTTCGCCTATATCTCCTGTTAAGAAATAACCATCTACGATTACCTCTTTAGTTTTTTCTTCATCTTTGTAATAGCCCAACATTACTTGTGGACCTTTAATGCAAATTTCACCGTCAGACGCAATCTTAACTTCGGTTTGTCCAATAGGTTTACCTACTGTTCCAATTTTAAAGCCGCCTTCACGCATATCGTTTACTGATATAACCGGTGAAGTTTCAGACAATCCGTACCCTTCCATAAGTCCGAATTCGGCTGCATTGAAAATTCGAGATAATCGCGGTTGTAAAGCTGCGCTACCAGATGCTATTAATCCTAGGTTACCACCTAGGCCTTCTTTCCATTTGCTGAAAATTAATTTTCTAGCAATAGATAATTTTTTTTCATACCACCATCCGTTTTGTCCGTATGGTTCATATTTAAGCCCTAGGTCAACTGCCCAAAAGAAAAGTTTCTTTTTAATACCGGTAAGTTCTGTTCCTTTGGCATAAATTTTATCATATACCTTTTCTAAAAGTCTTGGTACCGCTGTCATTACATGCGGACTAGTTTCTTTAAGGTTGTCGCTAATTTTATCTAATGATTCTGCATAGTAAATAGATACACCTCTATATTGGTATAGATATATTAACATACGCTCATACACATGGCAAAGTGGTAAGAAACTTAATGCCTTTGTTTTACCATCTTCTATAGGAAAGCGTTTTGAGCTTTCAATAGCATTGGTTACCAAATTATTGTGAGATAGCATAACACCTTTAGGTCTGCCGGTTGTGCCAGAAGTGTAAATTAATGTGGCCAAATCATTAGGTGTAACGGCATTCATTAGTCTTTCTACTTCGTCTTGGTTAGATGTATCTGTACCTAATTCAATAACCTTTTCCCAATTATCGCAATTAGATAGTTCATCAAATGAAAAGACATTTTCTAAACTTTTTACTTGATCTTTAATTGCAGTTACTTTTTCATGTACTTCATTACAAGAAACAAAACAGAATTTTGCTTCAGAATGATTTAATACATAAGCATAATCATCTTCAGAAATAGTTGGGTAAATGGGAACATTTTGAGCGCCAAGTTGAAGAATGCCAATATCCATAATATTCCACTCGGTTCTATTGGTGAGGGATATTACGGCAATCTTGTCATTAGGTTTTACACCAAGGCGTAAAAGCCCGCGACTAATAGCGTTTGCTCTATCTATATATTCTTGAGTAGATGTTTTTATCCACTCTCCATTTGTTTTCGAAACCAATGACTCTTTTAAGGAGTGCTTTTCAAGTTGGTAATATGGAAAATCAAAAAGACGGGTTACTTTATGCATACTTAAATTCTAATAGGTATTGCAAAATAGTGAAAGAACTCGATATTTTAAAATTGTATTGTTAAATAAAATAGCATCTCATTACAATATTCTTAATTTTTAATGATGGCTTGTGTAACATCGATTTCAATCATTTAACTACAATAAATTGTAATTGAGCGGGTTAGATGCGTATTTTAAATATTTGTAAGAAATTTCTTTAATATGTATTGTAAGTTTATAAATAAAATTTTATCTTTTTAAGATGATGATTACGAGAAAACCTCCAAATTATTTTTAATTACATAGATTAACTACATTTTGCTTGGAGAATGAAAAACTTGGTTATATCAGTTGTGTATTATTTTTTTGATTAGGTAAATAACCACGAAATAATCAAATGAAAATACAGTTGAACAAAATGAAAAAGTTGTAGAAAGAAAAGATTTAGCTCCAGGGTTATACCTCTATAAGTTGCAAAACTCCAATGAAAAAATATAGAGCGGAAGGCTTTTAGTTAGATAATACGTTTTGGTTGTAAAAAAAGCTGTGTACCCCAGACATGGGAGTGCACAGCTTTTGCTTTTTAATGAATTAAAAGTATTATTTCTGATCGTCTACCCAAGCTTTAGCGTTTTTGAAAGCTTCTAGCCAGGGTGATACTTCATCATTTCTATCCGTTGGGTAATGTGCCCAATTCCATGGAAAAATAGAACGCTCAATATGTGGCATTGTAACTAGGTGTCTACCAGTTTTATCACAAAGCATAGCAGTGTTGAAATCACTACCATTTGGGTTTGCCGGGTAACCTTCATAACCGTACTTGGCTACAATATCATAATTGTCTTCTGATAGCGGTAAAGCAAATTTACCTTCACCGTGAGAAATCCATACACCAAGTTTACTGCCCTCTAAAGAAGAAAGCATAACAGAGTTGTTTTTTTGTATTTCAACCGATGTAAAGTTACTCTCATGCTTATGAGATTCATTGTAGGTCATTTTACCGTGAGTTTCGTGTTCAGGGTTAATTAAATCTAACTCCATGAACAATTGGCATCCGTTACAAATACCTACTGATAAGGTGTCTGGTCTGGCAAAGAAGTTTTTAATGACCGTGTTAGCTTTTTCATTGTATTTAATAGCTCCTGCCCATCCTTTTGCGCTACCAAGTACATCTGAATTAGAGAAGCCGCCAACAGCGCCTAAAAATTGAATATCTTCAAGATTTTCTCGACCGGAGATTAAATCGGTCATGTGAACGTCTTTTACATCAAACCCTGCTAAATACATTGCATTTGCCATTTCGCGTTCAGAGTTACTACCTTTTTCACGTAGAATAGCTGCTTTTGGTCTTCCGTTACTTGTAGTTTCTGAGCAGTTTGCCAGGGTTATTGGTGTTGTACTTGGAAATTGATATTGTAAAGGTTGAACCTTATAGTTATCAAATCTATCTTTTGCTAAACCATTTGCAGTTTGCTGACTGTCTAATAAATAAGAAGTTTTAAACCAAGTATCACGTAAGGTATCAATGTTGAGTCCCATTTCCATACCATTGTTTTTAACGGTAAGGGTAGCTTCATTAGTAACGGTTCCTATTTTCTTAGCATCAATATTCTTAGACTTCAATATAGCTTCAATGCTATCATCACTGGCTTGAAAAACAATACCAGCATTTTCAGAGAACAATACTTTAATGGTATCGGCTTCATCTAAACTTGTAAGGTCAAGATTTGCTCCTAAATTGGTGTCTGCAAAACATAATTCTAAGAGTGTAGTAATCAATCCGCCAGAAGCTACATCATGTCCGGCAACGATTTTATCTTCCTTAATTAAAGATTGAATCGTATTAAAAACAGTTTTAAAGTAAGCTGAGTCAGTAATAGTAGGAGTTTCATTACCAATACTATTTCTAGTCTGTGCAAAAGAAGAACCACCTAATTTATAATTGTCTTTAGATAGATTGATGTAATAAATTGAACCACCATCTTTCTGTAAAACCGGTTCAACAACCTTAGTAATATCGCTACAGTTACCGGCAGCAGAAATAACTACGGTACCAGGAGAGATAACATCACCATCTTTATATTTTTGTTTCATGGAAAGCGAATCCTTTCCTGTAGGGACATTTATTCCTAAATCAATTGCAAAATCAGAAACTGCCTGTACGGCTTTGTATAAACGGGCATCTTCACCTTCGTTTTTACAAGGCCACATCCAGTTGGCAGAAAGTGATACGGAAGCCAAGCCATCTTTTAGCGGTGCCCAAACCAAATTGGTCAACGATTCTGCAATACTATTTTTGCTACCTGCAGCAGGGTCTATTAATGCAGAAATAGGGGAGTGCCCAATACTTGTGGCAATACCTTCTTTTCCTTTAAAATCTAAGGCCATTACACCACAGTTGTTCAATGGTAATTGTAATGGGCCAACACATTGTTGTTTTGCCACACGACCACCAACACAGCGGTCAACTTTATTTGTAAGCCAATCTTTACTGGCTACGGCTTCTAATTGAAGAACGGCATCTAAGTAATCATGGAAAAACTCTAATGAATACTCTGCATTTTTATAATCACGTTTTACCGTAGAATCTGTCATTACCGTTTTAGGAGAACTACCGAACATATCAGATAATTCTAGGTCCATTGGCTTGGCACCATTGGTTTTAGATTCAAATGTAAATCTGTCGTCACCAGTAACATCACCCACTTCATACATTGGTGAACGCTCACGGTCAGCAATACGTTGTAACAAGTCAATATCTTTCTTTCCGATAACAAGCCCCATACGTTCTTGAGATTCGTTACCAATAATTTCTTTGGCAGAAAGAGTAGGATCACCAACAGGTAATTTGTCTAAATCTATTTTTCCACCGGTTTCTTCCACTAATTCAGATAAACAATTTAAATGTCCGCCTGCACCATGGTCATGGATAGATACAATAGTATTTTCATCACTTTCTACCATACCACGTATGGCATTGGCAGCTCTTTTTTGCATTTCAGGGTTAGAACGCTGTACTGCATTTAATTCTATTGCAGAGCTAAATTCTCCGGTATCTGCACTAGAAACAGCGGCACCGCCCATACCAATACGGTAATTGTCGCCACCTAGAATTACAATTTTATTATCTGTTTCAGGTTTGTCTTTAATTGCTTGCTCCACCTTACCGTAACCAATGCCACCAGCTTGCATAATTACTTTATCATAGCCTAGTCTGCGATTGTTGTTGGTGTTTGAAGCATCGTTTTCTGTTGAATCGAACGGAGTAGAAGCTTCATCATATTCAAATGTAAGCACCGATCCAGAGATTAAAGGTTGTCCAAATTTGTTTCCAAAATCAGAAGCACCATTAGAAGCTTTTATAAGGATGTCCATAGGAGTTTGGTATAACCAATCTCTCTCTTGCATCCCTTTTTCCCAAGGTCTTTCTTTTTCTAAACGAGAATAAGCGGTCATGTAAACAGCTGTACCGGCAAGAGGTAAAGAGCCTTTGCCACCAGCTAAACGATCCCTTATTTCACCACCCGCACCAGTTGCGGCGCCATTAAAAGGTTCTACTGTTGTAGGGAAATTGTGTGTTTCCGCTTTTATGGAAATTACTGAGTCAAACTCTTTCTCTTGATAGAAATCTGGCTTATCGGCAGTTTTTGGAGCAAATTGCATTACTCTAGGTCCTTTTACAAAGGCAACATTGTCTTTATAGGCGGATACAATATCGTTAGGGAATTCTTGAGAAGTTTTCTTTATTAGTTTAAATAACGAGGAAGGCATTTCTTCGCCATCAATAACAAAAGTGCCATTGAATATTTTGTGTCTACAATGTTCAGAGTTTACTTGGCTGAACCCGAAAACCTCAGAATCAGTTAGTTTTCTACCGAGCTTTTTACTTAGGTTTTCCAAGTAATCAACTTCTTCATCGTTAAGCGCTAAGCCTTCTTGCTGGTTAAAAGCAGCTATATCTTCAATATTCAATATAGGTTTAGGTTCTACATGAACATCAAAAACCTCTTGATTTAGCGAACCGTATTTTTGAGAAATCATGGGGTCAAATCCTGTAAATTTTTCTTCTACAGCATTGAACTCCTCAATTCTAATAATGCTAGAAATGCCCATATTTTGAGTGATCTCAGTTGCATTGGTACTCCAAGGAGTAATCATTGCGGCTCTAGGACCAACAAAAAAGGCGTCAAGAGACGCCGCATTTATTTTAGGTTGGTTGCCGAACAACCATATAAGTTTACTTATATCTTCAGATGAAAGTTCTTTAGCAGTCTGTACCGCAAAAACCTTTTTGCTAGGTTCCCCAAAAAAGTGAATCATTGTAGTGTGTCTGGTATTGATTTTGAATTACAAAATTAAGACTTTACTAGTAACTATTTACGCTAATCTGAAACACTTTTAAACAGTAATTGTTAATGAAATAAGTAAGATTTTGTTATACCTTTATTGTCTAGATTTGTAATATTAGTAAAGAAACACTTTAAAGTCTGAAAATTAGATTTTTGCAATAAACATATAAACAGTATGTTTGTTAGACTTTAATTAATTATAAAATTTACGGCAAATTTTGGTTGTTGTTAAAATGTAATAAGCATGGCGAAAGCAAATAATGAGACTCAGGCACTTGACTATAGTATGGAAATGATAGGGGGTAAGTGGAAACCAATTATTATACATCACGTCAATAAAGGTACCAACAGATTTAATAAACTTTTTTCCGAAATAGAAAGTATCAATCGTCAAATGTTGAGCAAGCAATTAAAGTCTTTAGAGCGTTCAGGTATTTTGGATCGTACCTTATACGGTGAAATTCCGCCACGTGTAGAATATACATTGACACCGTTAGGTAAATCACTACTTCCGGTTGTTCAGGCTATAACAGACTGGGGACAGAAACAAATAGCTGAGACTGTAGTGATTTCTGAAGTTGTAGAAGTCGAAAAAATTCCAGAAATAAAAGAAGCGCCTAAAGCAGAAGAAATTTTAGAAGTTAAAAAAGATCCTGAAATTAAAAAAGACCAAGAAGTTGAGGAAGCTCCAAAAGTTCCACAAAATCAGCAGTTGCCACTTTTTTAGTATTTACTATATAATTCTGTATGTTTTCAAATATGGATTTTAGCGCCATGTAAAATCCATTTTATTTTAAAATAGTTTACTTAGGTTTTGAATTAGATAAAAATTGATAGTTTACGCTCACGTAACAATCAATTTATGTAACTTCTAGCAACTAATTCAAAAAACCAACATGAAACAAAGAACTACGCTATTGGCAGTCGCATGCTGTTTATTTTCCTTAAGCTTTACGTATGCGAAGCAGAAAAAATCAAAAAAACAAATTGAAAAGTTAAAAACCGAGGTAGCTGGGTTGGTCGATGACAACAAAAAGTTGGCTCAGGTAATGGTCGATAAGATTTTTAGCTTCTCGGAATTAGGGTTTCAAGAAGTGGAATCTTCTAAATACTTAACTGGAATTTTAGAAGAAAACGGATTCGAAATAGAGAATTCAATTTCGGGAATTCCTACTGCTTGGTTCGCGACCTGGAGCAATGGAGAAGGACCAACAATTGCTTTAGGTAGTGATGTGGATTGTATTCCTAAGGCATCGCAATATCCAGGTGTTGCTTATCATAAACCAATAGTTGAAGGAGCTCCGGGGCATGGTGAAGGTCACAATTCTGGTATTCCCATGAATATAACTTCCGCCTTAGCGGTTAAAAAAATAATGGAACGCGAGAATATTGGCGGCACGTTAATGGTCTGGCCAGGTATTGCAGAGGAGCTTGTAGCTGCTAAAGCTTGGTATGTAAGAGATGGTCGTTTTGATGATATTGATATGTGTATTTTTACTCATGTTGGTAATAACCTTGGTGTCTCTTATGGACCAACACGGGGTACGGGATTAATATCTGTAGAATATTCTTTTGATGGTGAGGCAGCCCACTCTGCAGGCTCTCCGTGGAGAGGTAAAAGTGCGTTAGATGCTGCAGAGTTAATGAATATAGCGTGGAATTATAAGCGTGAGCATTTACATCCTTTAAAGCGTTCTCATTCTATTTTTACAGATGCTGGTGATCAGCCTAATGTAGTGCCGTCAAAAGCTGCAGTATGGTTCTATTTTAGAGATATTAAGTATGAAGGGATTATGGAAATGTACGCTATGGCTAATGATATGGCAAAAGGCGCAGCATTAATGACGGGGACTACAATGACTTCGAAAGTACTAGGTACGGCTTGGCCAAGGCATTATAATAAGGTAATTGCTGAAACCATGTATTCCAATATCAAGGAAGTAGGCTTGCCAGATTGGTCTGAAGCAGATCAGCAACTGGCAAAAGCAGTGCAAAAAGAAGTGAACTCAGAAAAAATAGAAGGTTTGCCACTAGAACTGGCGGAATTAGGACTGCCGGTCTTAGAACCAGTTAGTGGAGGGTCAGATGATATAGGTGATATTTCTTGGAAGGTGCCAACGGTAACGTTGAGGTACCCATCTAATATTCCAGGATTGCAGGGACATCATTGGAGCAACGCCATAACAATGGCAACGCCAATTGCCCACAAAGGCGTTGTAGCCGGTGCAAAAGTAGAGGCTATGACCATAATAGACTTTTTATTGAAGCCTGAATTATTGGAAGATGCTTGGGATTATTTTAATAACGAACAGCAAAAAGAAACAAAGTACCGACCTATGATTTCTGAAAGCGACTTACCTCCAATTTATTTGAATAAGGATAAGCAAGATAAGTTTAGATCAGAATTGGAAAAATACTATTATGATGAAACAAAGTATGATACCTATTTGGAACAATTGGGTATTGAATACCCAACTTTAAAAGATTAGGCAATTAAATATTATCCATCAAAAAAGCCTTTCAATTCTAGGAATTGAAAGGCTTTTAATTTTTTAGTAAATTAATTATATGCTCTTCTCTAGTAAAGCCATATAAAAGCCGTCATAACCGCTTTTGGAAGCATATATCTTTTTGTCTCTTATTAAAGTAAAATCTTTTCCTTCTTCAGACTTCAAGAAAGACTGTACTTGATGGCTGTTTTCTTGAGGAAGAATGGAACACGTAGCATAAACCATTTTACCGCCTGGTTTAACTATTTTACTATAGTTTCTAATGATTTCATGTTGTGTTTTTACAATTTTGTCAAGAAACTCCGGTTTCATTTTCCATTTAGAATCTGGGTTTCTTCTTAAAACGCCAAGTCCTGTACAAGGTGCATCAATAAGAACTCTATCGGCACTACCATAAAGCTTCTTGTAAACTTTAGTTGAATCTATTTCACGTACTTCAATATTGTGTGCTCCATTACGTCTGGCGCGTCTCTTAAGTTCTTTCAATTTACTGCCGTAAATATCCATAGAAATCAATTGACCTTTGTTTTCCATTAGTGCTGCTAAGTGTAATGATTTACCACCGGCACCGGCACAAGTATCAACAACACGTTGCCCAGGTTCCACATCTAAGAACTCTGCAACCAGTTGAGAAGAAGCATCTTGCACTTCAAACATTCCGTTTTTAAATGCTTGAGTAACAAAAACGTTTGCTCTTTCAACCAATTTTAGGGCAGAGGAATATCCTCTAATTGGCTCGGCAACAATATTTTCGTCCAATAACGCTTTGCGTAATTCTTCTTTGTTAGTTCTTAAAGTATTGGTACGTAGAATTACTTCTGCAGGCTGATTAAGTTTAGCAAGCTCTTCGGTCCATAATTTTTCGCCTAAAGCTTTTTCGCATAATTCATCTATCCAATCTGGTACAGCTTCTCTAAACTTTCTAATTTGAGAAAGTTCGTCAAATTTACCTTTTATTCTTCGCTCAGGTGTAGGCTCAATCTGTTTCCAGTCTGGCAGTTTAATGCCTTTTAAAACTGCCCAAACAGCCCACATACGAAAAAGATCAGGTCTGCTAAAAGGAGCTTTTACCTCTGCTATTTCAGTATATAAACGCTTATAACGTACCATTTCATAGGTAGTCTCGGCAATAAAACCACGGTCTCTAGAACCCCAGCGTTTATCGTATCGTAATACTTTTTGAACTACCTTATCGGCATATTCGTTTTCGTTGAAGATGAGGTTTAGGGCGTCTATCACGGCAAACACCAAATTTCTGTGTAATTTCATTAGAATAGCTATTATTACTTTGTCAGAAGGTTTTAAGCCGTCATTGTATTGATTATCGATTAGATAGGCTTTTGTCCTCCAAAAATTTATGGCTGCAAAGGTATTGTTTTAGAAGCGATTCCATTTATTTTTGATGAACTTTATACCAGAATACTATGCGTTACACCTTTCTTTTGATTGTTTTGATGATTTCATGTGCTAAAAGTGTTCCAAAATCTCCTTTTAATTCTGTGGATATTGAAACGTTATATACAGATTCATTAAGTATTAGAGCAATAGAGTTGATGGGTAATAGTTTGGCTTTTGCTGCGAACAATGGCACATTTGGTACGGTTGACTTAACTACAGGGAAAGTTCGTGCCAATGTTGAAAAGTACCATACGAGTATACCAGCTTTCAGGGCGGTAGCGCATACGAGCACCGATTTTTTTATGTTTTCAATTGAGTCGCCGGCGTTATTGTACAAAACCGGAGAAGATGGGCGAATGGAACTGGTCTATAAGGAGGAAGGAGAAGGGGTGTTTTATGATGCTATGAAATTTTTGAATGATAAAGACGGAATTGCAATAGGAGATTCTGTAAACGGATGTTTAAGTATCATTATAACTTCAGATGGAGGAAAAACATGGTCTAAAATGCCTTGTTCACAATTGCCGGATGGAATTGAAGGTGAGGGTGCATTTGCAGCTAGTAACACAAATATTGAAACACTTAATGATAACATTTGGGTAGCGACTACATCTGGTAGAATTCTATTTTCCTCTGATAAGGGAAAATCATGGGAAGTATTTAAAACTCCTATGAAAAATAATGAACCAACTGAGGGTATTTATTCAATTGATTTTTTTGATGAGAACTTAGGATTTGCAATTGGTGGTGATTATACCAAACCAGATGACTCTAAAGCAAACAAAGCAATTACTAAGGATGGTGGAAAAACTTGGGATTTAATTGCAGACGGAAAAGAGCCTGGTTATAAAAGTTGCGTTCAGTTTGTTCCAGGATCAAATGGAATGGGTTTAGTGGCTTTAGGGTTTACAGGAATATCGTATTCTTCGGATATGGGGGTTAATTGGAGAGAATTATCAAAAGAATCTTTCTATACCTTGCGTTTTCAAAATGATTCTGTAGCATATGCTGCCGGTAAAAATCGTATTTCTAAACTAGCGTTCAAGTAATTACTTACCGCCTTTGTTTTGGCGATATTGTTTCATTAATTGGCGTTTGAATTCATCTTCTGAACGTAATAACAAAAGCGTTTTTTTAGCAGTTATCACTTTGCTGATTTTATTTAAAAAACTAGTGTCTAGAGCTTCTTCTTCCTCCTCAATTTGAATGTGCAATGCCAAAAGATTTTCGGCTTCTTTCTCTGTTAGAGTATCCACATCTTTTATTTTGCCTCTTACTTGGTTATAACTTTTTTTGCGTAGTGTATTTCTTTTTTCTTGGTACTCGTTATAAACAGGCCAAAAGTCTTGTGCTTCTTTAGTGCTAAAAGAAAGTTTTTCTGTTATGAAAGCTACTTTTAAAGTATTTATTTTTTCCCAATCCTGCTTTTTTTGGGCAAAAGAAAAACTAGTTGCGCATAGAAATATGATTATTATAAATTTATTCATTGTCTTCAAAATTTAATTCATCAAAATCACTCACATTTTCATTTAAGTAGTCTAGAAGGTTGTCATTTTCTAAAGGTGAGCTCAAAAAATCTGAATATTCGGTATTCGTTACTGGTAATACTTCTGCAATTTCATACGGAGATAAACCAAAATCATTATTTTCAAAATAAGCTTCAATATCAGTATTGGCAAGATCTTCAAAGCTTAACTCGTTAGAAGAGTTCCAGTCGTAATTAAATGCAATTACTGCTATTGCAGCAATAGATGCGGCTACGGCAAAAACCTTCTTTATAGAAAATAGAGGTATAACCTTAGGTTCGGTATTCAACTGTTCATTTAACGTCTCATTAAACGATTCAAAATAATTATCAGGTACTTTAAATGCGCTATCTTTTGAGAAGGTGCTTTCTGGTTCGGATAATCTATCCATTAATTTATCCTCAAAGCTATTGAAATAGCCTTCTGGAGTTTTAAATGGATTTTTTTTGTTTTTGTTCATGATATAAGTTTGACAATCAATTGTATAAAAGGTTTAGTCTTCTTTCAAATATTGTTCTAGTTTTTTTACAGCTAGATGGTAAGAAGCTTTAAGACCTCCAACAGAAGTGTCTAGTATTTCTGAAATTTCTTCATATTTTAACTCCTGAAAGTATTTCATATTAAAAACTAACTTCTGTTTTTCAGGAAGCGTAGCAATAGCTTTTTGAAGTTGAAGTTGAATTTCATCTCCTTCAAAATATACATCAGCTTCTAAATTAGATACCAATTTGTCTTGATAATCTGTATCGGAAACTCCTTGCAGTTTAGCTCGCTTTTTTATGAAATTCAACGCCTCGTTAGTTGCAATGCGGTACATCCAAGAAAACAGTTTGCTATCTCCTTTAAATCCGTCTATGTTTTTATAAACTTTAATGAATGTGTTTTGTAAAACATCATCTGCATCTTGGTGATTTAGTACAATACTTCTTATTTGCCAATACAACCGTTCTTTGTAGGTATTTACTAATACCTCAAAAGCTTTCGCCTGCTTGCTTTTTGTTTTTAAATCTAATACTAATGTTTCCTCTTCGATCACCTAGAATTGAGGTTTGTTTATGATTAGACTATGAAGTTAAAGAAAGGTTTAATCAACTAATAAATTAAACCGTTTTATTTATAGTAATCTACAGTTACTATGCCAATGATTGCATCTGCACTAATTTCTTGTATGTGCCATTTAACTCTAAAAGTTCAGCATGAGTACCTTGCTCAACAATTTCTCCTTTCTGAAGTACAACAATGGTATCTGCATTCTGAATGGTAGAAAGTCTGTGAGCAATAACAATAGAAGTTCTATTCATCATCATCTTTTCAAGTGCATCTTGTACCAAACGTTCACTTTCGGTATCTAAAGCAGAAGTAGCTTCGTCCAAAATCATTATAGGCGGATTCTTTAATACCGCTCTTGAAATAGACAAACGTTGTTTTTGTCCGCCACTTAATTTATTACCGCTATCACCAATGTTGGTGTCATAACCTTTGGGTAAATCCATTATAAAATCATGAGCATTTGCAATTTTTGCAGCTTCAATGATTTCCTCGTCGGTGGCATTCTCTTTTCCTAATCCAATGTTGTTTTTAACCGTATCATTAAATAAGATAGAATCTTGAGTAACCAAACCTAATAATCCACGTAAAGACTTTTTACTAAGGTCTTTAATGTTGTTGCTATCAATACTGATATCTCCTTCATTAACATCGTAAAAACGAGTTACAAGATTAGCGATAGTACTTTTTCCACTACCAGATTGACCTACTAGCGCAACTGTTTTACCTTTTTCAACGGTTAAGTTGAAATCCTTCAGCACATAATCATCTTCATATTTAAATGAGATATTATTAATGTTGACGGCAGTATTGAATGATTTTTGATGAATTGGATTTTCTATTTCGGCAATAGGGTTCTTAGTTTCCAAAATCTCCATAACACGTTCTGCCGCAGCATTTCCTTTTTTAACGCTATAGGAGGCTTTGCTAATAGCCTTTGCGGGAGTTAATATTTGATATGACAATGTCATGTAAGTTATAAACAAACCGCTTTCAAGAGTTTTTTCCACTAAAACCATTTGTCCGCCATACCATAGAATAACGCCAATAGCTGCAATACCAAAAAATTCACTTGTAGGGGATGCTAGATTTTGTCGGTTGAGCAGGCTGTTAGAAAAATTAAAAAAACGTTTAGTGGAAGCTTGAAATTTCTTGGAAAATACAGATTCAGAATTAAAAGCTTTAATAACTCGTAATCCCCCTAAAGTTTCTTCTAAAATAGATAAAAAGTAACCTTGCTCATTTTGAACTTTATCAGATTTGCGTTTTAATGATTTACCAATCAATGAAATTAAAAATCCGGAAAGAGGAAGAAATAGAAATACAAACAGGGTTAATTTAGGGCTAATAGAGAGCATGGCAATAATTGTAAAAATTATGGTCAACGGTTCTCGTACAATTAATTCTAAAATGGATAAAAATGAATGTTGAATTTCTAAAACATCTGAGGTTATACGTGCAATGGTATCTCCTTTTCTTTTTTCAGAATAATAGGAAATGGGTAGCTCTACGGTTTTGTCATAAAGTTCATTACGTAAGTCTTTGAGTACGCCATTACGTAAAAATGTAATGAAATACATGGCTAGATAATTAAATAAATTTTTAAGTAAGAACATGGATATGATTAAAATAACCATAAACATTAGTATTTCGCCGGGATCATTATCTTTACTTTTTTCCGTTACGAAATAGTTTAGATAATCTATACCATAATCCTTTAATTCAAAAAAACCTTTCCATTTCGGTTTAGTGTATACTTCTTCTGTTTTGTCAAATAACACTGTTAACATTGGAAATAATGAAATCATTGCCAATGTTGAAAACAGTGCGTAAAAGATGTTAGATATAATGTTTAAAATTGCATATATCTTGTAAGGCTTCGCAAAGCGAAGAATCTTTTTGAAATAGTTCATTAAGCTAAATTAAGCTCAGCAAGAATACTTTTGACTTTATTGTCAAGCTCTGCTGCCACTTTTTTATAATCTTCAGTTTTTTCCAATTTTGTATTGGTGCTAATGTAAAACTTTACCTTAGGTTCAGTTCCACTTGGTCTTGCGGCTATTCTTGTACCATCTTCAGTCTCATAGATTAAAACGTTAGATTTTGGAATATCAATTGTTTTTTCTTCACCTGTCAATACATTTTTGGCAATAGAAGTATTATAATCTTCAATCCACTTCACTTTAGAGCCAGCAACGGATTCTACAGGGTTTTCCTTGAAATCCTTCAACATTTGCTTAATTTCTTCGGCACCACTAATACCTTTTTTAGTAATAGAGACTAAATGTTCCTTATAGAAACCATAATCAACATAACATTGAATTAAATCTTTATAGAAAGAGCTGCCGTTAGCTTTTGCTTGGCTAGCAATTTCACAAGCCAATAGGGTAGAGGTAACCGCATCTTTATCGCGAACAAAATCACCAACCATGTAACCAAAGCTCTCTTCACCACCACCAATAAAGTCAGATTCTGGGAAATCTTTGATCATTTTACCGATCCATTTAAATCCGGTAAGGGATGTTTTAAATTCTACTCCGTATGCCTTAGCCATAGCCTCCATCATTGGGGTAGATACTATTGTTGTCGCAATAAATTCATTGCCTTTAAATCCTTTTTCTTTTCTTTTTTCAAGAAGAAACTTTGTCATCAGAACCATAGCTTGGTTTCCGTTTACAATTTCCATTTCTCCATCAAGATTACGAACGGCAATACCTAAACGGTCGCTATCAGGATCTGTACCCACAACCATATCCGCACCTATTTCTTCGGATTTTTTTACGGCCATAGAAAGTGCTTCGGATTCTTCTGGATTAGGAGACTTTACCGTTGGGAAATTTCCATCTGGTTTAGCTTGCTCTTCTATAATAGTCACATTTTCATACCCTCCTCGTTTCAATACTTCTGGAATAGCCGTGATAGATGTTCCATGTAGAGAAGTGAAAACAATTTTGAAGTCATCTTTTCCTGCAGCATTAAAATTACCTGCAGCTACAGATTGTGAAATAAAAGCCTCATCGACTTCTTTATCTATTACTTCAATTAAACTATCGTTTGGGGTGAATTTTATATCTTCAAAATCAAGGGAGTTTATTTCAGAAATAATCTCTCCGTCTTGTGGTGGTACAATTTGTCCGCCATCGGTCCAATACACTTTATAACCATTATATTCTGGCGGGTTGTGTGATGCCGTTAATACGATACCGGCATGACAATTTAAATGCCTTACCGCGAACGAAAGCTCCGGAGTAGTTCGCAAATCTGAAAATAAGTATACTTTTATATTGTTGGCAGAAAATACTTCTGCAACAGTTCTTGCAAGCGTGTCACTATTATGACGGCAATCAAAAGCGATTACTACTTTAATTTCTTCGCCCTTGTAAACTTTGTTTAAATAGTTGCTTAGACCTTGTGTACTTTTGCCCAAGGTATATTTATTAATACGGTTGGTGCCAACGCCCATAACGCCTCTCATACCTCCAGTGCCGAATTCCATATTCTTGTAGAAACGGTCGTTCAGTTCTTCTTTATCGTTAGCAATAAGATGTTCAATTTCTTTTTTTACAGCTGGGTCGAAAAAATCGGTTAACCAGGTTTTAGCAGTATCAAGGATGTTATCCATTTGGTTTATAGTTTTATGTGCAATTAAGTTAGTAAGAATTTTACTATTCTAAAAGTGCTGTGTTTATTTCTTCTGAAACGATATATCTTTTTTCTTCTTTCTTAGAACGTATTAATATTTCCCCAATAAAACCGGCTAAGAACAACTGTGTTCCTATGACCATTGCTATCAGTGAAATATAAAATTGTGGACGGTCTGTAATTAGTCTTCCATGCTTGTTGATGAATAGTTTATCTATACCTAAATAGATAGCAAACCCAAAACCGATAAAAAACATTAAAACGCCCAATGCACCAAATAAGTGCATAGGTCGTTTACCAAATCTAGATACAAACCAAATGGTCAATAAATCTAGAAATCCATTAATGAAACGCTCCATTCCGAATTTTGTTTTACCATATTTACGAGCTTGGTGTTGTACGACTTTTTCGCCAATTTTTGAAAAGCCTGCATTTTTGGCAAGTACAGGTATGTATCTATGCATTTCGCCAGATACTTCAATATTTTTTACAACATCTTTTGCGTATGCTTTTAAGCCACAGTTAAAGTCATGAAGACTAACACCAGATGTACGTCTTGCTGCCCAATTAAATAATTTAGATGGTGTGTTTTTAAAGATAATAGAATCGTAGCGTTTCTTTTTCCAGCCAGAAACCAATTCATAACCTTCATTGGTAATCATATTATATAATTCCGAAATTTCCTCAGGGTTATCTTGTAAATCGGCATCCATAGTAATGATGACATCACCACTTACAGCTTTAAACCCAGCATGTAGTGCTTGTGATTTACCGAAGTTGCGTAAAAAGTGAATACCTTTTACTGAAGGATTTTGATTGGATAATTCTGAAATTATCTTCCAAGAATTGTCTGTACTGCCATCATCAACGAATAGTATTTCATATGTATAATGATTGGATTGCATTACAGACACAATCCAATCATGAAGTTCTTTAAGTGACTCTTCTTCGTTAAGTAAAGGAATTACTATTGATAATTGCATGCGCGACTTCTGGTATTGTCTCCAAAAATACTACAATTACTTAGCATTAATAAGCAGCTTCTTCTTTTTTCAAGATTAAACCGGTGATTAAAGAAAAGAATAAACCGATAAGCACATTGATTACGATGCCAACAGGATACATAATCCAAGCAAATCCTTTTTGCATTTCTATACCTTGGTCAACTTGTTCTTCAGTAAGACTAGGATTTTCTGCCATTGCTTTTATTTTTCCAATCTCATATACCTTATCTAAATAACCAGGTTCAATTACATTAGATAAAATGAAGAAATATAGTAGACCGACTATGCCGGCTATCAATGCTACGCCAGCACCTACTTTTAAAGCATTGGAAAGAGTTAAAAATCCGCCACCTGCTTTTTTAAATTGAATTATAGCAACAATGATACCTGCGGCTAAAATTAAGGTCTGGGTAATTTGAATAGCAGCACTTTGCTCATAGTGCATTTCCATTACAAAAAGCATTACTCCAAATACCACACCAACTAATCCGGTGAGTAATCCGTAATTCAATGCAAATTTTCCTGTTTTTGGTTGATTTTCTTCCATTATATATAGTGATTATAGGTTGTTTTGTATATTAGTATGGTATAAATATATATTGTTACAAAAGTGGTAAAATTTATTTTTAATATTTTTTTTGATTTTGTAATAGTCTGTTAGTAGAATTTCACTATTTTTGCAGCCTTAAAATGAGTGCCCGTCGGAATGGGTGCGTTAAAGTTTTTAAAATGAAAAAAGACATACACCCAGAAAATTATAGAATCGTGGCCTTTAAGGACATGTCTAATGAAGAAGTTTTTTTAACAAAATCAACAGCCAATACTAAAGAAACTTTAGAAGTTGATGGAGTTGAATATCCATTAGTAAAATTAGAAATTTCAAGAACTTCTCACCCTTTTTACACAGGTAAATCGAAATTGTTGGATACAGCAGGACGTATTGACAAGTTCAAGAACAAGTACAAGAAGTTTGTTAAAGAAGAGAAAAAAGAAGAATAGTATTTTTATTTCTTCTAATAAATATAGCGCCTTCGAAATTTTCGAAGGCGTTTCTTTTTGTATTTAACTTTTAAAATAAGGAAGTTATCTATTATGTATAGATGCTCTGTGGATAATTGTTAATTTTGAAAAAAAATCATCTTGTATGAACTTTATACTTTTTGATGGTCCACGTAGGAATCATCTATTACCTTTTACATTTACGCGTCCCGTTTCTGAAATTCGTGTAGGTATAATGACCTTGAAAGAACGATGGGAGGCTTATTTAAAGGTTTCTGTAACTTCTTTGACAGAAGAGTATTTGAGTGTTAAGTATCCTGTTAAATTAGAGGGCTCCAATATATTTATAGATGCATCTATTTTGCCATCTGATAGTTTAATAAAAACGGTCAATGCTTTAAAAGAGGGTGAAGTTGTAAAGTCAGGTGATTTAGTTGTAGCTTATTCAAGCCCGTCGGTTAAAAATTCTGATGAGTTAAGTAGTTTTAATACTATAGAATTCAAAAGTGATTTGGTGCAAATCAATAACACTTGGGATATTTTCGACAAAAATGCAGATATCTTACAGTCCGATTTCGATTTTATAACCAAAGGACGAGAAAGTCAACCCATTTCAGATACGAATCAATTAATACATCCAGAGCGTATATTTCTTGAAGAAGGGGCAAAGGTTGAGTTTAGTATTTTAAATGCTACTGACGGACCTATTTACTTAGGGAAGAATTCTGAAATTTGGGAGGGTAGCCTTGTGCGTGGTGCTTTGGCGCTATGTGATAATGCTATTATTAAAATGGGAGGTAAGCTTTACGGAGCAACGACTATTGGTCCTTTTAGTAAAGTTTGTGGAGAAGTCAGTAACTCGGTAATATTTGGGTATTCAAGTAAAGGACATGAAGGTTACTTAGGTAATGCCGTACTAGGGGAGTGGTGTAATATTGGTGCAGATTCCAATAACTCTAACCTAAAAAATAATTATGCAAAAGTTCGTTTGTGGGACTACGCAACAGAGCGTTTTGAGCAAACAGGATTACAGTTTTGTGGACTAATGATGGGTGATCACAGTAAAACGGCTATTAATACCATGTTTAATACGGGTACCGTAATTGGGGTGAATTCTAATATATATGTTCCAGGATTTCCTAGAAATTTTGTTCCAAGTTTTAGTTGGGGCGGAGCGTCTGGGTTTACTGCGTATCAGCCGGCAAAGGCATTTGATGCGGCAAAAGTAATGATGGCAAGAAGGGGAGTGGAGTTTAACGAAGTTGAAGCAGATATCCTTACCCACGTTTTCGAATTAACAAAAAAATGGAGAAAGTATTAAGTAGTTAAGTCTGAAATTCAGCTAATTGGAATTTTATGGCTGAGATTAGTTTAAGTATTTTTGCGCACTCAAATAGATTATTTAGATGAAGAAGAAGGTGGCTTTTTACACTTTGGGGTGTAAGTTGAATTTTTCAGAAACCTCTACTATAGCTCGTAGTTTTGCGGACGAAGGGTTTGATAGGGTAGATTTTTCAGAAGAAGCAGATATGTATGTAATCAATACATGTTCTGTAACCGATAATGCCGATAAGAAATTTAAAACTATAGTAAAAAAAGCACAAAAGATAAATCCTGATGCTTTTGTTGCAGCTGTTGGTTGTTATGCTCAGCTGAAACCTGAAGAATTAGCTAATGTAGACGGTGTAGATTTGGTTTTAGGTGCTACCGAGAAATTCAAGATTACGGATTATATAAATGATTTAACCAAGAATGATCATGGTAAGGTTCATTCTTGTGAAATAGCCGATGCTGATTTTTACGTAGGTAGCTACGCTATTGGCGATAGAACAAGGGCTTTCTTGAAAGTTCAAGACGGTTGTGATTATAAATGCACTTATTGTACCATTCCTTTAGCGCGTGGTATATCTAGAAGTGATACTTTAGAAAATGTACTAAAGAATGCGGCAGATATATCTGCACAAGGAATTAAAGAAATTGTTTTAACCGGCGTAAATATAGGCGACTATGGTAAAGGCGAGTTCGGTAATAAAAAACACGAACATACTTTTTTAGAATTAGTTGAGGCATTAGATGATGTGGATGGTATTCATCGTTTACGAATTTCATCAATAGAGCCTAATCTTTTAAAAAACGAGACAATAGAGTTTGTTTCTCAAAGTAAATCGTTTGTACCCCATTTTCATATTCCTTTACAAAGTGGTAGTGATGATCTTCTAAAATTAATGAAGCGTCGTTATATGACGAATCTTTATAAGGAACGAGTAGAAAAGATTAGAGAGGTGATGCCAAACTGCTGTATTGGTGTAGATGTGATAGTAGGATTTCCAGGAGAAACCGAAGAACATTTTCTTGAGACATATCATTTTTTAAATGATTTGGATATTTCATATCTCCATGTTTTTACTTATTCAGAAAGAGATAACACACCCGCAGCTACTATGGATGGCGTAGTACCTAATAAAGTAAGAAGCAAAAGAAGTAAAATGTTACGTGGACTATCAGTTAAGAAAAGACGTGCGTTTTATGAGAGTCAGCTAGAGAATGAGTTGACTGTATTGTTTGAAGGTGAAAACAAAGAAGGTTATATTCATGGGTTTACCGAGAATTACGTAAAAGTAAAATCTCCTTGGAATCCTGAATTAGTAAATACGCTGCACAAAGTAAGGCTGACCGAGATTGATAAGGATGGTCTGGTTCGTTTTAATTTTGTGAACGAGAAAGTAGAAGCATAAAAAAAGCCTTTCAAATGAAAGGCTTTTAAATTTTTTAGATTCGAATACCGATAGGTAACATCTCTTTGTACTGTCTTCTGTTCTTTCGAAGAAATCCTGCTATATGAGGACTTGTTGGAACAACTCTAAGATTTCTTTCTTGAATAATACTTAGAACGGCTTTGATGAAGTTTTCTTTGAAATCTTCATCTGTAATTTCTTCTGGAACCACTAATTTAGTAAGGAACACTTTTCGCTCTTGAGAAGAATATTCAATTCTGGCTAAATGTCCATCTACGGTAGTTTCGAATTGACGCAGAAAAGAATTGTCATTAATGATAACATCGTTCATATAGGTAATTTTAGTGTTGTTATTAGACAAAAAAATTACGACGTTCTCATATCGTAATTAGTCTTTAATAAATGCTGTACAAAATATAACACATGAAATTTAATGTGTTTTTCGCATTATCCTATAAAAGTAGTTAAATATTACTTAATTTCCTAGTTTTTACTACGTTTCGTGTCTATACTAGCCGTTATGATTCATATCTATTGTATGCCTGGCATGGCGGCAAGTCCTGCTATTTTTGAGTATATTAAACTACCAAAAGAAAGTTTTGAGCTTCATTTGTTAGAATGGAATATTGCTGGAAAAGGTATTTCATTTAAAGAATATGCTAAAAATATGTGTAGTAAAATACAGCATGAAGATATAGTGTTGCTTGGGGTGTCTTTAGGTGGACTTCTAGTTCAAGAAATGACCAAATTTATCGATGTTAGAAAAGTAATAATTATTTCTAGTGTAAAAACAAGATATGAGTTGCCAAAACGTATGTTATTTGCAAGATATACCAGCGTGCATAAACTACTTCCCACAGGTTTGGTCAACAATGTAGAATTACTTGCTAAGTATGCTTTTGGAGAAAGTGTAGTCAAACGACTTTCTTTATATGAAAAGTATTTATCCGTAAGAGATAAAAGCTATATAGATTGGTCCATAAATGAGTTGGTAAATTGGAGGCAAGAGGTACCGTGTGATAAATTAGTTCATATACAAGGTGAAAAAGATGCTGTTTTTCCAATAGAAAATATTAGGAACTGTATTTCTGTACCTAATGGAACACATACAATGATAATACACAGGGCAAAGTGGTTTAACGAGAACTTGCCAACAATTATTTTGGAATAAAATAGTTCTATATATACCTTTGGAAGGAAAGAAAATTTAAAGAAATAAAATAAAGATAAAATACATGAAGGCTATTAAAAATATATTGATGTTGTTGGGTGTGTTATTCGTTGCAGGTACATTGATATTTGCTGTAGGAAATACAGAAAGTGTTGTAGTAGGTAATGATAAGGTTGTTGTTAATGACAGTGTTCAGAAAAATGTATCTAAATCTTATAAAATTTCATCTATAGATATACCTGAGAACTTAAATTTTGCAGGAGAGGTGGTGCCACAGTCAGATCCGGAGATATTGGAGCGTATAGACCGTGAATTTTTGGTAAATACCTATTGGCAATCAAATGCAGTATTATTGATAAAAAGGGCGAATAAGTTTTTTCCCATTATAGAACCAATTTTGGCTAAAAATGGCATTCCTGATGATTTTAAATATCTAGCGGTGGCAGAAAGTGGTTTAACCAATGTGGTTTCTCCAGCAGGAGCAACCGGGTTCTGGCAAATAATGAGAGAAACGGGTAGGGAGTATGGCTTAGAAGTGAACTCAAATGTAGATGAACGTTACCATTTAGAAAAGTCAACAGAGGTTGCTTGTAAATATTTAAATAGATGGAAGAATAAGTATGGTAGCTGGGCTTTGACTGCTGCGGCTTACAATGCAGGTCCTGGTGCTATAAATAAGTACATGGGCATTCAGCAGGTAGATAATTATTGGGATCTTTTGTTAGGTAGTGAAACTGGTAGGTATGTATTTAGAATTATGGCTATCAAAGAAATTCTGTCTAATCCAGAAAAGTATGGTTTTCATATCGAGAAAGAAGATATGTACGAGGCTGTACCTACTTTTAATGTTGAAATAGATAAACCGGTAAGTGATTTTGCTGATTTTGCACAAGAATATGAAATCAACTACAAAATATTAAAGCGCCACAATCCTTGGTTGAGAGAGGCGCATTTAAATAATAGTTCTCGTAAAAAATATACTATAGAAATTCCTAATAAAGGATATTATAGAGAAGCTGAATAGTATTAGATTTTCTTCATTTGTTGTTGCATCATTTTTATTTGATCAGTCAACATATTATTTTTATCTAATTTCTTAGCCTCGTTAAGTAGCATTGTTGCTTCTCTTTTACGGCGTTTCTGCATAGATATGCCAGCTAAGCTTAATTTTGCCATAGCAACATCATAATCCATAGTTAATCCAAGCTTTAGTGCTTTCTTAAAGTACTTCTCTGCTTGGGTTAAATTGGTTTGAGAAAAAATGATACCGTGTAAGTAATTATAGTAGCCTTGTTGTTTAACAGTCAATGCAGCTTCAGGATTTTTAATTTTATCTAACCAGTTTTTAGTTCCGGTTAAATCTTGTTTTCGCATTCTTAAAAATGCCAAAAGAATAATTTCGTTTCTAAAATAAAGAAAGATAAAAATTAAGGATAACAATATTAGAAATATGCCATTTCCAATATTACCTTCTATAAATTGATACACAGAATAGGCGATTATTAGTCCGGCTATGATTAATTTTAAATTTTTATTGAACATATTTTGAGTTTATTAATCTAGTTGATGGTTAAAAAGGTTTTTTAGTTTTTATTGAAACCCTATTAAAATAAAGCGATTACAGCGCTAAATTTCAATCCGGGCAAAATTAATCAAAAGCTTGGTTTTGTGACGTACGGATTTATAAAAATATTTTTTTTCATAACCCTTGCTAAAGCAAAAACTCTTTGTATATTTGCGCCCAGTTTTACCCGTCCAAATGAAAGGGGCAAATTTCAAAATTAATACAAAGCATTTAATTATATAGGCGATGAGCAAGAGAACGTTTCAACCATCAAAGAGAAAAAGAAAGAACAAACACGGTTTTCGTGAGCGTATGGCTTCCGTTAATGGAAGAAAAGTTCTTGCAAGAAGAAGAGCAAAAGGAAGAAAGAAATTAACTGTTTCCTCTGAACCAAGCCATAAAAAATAATGATTTCATTGTTTTAAAAATATTTAGGTGTTACTTTTCTGAAAGTAGCACCTTTTTTTTGTCCAATTCCCATATTAAATTGTTATAAAATGCCAAAAAGAAAAGATTTAAACTCCATTTTGCTAATAGGATCAGGTCCTATAGTTATCGGTCAAGCATGTGAATTTGATTATGCAGGTAGTCAGTCTCTACGTTCCTTACGTGAAGATGGTATAGAAACTATTTTGATAAATAGTAACCCTGCAACAATTATGACAGATCCTTCAATGGCGGATCATGTGTATTTAAAACCTTTGACTACAAAATCAATATTAGAGATTTTGAAGGCTCATCCTCAAATAGACGCGGTTTTACCAACCATGGGAGGACAGACGGCATTAAACCTCTGTATCGAAGCAGATAAAAAAGGAATTTGGGAAGATTTTGGAGTAGAGTTAATAGGTGTTGATATCGATGCTATTAATATTACTGAAGATAGAGAGCAGTTTAGGGAACTAATGTTGAAAATTGGTGTTGGCATGGCACCGCAAGCAACGGCAACATCTTTTTTAAAGGGTAAGGAGATTGCTCAAGAATTTGGTTTTCCATTAGTAATACGAGCTTCTTATACATTAGGTGGTGCGGGAGCATCAATTGTTTATAAGCCAGAAGATTTTGACGAACAGTTAAGTTATGGTCTAGAGATTTCGCCTATTCATGAGGTGATGATCGATAAAGCCCTTATGGGTTGGAAAGAATATGAGTTAGAGCTACTTAGGGATAAAAACGACAATGTTGTTATCATATGTGCTATTGAGAATATGGATCCAATGGGTATACATACCGGTGATTCTATAACTGTAGCGCCAGCAATGACACTTTCAGATAGAATTTACCAGAAAATGCGTGATATGGCAATACATATGATGCGTAGTATTGGTGATTTCGAAGGTGGTTGTAACGTACAGTTTGCTGTTAGTCCTGACGAAGAAGAGGAAATTATAGCAATTGAAATAAACCCAAGAGTATCTAGGTCTTCTGCATTAGCTTCTAAAGCTACTGGTTACCCTATCGCTAAAGTGGCTACCAAATTAGCTATTGGTTATACACTTGATGAATTAGATAATCAAATTACTAAATCTACATCGGCATTGTTCGAGCCTACTTTGGATTACGTAATTGTAAAAATACCACGTTGGAATTTTGATAAATTTGAAGGTTCTGATCGTACTTTAGGTCTTCAGATGAAATCTGTAGGTGAAGTAATGGGAATAGGGCGTTCTTTTCAAGAAGCGCTTCATAAGGCAACGCAATCTTTAGAGATAAAGCGTAATGGTCTAGGGGCTGATGGAAAAGGGTACCGTAATTACGAGCAAATTATTAGTAAGCTTACTATTCCTAGTTGGGATCGTGTGTTTGTAATTTACGATGCAATACAATTGGGTATTCCGTTAAGTCGCATTCATGAGATTACAAAAATAGATATGTGGTTCTTAAAGCAATATGAAGAGCTTTACTTTTTAGAAAAAGAGATTTCTAAGTATACGATTGCCACACTTTCAAAAGATTTATTGTTAGAAGCGAAACAAAAAGGTTTTGCTGATAGACAAATAGCCCATATGGTGGATTGTTATGAAAGTGAAGTGTATAACAAGCGTACCGAACTAAATATTAATAGGGTTTATAAATTGGTGGATACTTGTGCTGCAGAGTTTAAGGCAATGACACCGTACTATTATTCAACTTTTGAAGCAGAAATAGAGAAACCCGATGGTACCCGATATGTAGAAAATGATAGTGTGGTAACCGACAAAAAGAAAATTGTTGTTCTTGGCTCTGGACCAAACAGAATTGGGCAAGGTATTGAATTTGACTATTGCTGTGTACATGGTGTTTTAGCTGCCGCCGAGTGTGGTTATGAGACTATTATGATTAACTGTAATCCAGAAACGGTTTCTACAGATTTTGATACAGCAGATAAATTGTATTTTGAACCAGTATTCTGGGAGCATATTTATGATATTATTCGTCATGAAAAACCAGAGGGAGTAATTGTTCAACTAGGTGGTCAAACGGCTCTTAAACTAGCCGAAAAATTATCTAAATATGGTGTAAAGATTATTGGAACTAGTTTTGATGCTTTAGACTTAGCGGAAGATAGAGGTAGGTTCTCAAATATGCTATTAGAGAATAATATTCCTTTTCCAAAATACGGTATTGCAGAAACTGCAGATGAAGCTTCTGAATTGGCAGATAAGTTAGATTTTCCGTTATTGGTTAGACCTTCATATGTTTTAGGAGGTCAGGGAATGAAGATTGTTATCAATAAAGAAGAGTTGGAAGAACACGTTGTTGATCTTCTTAGAAAAATTCCGAATAATAAATTACTATTAGATCATTATCTAGATGGAGCTATTGAAGCTGAAGCAGATGCTATTTGCGACGGAGAAGATGTGTATATTATTGGTATAATGGAGCATATTGAGCCTTGTGGTATACATTCCGGAGATTCTAATGCAACTTTGCCACCATTTAATTTAGGCGAGTTTGTAATGCAACAGATTAAAGATCATACTAATAAAATTGCTTTGGCTCTAAATACGGTTGGTCTTATCAATATACAGTTCGCTGTTAAAGATGATATCGTATACATTATTGAAGCCAACCCTAGAGCATCTCGTACAGTTCCTTTTATAGCAAAAGCGTATAAAGAACCTTATGTAAATTATGCAACTAAAGTAATGTTAGGAGAGAAGAAGGTTAAAGATTTTAATTTCAATCCTCAATTGGATGGTTTTGCAATTAAGCAGCCTGTATTTTCTTTTAATAAATTCCCTAATGTAAATAAGAATTTAGGTCCTGAAATGAAAAGTACGGGCGAAAGCATTTTATTTATTGATAGCCTAAAAGATGATGATTTTTATAATCTTTATGCTAGACGTAAAATGTATTTAAGCAAATAGTCCAATAACAGGACTTATGTTATAGGTGGAAGGGAAACTTTGATTATTTTAGAGTTTCCCTTCTGCGTATAATCTTCTTATTTCTTTCTTGTCAAATTTACCAACACTTGTTTTTGGCACTTCCTCAATGAACTTATAATTTTCTGGAATTTGATAGTTGGCAAAATCTTTACTTAAGTATTCTTTCAATTCTTCAACAGAAACATGATTATTGCTATCGGCCAAGACCAATGTAGCCAAAGGTCTTTCCGACCATTTTTTATCAGGTATGGCAATTACCGCAGCCTCTCTAATCTTTGGGTGTGACATTAGTGCCAATTCCAAAGCTACACTAGAAATCCATTCACCGCCACTTTTAATTAAGTCTTTAGTGCGATCTGTGATTTCCATGTATCCATTTTCATCAATTGTACTCACATCACCAGTTCTAAACCAACCGTCTTTTGTAAAGTTATCACGACTATTGGTCTTAAAATAAGACTTTATTACCCAAGCCCCTTTTACCTGTAATTCTCCCATGGTTTTGCCATCGCGTGGAGCAACCTTTCCATCATCGCCGACAATACGCATTTCTATGCCTGGAAACTCGATTCCCTGCTTGGCACGTATTTTAATTTGCTCTTTGTTACTAAGGCTTTCGTGTTTTTTCTGAAGCCTACTGGCTGTGCCAAGTGGAGATGTTTCTGTCATACCCCAAGCTTGAACACCTTTTATACCAAAATCCTTTTCAAAATTTTCTATAAGACTTGCAGATAATGCAGAACCGCCAACTAAATATTCTTCTAATGCTA
Source organism: Maribacter sp. (assembly GCF_039968975.1). Taxonomy (GTDB): domain Bacteria; phylum Bacteroidota; class Bacteroidia; order Flavobacteriales; family Flavobacteriaceae; genus Maribacter. The sequence goes on along the minus strand of NZ_JBDVOT010000058.1, from coordinate 12,602 downwards.
ATTTTTTCTTTGGCGGATTTTGTTTCATTTCCTCATAAACACCTCTCCAAATAGAAGGTACCCCGTTAGCTTTATTTATATTCTCGCTTTCCAGAATTCTAATAATAGCATCTGGTCTCAGGTGTAAAGAAGGCATTACCATATCTGAACCCGTTAAAAGGCACATGTATGGAAAACCCCAAGCCATAACATGAAACTGTGGTACAATGAGTAAAACAATGTCTTTATTGCTATAATTGCCTGCATTAGGGGTGAGAATGGTCATAGCATGCAAATATGTAGACCTGTGTGAGTATAATACACCTTTGGGCATACCTGTAGTACCACTGGTATAGCACATACCACTTGCATCATTCTCATTTAGCTCAGGCCATTCAATAGTTTCTAATTGCTCTCCTATTAAGTCTTCATAATGTATTGTATTTGGTAAAGAAGTAGTGAAACCTTTAGGTGCGTTGATGATAATATACTTTTCTACGGTCTCTAATTTTGGGGCAATTTTTTCCAATAGAGGGACTAGGGTGGCATCTACAAAGATGACTTTATCCTCAGAATGGTTAATTATAAATTCTGTCTGTTGAGATGATAATCTAATATTTATAGTGTGGCATACCGCTCCAATACCAGGTATTCCATAATATAGTTCTACATGCTGATAATGGTTCCATGCAAAGGTACCTACCATATCACCTTTAGTAATACCAAGCTTGTTTCTTAAGGCATTCGCTAATTGACAACATCTTTTGTATAATTGACCGTAGTTATATTCATGCCTACTACCATCTGGTAAGTAAGAGATTAGTTTTTTGTCAGGAAAAGCACTTCTTGCATAATTTAATATGGTAGTCGTGGTTAGTGGGTAATCCATTATTAATCCATTCATAAAAACACACTTTTAAGTTATAATAATTGTTTGACCATTAAATTTAATGAATTTAAAATGAGAATTCATCACAATTTTAACATTATAAAATGTGAATTGGTTATAGTTAGTTGATAATGTGATGGATACTTTTTTAAGATTAAAAAATAATTTTATTAGATAATTCAAGACTAGTGTTTATCAGTAAACTTGCTTAGTTGAAAAATAAATTATAAGAGATTGAAAAGAGTACTATTAGTAGTGATTTTATTAATGTTGGTGTTTTTAGGGTTGACGTATTGGTCATTATCTAGCACTGATAAAACTTTTGATACCTGTGAGATTATTGGACTTTCTGATGTAGAGGAAATAGATTTTAAATCGTATGATTCGGTATTGGTTGCTGCAAGTACTTTATATGAGGGTAATAGTTTAAAAAATGTAATGCAGGGAGAGCAGTATAGAAAAGCATGGTCTACACCTGTAAAAGTTCCTATTTTATACTTAATTGATATTGACGATGATGTAAAGGTGTTGGAAGAAGGGGGCGGAAAACAGACACATTCTTTAAAAGTTCAGAGAGGTGATGGTACTTTAATGACTTTACGTAGTGTTTCTAAAGATCCCTCGCCTTTAGTGCCAAAAGTGGCTAAGACATTGGGTATAGAAAATATAATTGTCGACGGTATTTCTGCTCAACATCCTTATGCGGCATTGGTAGTAGCAAAACTATCTGAGAAAGTAAAAATCCTTAATACCAGACCCAAGGTCGTATTCGTACCAAAACATAAGCAGTTATCTAGTTATAATGACAAATATGGGAATAGACTATTTCTTTTGGAGTATGAAACAAAGGGTAATGCAAAGTGGTTAGGACTTAAAAATGTAGATTCATTAGTGGACACTGATAATTTGCAAGAACTGAAAATAAACAATACTAGCAAGATTGGTATTGATGAAAAGTCTCTAGTTAAAGCACGTTTATTTGATTTGTTGATAGGTGATTGGGATCGTCATGCCAAACAATGGGGGTGGGCAATTGAGAATATTGGCGATTCTATAAATGCAATTCCATTACCATGTGATAGAGATAATGCTTTTTTTAATCTAGAAGGTGTTTTGCCTACTATAATTTCTAACAATGCATTTCTTCCGGAAGTGCAATCATTTGAAAAGGAAATTGATTTTTTATCAGGTCTCATTTCCCCATTTGATGTTTATTTTATGCGAGATATTCCGCCATCTGTATTTGAACAAGAAGCGAAGAAATTACAGCAATTATTAACTGATGAAGTTATTGAATCATCTTTCTCTGTTTGGCCTGAAGATATATTTGAACTGGATGGAGAAGAGCTTATTACCAAAATCAAAAGCAGAAGAAATAATCTAGTAAACTATGCAAAACTGTATCAACAAGAATTGGTTAAAAGTAAAAAATTGACCAAAGCTTTAAAAGGGTCTGAAGATGTGAAAATGACCAAAGCGCAAATGGCATGTTTTAATTGTGTGATAGATTAGTCTACGCTTAGCATTTTATAATCAATAAACTTAAAGTTATGATGGATATTACAGTAATAAAAGCAGAAAAATATATAAAGAACTTGTTATCGGAACAGATGAACAAAAACTTTCTATTTCATAGTCAAAGTTATGCTAGTAAAACTGTAACAAAAGCAAACGAGGTACTAGAATCATCAACAAATGAAGATATTGATATCAATAGCGTGCTATTAGCTTCATGGTTTCTTTATGCTGGGTTTTCAATAGATTATGATAATCATGTTCAAGAGAGTGTGTATTTGGCCACAAGCTTTTTACAAGAAAATAATTGTCCACAGGATAAAATTACTTTTGTAGTTCAATTAATAGAGAGTGCATGGAAAAACGATAAGCCTAAAAATGAGGCAGAAGCCATTGTAAAAGATGTTTGTACGTGGTTTTATTCATCAGAAGATTTTGAAGAAATGCTTCAGTTATTGCGGTTAGAGTTAGAAAATTTCAATGAAACCAATCCTGATTTAGATACATGGAGGCTAAACTATCTTGAAAAACTTAGAATAGAGCATCGATATTATACTGACTTTGCCAAGGGAAATTGGCAAGAGCATAAAGAGGAAAATATTCTAAAGCTAATATCGAGGTTACAGAAAGCTGAAAAGACAGAAAAGAAAGAAATATTAAAAGCTAAATTAAAAGATGAGAGTCCGCAACGGGCTATTCAATCCTTATACCGTATAGAGCTTAGAAATCATATTAAATTGAGTGATATAGCAGATACCAAAGCAAACATTCTATTGTCGGTCAATGCAATAATTATTTCGTTATTGTTAGCTAATCTTATACCAAAATTAGATACACCATCAAATTCATATCTTATTTATCCAACGGTAATTTTTGTTCTCTTTAGTATAGCTTCAATGATTATGTCGGTGCTGGCAACAAGACCAAAAGTGGATAATACAGATGTGGTAGAAGAAGACATTAAGAAGAAGGATACCAATTTCTTATTCTTTGGAAATTTTCATGCTATGGAGTTGGGTGACTTTAAATCCAAATTAAGAGATATTATAAAAAGCAAAGAATCTATCTATGACTCTTTAAGTATGGATTTATACTATCTAGGTAAAGTATTGCAAGAGAAGTATAGGTTGTTACGCTGGACGTATACAGTATTTATTATAGGTGTAATATTATCAGTTATTGCATTTGGATTTGCATTAAAATACTACGGTATGGAAGATGAACTTTTAGATGCTGTAACGCCTGTGCCGAAATAGTTGATTGGTTATTAATTAAACCAGACCGCATACTTTTTACGTCTAAGTTCAAGTGCTAACTGCTCTTCCATTTTTAGAGCTTCTGTTCTTGATTTAATAGGGTCTATATGATTGAAAAGACTGCCACGTAAATATAAACCGTATTTCTGTACAATTGTAGAAGAAAGTTTATGTCCTTTTTTACTTAATGTGCCGTTCTTATGCTGATCAAAACGTTCCTTTGGTGTTTTGCTGGTCATACCAACATATAGGCATTCCAATACTCCATTGAATTGTGGGTTAGCTTCCCGAAATTTTCTGTTCTCGGAAAACACTTTTTTAGATAATTCAATAACGTAAATAGAATACATATGAAGCAGTATGAAAAATAGACTTTAATATATTTTTATTGATTTAGGCTATTCTTCGGTAATCTCAATTCCTTCTGTGGTAAAAGAAAAAGCTTGCGCACCTAAGCCACCAACCATCACTGCTTGAAACAACGGTTTTAATTGTTTTTTGGAGTACCAGTCAATTAAGAAATTAGCACCACTACCACCAGAGGTATCTTGTTGTTCAATAACATAATCAATAGATTCCATTGGGGTAAGGTAAATAGGGGAGTCTATATAGCTTCTGACCAAGTCGCCTTCCGTATTGTAATAATCAATTTTACTAACGAATAAACTATCTTTTAAGCTGGTATTTCTAATGCTCAAAGTAGCGGTAAGTAGAGTTCTTGAATCTCTTGTCTGATTATAGATATCAGAATATATAGGAACATATACCTCTCTGGTAAGAGAATCGTTTAAAGTAGCATTTGCCTTTCTGTCTAAAGTGTGGTTATCAAGTATTTCTACAGGAACTTCTTCTTTAGATGTTTGCTTACAAGATAGTATTGTAGTGGCGAAAACAGCTATAAGGCAAATGCTACTAAAAGATATATTTAATTTTCTCAATTGATATTGTTTAATCTTCCCATTCTGTATGAAAAATACCTTCACGGTCTAAACGCTCATACGTATGAGAACCAAAGTAATCTCTTTGCGCTTGAATAAGGTTCAAAGGCAATTTGCTAGAAGTATAGGCATCAAAATAAGTAAGTGAATTGGATAAACCAGGTAACGGAATTCCATTTTTCGCACCAAATGCTACTAGCTCTCTTGCCGCATCAACAGTTTCTTTTACTTTATCTACAAAATTTGGTGAAAGCAACAGATTAGGTAGTGTTGGTTCAGCTTTGAAAGCCTCAGTAATATCTGCTAATAAGCCAGCACGAATAATACAGCCTGCTCTCCATATTTTGGCAATTTCAGAAATGTCTAAGTCGTAACCATATTCCCTAGAGGCATCTGCTAATTGATGTAAACCTTGAGAGTATGTAATTATAAATGAGAAGTACAATGCCTTTTCCGTTAAGGCTTCTAGCTTCTCTTTGTCCATATGGGCTACTGTTGGTCTATCATATAGGGCATCGGCTTTAATTCTTTCGTCTTTTAGTGCAGAAAGTTCACGCATACTCACGGCAACATCTATAGAAGGAACAGGAATACCTAAATCCATCGCATTTTGACTTGTCCATTTACCGGTACCTTTTTGTTTTGCCTTATCTAAGATTTGATCAACTAATCTCCCTTTTACCAAATCATCTTCTTGTTCAAAAATTTCAGAAGTTATTTCAACTAAAAAAGATTGTAACCTTCCTGAGTTCCATTTTGCAAAAGTGCTGTGTAACTCATCATTATCATAATCTCCTCCTTTTTTAAGAACATCATAGATTTCAGAAGTTAATTGCATTAATCCATATTCTATACCGTTATGAACCATTTTCACGTAGTTTCCGGCAGATTTTGGACCTAAATATGCAACACAAGGTTCGCCTTTATATTTAGCCGATACAGCTTCGAAAATTGGTTTAATATGTTCGTAGGCAGATTTTGATCCACCCGGCATAATGCTAGGTCCTTTACGTGCACCTTTAGCGCCACCAGAAACACCTGCGCCAAAAAAGTTGATACCTTTCTCTTGTAAATAAGCTTCTCTTCTGTCAGTATCTGTAAAGAAAGAGTTTCCTCCATCAATAATTATATCCCCTTCATCAATATGTGGTAATAAGGATTCTATTACGCCATCTACAATTTTACCAGCAGGAACCAAAAGCATAATTTTACGTGGTTGCTTAAGGTTTTTTACAAACGTTTTTATGTTGCTAGAGGCACTTACTTTATCTAAATCTCCTCCTAAAGTCTTTAAAGCCTCTACTTTTTCGTCATCTAAATCATATCCATAGGCAGAAAATCCGTTATCGGCTACATTAAGGATAAAATTTTGTCCCATTACTCCAAGACCTACTAAACCAAAATCGTACATAAATTGAATGTTTTATAATTAGAATACATTATAATGTTACAATTTTTAATTATTTATTGTTTGTAACATAATGTGAATCAAAAATAATTTAAAATATTGACTTTAAATCCAAATTGTATCTTAATAACGCCCGATAATGGCTTAGTTTTTAAGATATTTGAAGAATAAAGAATATCAACCTATAATGAAAAAGACAGAAAATCAAATGCTCGTAATTTTTGGGGCATCTGGAGATTTAACGGCAAGAAAACTTATACCAGCTATATTCAATTTATATAAGGGAAATGAGTTACCTGATAATTTTGTGGTGTTGGGTGTGAGTAGGAGTGATTTAGGCGATTTACAATTTAGAAGTAAGGTAGTTTTAGAAAGCCCTTATTTAGAGAAAGAACGAGAAGAGTTTGATAATGATTTCATTGAAAAGTTCGCAAATAAACTTTTTTACGAAGATTTAGGTTCTGATTATGATACATCATATGAGCGTTTAGAAAAGCGTATTTCAGATTTAGATCAGAAATACGGTACGGACGGCAACCATATGTTCTACTTATCTACACCGCCAAGTCTATATCAGCCAATTGCAAAAAATTTATCTGACCAAGGTTTAAATAATGAAAAAAATGGTTGGAGAAGGTTGATTGTTGAGAAGCCATTTGGTTATAGTCTAGATTCTGCCAAAGAATTAAATGACGGTTTACATACTTATTTTAAAGAAGGTCAAATATTCAGAATAGATCATTACTTAGGTAAGGAAACAGTTCAGAATTTATTGGTAACACGTTTTGCCAATAGTATTTTTGAGCCACTTTGGAACAGGAACTATATTCATCATGTAGAGATTACCAATGCAGAAAGTGTTGGTGTTGAAAAAAGAGGTGGGTATTATGATAAATCTGGAGCATTGAGAGATATGTTTCAGAGTCATTTGCTACAGATAGTTGCGTTAATTGTAATGGAGCCTCCTTTAAGTGCAGATGCAGAAGAAATTCGTAATGAAAAGCTGAAAGCATTGAAGTCGCTTAGAATTATGAATGACGAGAAAACACTTTTTGAAAATACAATCAGAGCACAATATGTATCTTCTAAAATTGACGGGCAAGAAGTAAAAGGATATAGAGAAGAGGAGGGGGTTGATAAAAACTCAACAACAGAAACCTTTGCTGCAGTTAAATTCTTTGTTGATAACTGGCGTTGGGCAGATGTTCCTTTTTACGTGAGAACGGCAAAACGTATGCCTACAAAAGTAACAGAGGTAGTTATACATTTTAAAACTCCGCATCATCAAATTTTTAAGGAATCTGGAATTAATAACAAGGATAACAAATTAGTTATTCGAATTCAGCCAGATGAAGGTATTCTAATCAAATTTGGTGTAAAAGTACCGGGACAAGGATTTGAGGTAGAACGTGCAAATATGGATTTCTATTACTCTAGTTTATCAGAGACAAATGTTATGGAAGCCTATGAGCGTCTATTATTAGATGCAATGCAAGGTGATGCTACATTATATGCAAGAGCAGACGAAGTTGAAGCGGCATGGGCTTTTGTAGATCCAATTCTTGAATATTGGAATAGTAGCAAAGATGTTAAAATGTACGGTTATGCAGCCGGTGTTTGGGGTCCAGAAAATGCCAATGAGCTTATTGAAGGTGTTGGGGAATGGAGAAACCCTAGTGAAAACTTGGCAGATGAATCTGGCTATTGTGTTATTTGCTAATTAGTAGTCGTTACAATTAAAGTAAAAGTAAGAATGGAATTAAAAGTTTATCAAAATAAAGTAAAGGTTGCAGAAGAGTTTTCTAAGTATTTAATTGAAAAATCAGGTACTCAAAAAGCTTTTCATATAGCCTTGTCTGGCGGTAGTACCCCTAAAATTGTATTTGATGTCCTCGCAAAGGAATTTTCTGGTGATGTAGATTGGAAAAACATCCATTTATACTGGGGAGATGAAAGATGTGTAGCACCTACCGATGATGAGAGTAACTATAAAATGACGGTAGAACACCTAATTTCTAAAGTAGATATACCAGAAGAGAATATTCATAGAATTAAAGGTGAAGATGACCCAAAAACCGAAGCCAAACGTTATGGTGAGTTGCTAGATAAAGAGTTGCCAAAAGAATTAGGTTTACCTCAATTTGATTTAGTGATACTTGGTATGGGAGATGATGGGCACACGGCATCAATTTTTCCTCATGAAATTAATCTTTGGGTTTCTCCAGATAATTGTGAGGTTGCTATACACCCAGAATCGGGTCAAAGACGTGTTTCGCTTACGGGTAGAATAATAAATAATGCCAAAACTGTTGCTTTCTTGGTAACAGGTGAGACTAAGGCAGAAAAAGTGAAAATAATAGTGGATAGGGAAGAAGGATATTTAGAATATCCTGCAAGTCACGTAGCACCTAAAACAAAAGACTTGGTCTGGTTTTTAGATGCTGCCGCAGCAAAGCTTCTTACTTCATTTCAATCTTAATATTTTCAGATTGCAATTCTTTAATGTATTCTTCTGAATTAAAGGTTTTGGATTCAAATTTAGTGTCTCTTTCTTGAGCCTCTAATTTGCGGTATTTGCTACGTGCAAATCTTCTAATACCTTGGTCGTCAGAAATAATTAAACCTGGTACGGGAACATTTTTACCATCTGTTCCCTTAGCCACCATGGTAAAGTAAGATGAGTTACAGTGTTTTTTAGTGCCAGATGTAATATTCTCTGATTCAACACGAACACCAACTACCATAGAAGTTCTACCTGTATAGTTTATACTTGCTTTTAAGGTCACTAGTTCGCCAACTTCAATAGGATTTAGAAAGTTTACACGGTTAACCGATGCTGTTACGCAATATTGTTGAGAGTGTTTAGATGCACATGCAAAAGCAATTTGATCCATTAAGTTTAATATATGACCACCATGCACTTTTCCTCCAAAGTTTGAGTGAGAAGGTAGCATCAACTCAGTAATGGAAACTCTAGACTCCCTTACACTTTTAAATTTTTCCATAGTCTTTGTGTTTCTTTTTTAATTTCTAAAATGTGGTGATTTTTCTGCGTGTACCTCAGTTACAAAGTATTTAGTGTCACCCAGCCAAAAGAAGGTGGTGTAGCGTTCTACATAACTCACTTTCACGTACTGACCTTGATATTCCTGTAATTTATCAATGACTTCTTGGTCTTTATCCAATACTGAGAAAGAGAATATTTGAGCACCTGAAATACCTTGACTTATTTCTCCTTCCCAAGTTTTTACTATTACGCCCTTGTGGCTTATTTTTATAAGTTCTCCTGATCTAACGCCTTTACTAAAAGTAACAAAATAAATGAAGGCATAATAAAGCGCGCCAATAACGACTACGCTTAATAACAGTAATGATATTATTTTTTTCATGTGTTTAGTTTAATATTTAATGGTTGGTTTTACAATTTTAATTTAGGTTCTTCTTCAAAATCATCATCATCAAGTGCTCTGTTTATAAGTGATTCAGGGATTGATTTTTTCGCTTTCGCACCCATTTTTTTAAGTTTTTCAATACTAGTGATAATATTTCCACGACCCTCAACTAGTTTGTTCATTGCGCCACGGTATTCATCTTTAGCGTCGTCCATTTTTTTACCTACTTTCATGAGGTCGCTAACAAAGCCTTCAAACTTATCATAAAGTGCACCTGCTTGTCGTGCTATTTCAATGGCATTTCTTTGTTGTTTTTCGTTATTCCACATGCTATCAATGGTGCGTAAGGTAGCAAGAAGAGTTGAAGGAGTAACAATAATAATATTTTGCTCAAAAGCTTTATTGTACAAAGAGTTGTCTTGATTTATAGCAATTGCAAAAGCAGGTTCAATAGGAACGAACATTAAAACAAAATCAGGACTCTCCATTTCATACAAATCTTCATACTTCTTGGCAGATAATTGATCTACGTGTCTTCTTAACGAGTTAATATGGTCTTTTATAAACTTTTCTCTAAGTTCATCTTCGGCATTTACATAACGTTCGTAATCGGTTAAAGAAACCTTAGAGTCAACTACCATTTTTTTACCATCAGGTAAGTTTATGATAACATCTGGTAGTACTCGGCTACCATCTTCACGAGTAAAACTTTGCTGAACGGTGTATTCTCTATCTTTCTCTAAACCTGATTTTTCTAATACGCGCTCCAAAACCAGCTCGCCCCAATTACCCTGCATTTTACTATCACCTTTTAGGGCTTTTGTTAAATTTTCTGCCTCTTGGGTAATTTTTATATTTTGGGTTTGTAGATTTAATAATTGTTCTTTTAAAGCCGAATGAATGCTAATGTTTTCTTTCTGACTTTCTTCAACTTTCTTTTCAAAAAGAAGTATTTTTTCATTTAACGGAGTAAGAATATTTTTAATGTTCTTCTCATTACGTTCGGTAAATTTTAAACTTTTTTCTTCTAATATTTTATTGGCAAGATTTTCAAACTCTTTCGTGAATTTTTCTTGAAGCTTTTCTACTTCTTCTTTCTGTTCTCTATTCTTTTGCTGTAAATTTTCTAAGTCTGCTTGGTAGCGAACAATCTGATTGCCTAATTGTTCTTTATCTGACTGTAGCTGTGATTTATGATTCTCACTCGCTTTTAATCGATCTTGAAAAACAGAAAGATTATTAAGCATTTGCTGCTCTCTTTCTTCTAAAGTGCTTTGACGAGATTTTGTTTTTAGAAGCTGAATATAGTTACCCAAAAAATATCCAATGGCAAGACAAAGGATAGCAATGATCAAATAAATATAAATTTCGTTCATTATTGAATTAGAGTAATCTGGTAAAGATACTTGATTGGGTAGTAAAGTTTAAATGAGCCGGTCTGTTTTTAATTAACATACCTAATTGAATATCTTATAAATGTAGAAATATCTATTTATTTATTCTAAAAGAGCCTGTCTTGGCATCAAAAGAAATGGTGTCGGCAGGGAAGAGGGTGTCAAAATTATTGTTCTCGATTAATTTACATGGCTCATTGAATGCATTCTCTTTTCCGTCTAAAATAAGTATCTTATCACATAGCTGAATAGCAAGTTCAATTTCATGACTAGTGAACAATATCACTTTATTTGTTTTGCGCGCAATAGATTTCAGTAGTTTTAAAATCTGAACCTTATGGTACAGGTCTAAGTGAGTGGTTGGTTCATCTAATAATATGATATCGGTATCTTGAATTAAAGCTCTTGCTACAAGTACCCGTTGTAATTGTCCATCACTCAACTGAAAACACTTTTTATCTAAGAAAGGTTTCAATTCTAAAATGTCAATACTATTATTTATGATAGAAATATCTTTATCGGCTAATTTACCTAGCCAATTTGTGTATGGTTGTCTGCCTAGAGCCAGTAGCTCATAAACAGATAAATTTTTAGATGCAATTGGTTCTGTAAGAACAACACTAATTTTAGATGCTATTTGTAATTCGTTATAGGTAGATAATTCTTTTCCTTCAATTGTTATTGAGCCAGAAATTTTTGGCTGAAAATTACCTAAGGTTTTTAACAATGTAGATTTTCCTATTCCGTTAATACCAACAATAGCCGCAAGTTCTCCTTTATTTAATTCAAACGAAATATTAGACACAACAATTTTATCATCATACCCAACGGATAAATTGTTAATAGAAAGGGTGCTATGTGCTATGTTTTTAGTGATGATGTCAGTTTAAAATTAAAATATCATTTTTCTTTTACGAACCAATAGCCAAATTACGACCGGAGCTCCAAAAATACTAGTAATGGCATTTATTGGTAAGACACTAACTGAGCCTGGCAATTGCGCAATAGTGTCACAGAGCAGCATTAAAATGGCACCACAGCAAAGTACTGCGGGAATTTGAACTTTATGATCTGTGGTATGAAATAGTTGTTTGGTAATATGCGGCACAGCTAGGCCAACAAAGGCTATTGGACCGGCAAATGCAGTTATAGATCCCGCAAGTAGACCAGTGGCGACTATAATAAAGTACCGCGATTTTTGTAGACCAATGCCTAAACTCTTGGCGTAATTTTCACCAAGTAAAAAAGCGTTTAATGGTTTAATGGATATGATGCTAAGAAAAACACCTGTTATTGTGCATATAGCGACTATAAGTAATTGCACCCAAGATAAATTACCTAAGCTGCCAAAAGACCAAAATATATACTGTTGTAATTTTTCAGCCTTAGAAAAATAAGAAAGTACACTTACAATGGCAGCAGTAATACTCCCGAACATGAGCCCTATAATCAGTAGTGCCATGGTGTCTTTTACTCTTGCTGCTACAACAAGAACTAAAGATAATACCAAAAAAGAACCAAGGCTAGATGCTATAGCTAGTGTAATATCATTAAATGTAGAAAAAGTGAACGCACCGGAAAATAGCGATGTTCCCATGATTAAGAGCGCTGCACCTAAACTTGCGCCAGAACTAATACCAAGTACGTAAGGACCTGCCAAGGGGTTTCTGAATAATGTCTGCATTAGTAATCCGCTCAAGGACAATCCGCCACCGACTAAAATTGCGGTTATTGCTTTTGGCAGTCTATATTCCCGAACAATGTAATAAGTAGAATTTTCAGTAGCTGTTCCAAACAAAGCTTTTAAGGTTTCAAGGACTGAAATGTTTAC